>NZ_LZEU01000001.1:4287500-4618402 GCF_014490745.1 Pseudomonas alcaligenes | reverse complement strand
GACGAAGCGGCCAAGGGCCTGGCCCAGCAGTTCGTCGAGAACTTCAAGAAGTTCGACGTCTCCGACGCCATCCGCAACGCCGGCCCGCAACTCTAAGCAAGAGTTCAGGCCAAAGAAAAAGCCGCCTACGGGCGGCTTTTTTGTGCGCTGTCGTTTAGCAGTCAGGCACGGGTTTCAACATGTTGCTCCGGATATACCGGTTGGTTCTCAGGCCGCTCGGGGCGGCTGGGTAGATCGTCGATGTTCTGCGCCCGGTCGTAGCGCTGTTGCGCCTCGCGCAGTTCCGTAGCGGTCTCCAACGGACTCGGCTGGCTGTCGACTTCACTTTCGCTGGCTACCGCCAGATAGGTCTCGATTTGCCGTTGCTGGGTGTTGGCGCTGTAGATCTGTGCGGCGGCGTCACGCTTGGTGGCCTGGCTCAGTTCGTTGCTTGCCTGGCGCTCGTCCACTCGGTCTGAAGCAGCGTCGACGACCTTGTTTACCTGTTCGGGACTGGTCGGGCCGTACTTGTTGATGACCTGGGTCGAGAGCGGCAGGTTGCTGCTATACCCGGACACTTGCATACCCTTCTCCTCTATCGCTTCGTTGCTTTCAATCTACATCGGCGGGGGTGGGGGGGTTAGACGGATTAGCGATAGCGTCGAGAGGTGCTAGCCGCTTTCGCTGCGGCGCAGCTGCCTGTGGCCGCAGCCCTGGCAGCGGCCCGGCTTGGCCTGCTGTGCCTAGTCGGCGCCCGGCAGCATGGCCCGGTGGCCTTCGCGGGCAACGGTTTCCGCCAGGGCTCCGGGGCTGAGCAGGCTGGCGAGGATCAGCAACAGGGGGGCGATGCGCTTCATGGTGCCTCCGTGGATCGGGGACAGCTCTTGTTGTTCTAGTCGATCACCTGCGCGCCCTGGATGGTCAGCTCGGGCAGCGCCATGGGCATCGGGCAGATCTGCAGGTACTTGATGCTCTCGCGCGGGATCATCAGCAGGTCGCCGTCCACCTCGATGCTCAGATAAGGCGATTCGAGCTGTTTGCGCAAGGCCCGGGCGATCACCGCCGGGTCTTCGTTCTGCTGGGGAAAGCGCAGAGCCAGACGTTGGCCGTCGTGGAAGTACAGATACAGGTGCTTGAGGGGTTTCATCATGGCTCCTCCGTGGGCGGGCGGCTGGCCCGCACGGAGGTGCCGGCGGGGATCAGCTGCGGTCGGCCAGTACGCCGATCAGGAAGAAGACTAGTAGCAGCACCGGCGCCAGGGTGAAGTTGTTGAAATAACCCAGCCCATGGGACAGCCAGGGGGTGAGGAAGACGATGGCCAGGCCGTAGCCGACCGCGCAGACCAGGACGAAGATCAGGGTGCGCAGGAAGAAGTTGAAGCCGCCGATGGAGCGCTGTACCCAGGCATTGATGCCGGGCCCGAACAGCACGAACAGGGTGGCCATGATGGCCAGGGAAATGTCGTACAGGTGACCGCGGCACCAGCGCGACAGGGTGGCGATCAGGTCGAGCAGCAGATCCATCGGAAGTCCTTGGGGCGGGGTGTGAGGCGGCCATTGCACCCTAGTCGGGGCACGAATGCAAAGCGTGACTGTGGCGTTGCGCCACTGTGCCGGAGGTTCGCTTGAAAAACCGCTGGGGCAGCTCACATTTCGGCTGCGCCATGGTTTCCGCCCGCCTGCCGGGGCGGCGGGCTGAGCGGGAGGTCAGTCGTCGCGGCGAATCGCGCGCGATTCCTGGCGGGTGTCCTGCTTGGTGCTGCGCTTGAGCTGGCGGCAGTCCATGCGGCTGTCTTCCGAGTCGAGGCATTCCTGCTTGAGATCGCGGGCTTCCTCGCGGCCGCTCTGGCGGTTGTCGCGGGCGTCGTAGCGGTCGCTGCGGCGATCCTGGCGGCGTTCCGAGCCATAGGTACCGGCCTGGGCGAGGAGGGGAAGGGTCAGGGCGACCAGCAGGGCCGAGACGCCAAGACGCAGGGTAGTGGAGCGTTTCATGGTGGTTCCTGAGCGAGCGGGGCTGGATCACTCAGTATAGGTGCGGCCGGCGCCGCAGCGGCACGGCTGCCAAGCGCGTCACGGCGAGGGGCGGCGGGAGTGGGGGTCAGGGCAGGAAATGCTGCAGCAGGTCGTTGAGGAACAGCTGGCCTTCGCGGGTTGCGACCAGGCGTTCGGGGTCGTCCAGCAGCAGCTTGCGCGATTCGGCTTCGCGCCGCGCTGCGGCCAGTTGCGCCAACGGCAGGCCGGTGCGCTGGCTGAACAGGGCCGCGGGCACGCCGTTGGTGAGGCGCAGCACGTTCATCAGGAACTCGAAGGGCAGCTCCTCGGCGTCGAGCGCCCGGCTGCCGGCCTGGAAGGCCTTGGTGGTGGCCAGGTAATCCTTGGGCAGGCGGGTCTTCCAGCTGCGCAGGATGTGTCCGTCCGGGCTGCTCAGCTTGGCGTGGGCGCCGGCGCCGATGCCGAGGAAGTCGCCGAAGGTCCAGTAGTTGAGGTTGTGCCGCGCAGCGCGGCCGCTCTGGGCGTAGGCGGAAACCTCGTACTGGGCGTAGCCCTCGGCGGCCAGCAGGGCCTGGCCGGCCTCCTGGATGTCCCACAGCAGGTCGTCTTCCGGCAGCACTGGCGGCTGGCTCCAGAACACCGTGTTGGGCTCCATGGTCAGCTGGTACCAGGACAGGTGCGTGGGCTGCTGGTCGATGGCGGTGCGCAGGTCGAACAGGGCGTCCTCGATGCTCTGCTCGGGCAGGCCGTGCATCAGGTCGAGGTTGAAGTTGTCGAAGCCGGCATTGCGCGCCATGTCGGCGGCGCGGATCGCCTCGCTGCCGTCGTGGATGCGGCCGAGGGCCTTGAGCTTGGCTTCCTGGAAGCTCTGCACGCCGATCGACAGGCGGTTGATGCCGAGGCTGCGGTAGTCGCGGAACTTGGCCTGCTCGAAGGTGCCGGGGTTGGCTTCCAGGGTGATCTCGATATCGCCGGCAAACCCGACGCGCTGCTCCACCCCTTCCAGCAGCCGGCCCAGGGCCTTGGCCGAGAACAGGCTGGGGGTGCCGCCGCCGAAGAAGATCGAGGTCAGTTCACGGCGGTGGACATGGCCGAGGTCGGCATCCAGGTCGGCCAGCAAGGCATCGACGTACTCCTCTTCCGGCAGGCTCGGCCCGGCGGCGTGGGAGTTGAAGTCGCAGTACGGGCATTTGCGCACGCACCAGGGGATGTGCACGTACAGTGCAAGGGGCGGGAGCTGGAAGCCCCCGCCGGCGGGCGTGTTCATGCCAGCCCCAGGCGTTGCTTGAGCAGAACCATAGCGCGGGCGCGATGGCTGAGGCGGTTCTTCTCGGCGGCCGGCATCTCGGCGCTGGAGCAGTTGCTCTCGGCAACCCAGAACAGCGGGTCGTAGCCGAAGCCATGTTCGCCGCGGGCGGCGTGCAGGATGCTGCCATGCCACAGGCCTTCGCAGAGGATCGGCAGCGGGTCGTCGGCGTGCCGCACCAGGGCCAGGGCGCAGACGAACTGGGCGCCGCGCTCGGCGTCCGGCACGTCTTTCAGGGCATCCAGCAGCTTGGCGTTGTTGGCCGCATCGCCCTGACCATCGGCGTAGCGTGCCGAATAGATGCCGGGGGCGCCGCCGAGGTAGTCCACCGCCAGGCCGGAGTCGTCGGCCAGCGCCGGCAGCCCGGACAGGCGGGCAGCGTTGCGCGCCTTGAGAATGGCGTTCTCGACGAACGACAGGCCGGTTTCTTCCGGCTCGACGCTGGAGAATTCACCGATCGAGCGCAGGCGTACGCTGTCGCCCAGCATGGCCTGGAGTTCCTTGAGTTTGCCGGCGTTGTGGCTGGCGAGTACGAGTTCGGTGAGCGGCTTCATTCGTCTGGGAACACTTCCTGGTCGAAGCTGAAGGTATTCGGCGCGCCGTCGCCGACCTGCACGCTGAGGCTGAATTTGAGCACTTCGCGCTCATGCATGGGGAATTCGGCGAGGTAGTACACGGCACCGCTTTCCGGCACCTGCTTGAAGGTCAGCTCGGTACTCTGCCCGAGCAGGTTCTTCACCTGGCCGCTGACCTTGGCGGCCACGTTCTTGCCGGCCTTGAGCGCGGCGACATTGAGCACCCCGCCGGTCTTGCTGCGGGTCAGCCCGGCAGCGGCGGCGATGTCCGGCTGCAGGAAGCTGGAGTTGAACACGCTGTAGTGCACGTCGAGGTCGCCGAAACTCTCTTTGCGCTCGGCGAAAGCGGGCAGGGTGAACAGCAGGCAGAGCATCAGGGATGCGAAGCGAAGCATGGTGTACCTCCGGGGCGTCAGGCGGTTCAGACGGCTACGCGGTGATCGGCCAGGCCGGCGCCGCTGACGCGATAGATGCCGATCTCTCCCAACAGATTAGGCCAAAGCCGGCTGCCGAGGTTGTGCCGGTGGGCGTGATCCACTGCCAGGCGCTCTTCGACCCGCGCGCCCTGGGCGTGGCACAGGCGCTCGAAGTCGGCGAAGGTGCAGAAGTGGATGTTCGGCGTGTTGTACCAGGTGTAGGGCAGGAACTCCGACACTGGCATGCGACCCTTGGTGGTCAGGTACCAGCGGCAGCGCCAGTGGCCGAAGTTGGGGAAGGTGATGATGCAGGTCTTGCCGACCCGCAGCATTTCCGCCAGCACCTTGTCCGGGTAGCGCAGGGCCTGCAGCGACTGGGTCATCACCACCACGTCGAAGCTGTTGTCGGCGAAGTTGCCCAGGCCTTCGTCGAGGTTCTGCTCGATTACGTTGACCCCGCACTCGATGCACTTGGCGATCTTCTCCGGGTCGATCTCCAGGCCGTAGCCGCCGACCTGCTTGTGGTCGCGCAGGTGGGCCAGCAGGGCGCCGTCGCCACAGCCGAGGTCGAGCACGCGACTGCCGGGGGCGATCCATTCCTGGATGATTTCCAGATCCGCACGCATGACTTACACCTCGATCCGGTTCATGTAGGCGCTGAAACCCTGCAGGTAACGCGGGATCGGCATAAGGAAGGCGTCGTGGCCCTGCGGCGCATCGATTTCCAGGTAACAGACGTTCTTCTTCGCCGCCAGCAGGGCGTCGACGATTTCCCGCGAGCGCGCCGGCGAGAAGCGCCAGTCGGTGGTGAAGGACATCAGGCAGAAGTCGGCCTTGGCCGCGCTCAGGGTCTTGGCCAGGTCGCCGCCGTGGGCCGCGGCCGGGTCGTAGTAGTCCAGCGCCTTGGTCATCAGCAGGTAGGTATTGGCATCGAAGCGTCCGGAGAACTCCTCGCCCTGGTAGCGCAGGTAGCTCTCGACCTGGAATTCCACGCTGTGGAAGTCGTAGTTGAGCTTGTCGGTCTTCAGCTCGCGGCCGAATTTCTCGCCCATGGCGTCGTCCGACAGGTAGGTGATGTGGCCGACCATGCGCGCCAGCATCAGGCCGCGCTTGGGGATCACCCCTTGCTCCTGGAAGTGCCCGCCATGGAATTCCGGGTCGGTGAGGATGGCCTGGCGTGCCACTTCGTTGAAGGCGATGTTCTGCGCCGACAGCTTGGGCGCCGAGGCGATGCACAGGCAGTGGCGGATGCGCTCGGGGTAGCTGATGCTCCACTGCAGGGCCTGCATGCCACCGAGGCTGCCGCCGATCACCGCGGCCCACTGCTGTACGCCGAGCAGGTCGGCCAGGCGTGCCTGGCTGTGCACCCAGTCTTCCACCGTCATCACCGGGAAGTCGGCGCCATACACCTTGCCGGTGGCCGGGTTGAGGCTGGACGGGCCGGTGGAGCCGTTGCAGCCGCCCAGGTTGTTGAGGCTGACGACGAAGAACTTGTTGGTGTTGATTGGCTTGCCCGGGCCAATGCAGCTGTCCCACCAGCCGGGCTTGCGCTCATCCACGCTATGGTAGCCGGCGGCATGGTGGTGGCCGGACAGCGCGTGGCAGATCAGCACGGCGTTGCTGGCCGTGGCGTTGAGCGTGCCGTAGGTCTCGTAGACCAGCTGGTAGTCGGCCAGGCTGCGGCCGCAGACCAGCGCCAGCGGCTCGCTGAAATGCGCGGTCTGTGGTGTGACCAGACCTACGGAATCTGCGGGAAAGACAGTCGGCATCGAGCCTGCTCTTGATCGGGGGAGAGCGGCAGTCTAAAGAGCACGGCCCCCGGCAGCAAGCGCGGGGGCCGTGGTCGAGGCTAGCTGCGGTCGGGCTCAGGCGGGGTCGGCGGCGCTTTGCGCGCGGGGCGTGCCCGGCAGGGTGACCACCTTGCCCTGGCGCTGGATCGGCGCTGGCCGGCGCAGGGCACGGAGCATGTCGTTGGCCTGGCCGAGCTGGGTTTCCAGTTCGCCGATGTAGCGCGTCAGCTGCTCGCCGCGCTGGCGCGCCTGCTGGGTTTCCTGGGCCAGGGCCTTGAGCCGCAGCATGTGGGTTTCCAGCATCTGCTTGTGTTCCAGGGTGTGCTGCATCAGCGGCATCAGTGCATCGTTGGCCCACTGCTCGGCCTCGTGGCGCAGGCGCTGGTGCAGGCCGATGACTTCCTGCACCAGGGTGGCGAAGAAGCGCCGGGTCAGGCTGCGCTGCTCGGTGAGCAGGGTCTTCAGGTGCAGGCGGAACTGGTCGGCCTTCTTCTCCAGCTGGCGCAACTCGCGCTGGTAGCGCTGGCTGTTGAACTGCGGCGCATCGACGCCGTGCAGCGGGTTCTCTTCGTTGTGCCGGCGGTAGATGGCGGCGACCATCTTGTTGGCCATCTCGGCTTCCTGGGCCAGGCTGCCGAGGTCATGGCCGACGGCGCGGAAGAAGTTGAGGATCGCCTGGTTGATGCCCAGGGTCGTCCAGCTGCCGGTGAGGCCGCTGCGCACCCGCTCCAGGTGTTCTTCCAGGCGCTCCGGGCGCACCGCGGCGCGCAGCAGGTCGCCCTGGCGCTTGAGCAGACGCTGATTGGTCTTCAGGCCGAGCAGACGCTTGTGGTGCTGGCTGTGGTCTTCCTTGGTCTTGGCGGTCAGCTCGAAGAGCATCTGGCCGTTGTCCTGCTGGTGGCCGCAGAGCAGTTGCTGCTGCTCGCGGACTTTCTCCAGGCGCAGGTTGAGCACGTGCTGGCTGTTGTTGAGCAGGGCCAGTACCTGGTTGACCACGCGTTCTTCGAGCAGGCGCTCCTTCTGCGCGACGATACGCTCGCACAGCAGGTTTTCCAGGTCGGCCAGCTGGCTGCGGGCGAGCAGCGGCTCGTCCTTGCGCACCTTGGCCAGCAGGGCCTGCTTGGCCGACAGCGGCAGCACGTTGGCCGGGCTGATGCCGAGCTGCTTGGCGGTGTTGTTGCGCACCAGGCCGATGGCCTTCTGCACGTATTCCTCGCCGGCCAGGTCGTCCCACAGCACGTCGATCTTGTTCAGCACGGCGAACAGGCTGGACTGGGTGTCTTCGTCGAGCTGGCGGATATGCTGCTGCCAGATGGCCATGTCGCTGGCGGTGACGCCGGTGTCGGCGGCCAGCAGGAACAGGATGGCCTGGGCGTTGGGCAGCATCGACAGGGTCAGTTCCGGCTCGCTGCCGAGGGCGTTCAGGCCGGGGGTGTCGAGGATGCGCAGGCCTTGGCGCAGCAGCGGGTGGTCGAAGTTGACCATGGCATGGCGCCAGGCCGGCACCAGCACCTGGCCGGGTTTGCCGGCGGATTCCAGCATGTCCGGCAGGAAGCCGAGCTGGATCGCCTGCTCCACCGGCATCGGCTTGGTCTTGGCCACCTGGGCGAAGGCCAGGGCCATGTTGTCCGGGTCGCTGAGATCCAGCGGGATGTTCACCCAGTGCCGCGGGATGCGCTTGAACTGCGCCACGCTGGCCTCGGCCACGCGGGTCTCGATCGGCAGCAGGCGGATGTAGGAACGCTCCGAGCGCGGGTCGAAGAACAGCTCGGTGGGGCACATGGTGGTGCGCCCGGCGTGCGACGGCAGCATGCGCTGGCCGTACTCGGAGAAGAACAGGCTGTTGATCAGCTCGGTCTTGCCGCGGGAGAACTCGCCGACGAAAGCCAGGGTGATGTGGTCGGTGCGCAGCAGCTTGAGCGCGCGCTCCAGGCGCGTATCCATCGCCTCCGAGCCGAGCCGGTTGTGCGCCAGCCAGCTGCGGTAGCGAGTGATCTCGCGCATCAGCTCGCGCTTCCAGGCGACGTAGGCATCGACCTGCTGACTGAGTCGTTCCATGCTCATCCAGGCTCTCCTCTGGGCTAACGCATCCTGCGGTGATAGGGGCGGTTCAGTGGCCGCCGACGGCGGCGACACGTACAACGAGCTGCTCCACGACAATACCCGAGGCTTTGCCGGAGATGCCTGCATTATGCGGGGGGAGGTGGTGGCGTCAATCGCTGCCGTTCACAACTTCGGCCTGAAGGTCGCTCAGAGTGACCGATCGGTCAGTCCGGGCAGCGCCGGCAGACGCTGCGGGGCACGGATACGCACGCGCTTGTGGCGGTTGAGTTCGCCGCTTTCCAGGCTGACCTGGCTCTTGGCCACGCCAAACTCCTTGCCGAGGAAGGCCAGCAGCTGGGCATTGGCTTTACCCTCCACTGGCGGTGCGGTGAGGCGGATCTTCAGCCGCTCACCGTGCAGCCCGGCGAATTCATCCTTGCTGGCCTTGGGCTGCAGATGGCAGTCGAGGAGCAGATCCTCGCCATCCCAGCGGTACCAGCCCATTCAGATGAAGGGGCTGAGCAGGCTCGGCATCTGGCTCATCGCCGCCAGGTTGCCGATGACGAAGCGATCGAGCAGGTTCAACGCGATGAAGGCGAAGATCGGCGAGATATCCAGGCCGCCGAGGTTGGGGATCAGGCGGCGGAACGGTGCCAGCAGTGGCTCGCAGATCTGGTTGACCAGTTGTGCGCCCGGGTTGTAGCTGCCGGGGGCGACCCAGGAGAGGATCACACTGATGATCATGGCGAAGAAGAATATCTTCAGGAACAGCGAGGTCACCGCGATGATCGCCCACACCAGCAGGAGCAGGCCGGCGGCGGCTGGGTTGGCGCCGGCGAGGAGGATCACCACCACCATCAGCAGCAGCTGCACCAGGATCGCCAGCAGCAGCGAGGCCAGATCCAGCCCGCCGAAGCCGGGAATGATGCGGCGCAGCGGTTTGAGCAACGGCTGGGTGGCCTTGACCGTGAACTGGCTGAGCGGGTTGTAGAAGTCGGCGCGCACCAGTTGCAGGATGAAGCGCAGCAGCACGATCAGCAGGTACAGGCTGCCGAGGGTCTGGATGATATAGATGAGGGCTTCGGCGAATCCGGACATGAATGCTCCTTATTGACCCAGTTGTTCGGCCAGTTCGGCCGAGCGGTTGGCGGCGGCGTCCAGCGCCTGTTGTACCAGTGCTTCGAAGCCGCCGGCCTGGAAGGCTTTGATCGCTGCTTCGGTGGTGCCGTTGGGCGAGGTGACCCGGCGGCGCAGTTCGGCGGCGTCGACGTTGCTCTCGGTGGCCATGCGTGCGGCGCCGAGGGCGGTGTGCTGGGTCAGCTGGGCAGCGATGGCGCGCGGCAGGCCGAGGCGCTCGCCGGCGGCGGTCATCGCCTCGATCAGCAGGAAGAAGTAGGCCGGGCCGCTGCCGGATACGGCGGTGACCGCGTCGATCAGTTGTTCCTCGTCCAGCCACAGAGCCAGGCCGACGGCGCCCAGCAGCTGCTCGGCCAGCTGGCGCTGGGCCGGGCTGACCGCGGCGTTGGCGTACAGGCCGCTGGCGCCCTGGCGCAGCAGTGCCGGCGTGTTGGGCATGCAGCGCACGATGGCCACGTTGCCCAGCCAGGCGTTCAGGCTGGCGCAGCTGATGCCGGCGGCGATGGAGACGATCAGCTGGTCTTGGCCCAGGCTCGGCGCCAGGGCCTGGCATACGCCCTTGAGCACCTGCGGCTTGGTCGCCAGCACCACCACGTCGGCGCCGGCGATGGCCTCGGCGTTGCTCTCGAACAGTTCGATGCCGTGTTCGCTGGCAACCTTGGCGCGCTGCTCGGCGCCCGGATCGCTGGCGCGGATATGGCTGGCCGGGATGCCCTGGGCGAGCAGGCCGCCGATCAGACTGGCGGCCATGTTGCCGGCGCCGATGAAGGCGATACGTGGGTGACTCATCTCAGTGCTTCCTTTATTCAGTGTGACCGGCCTGGCTCAAGGCTGGCCATAATCGCGGGCGCCGAACAGTGCGGTGCCAATACGTACCCAGGTGGCGCCCTCGTCGATGGCGGCCTCCAGATCCTGGCTCATGCCCATGGACAGGGTGTCGAGCTGCAGATCCAGGGCATCGCGCAACTGGCGCAGGCGAGCCAGGGCGGCATGCTGCTGGGCCGCGTCCTCGGTTGGCTCGGGGATTGTCATCAATCCACGCAGGCGCAGGTGTGGCAGTTGTGTAACCGCCTGTGCCAGCGCGGGCAGTTGTTCCGGGCTGCAGCCGGATTTGCTGGCCTCGCCGCTGACGTTGACCTGCAGGCAGATATTCAGTGCCGGCAGGTGCGCCGGGCGCTGTGCGGCCAGGCGCTCGGCGATCTTCAGGCGATCCACCGAGTGCACCCAGGCGAAGTGTTCGGCAATCGCCTTGGTCTTGTTCGATTGAATGGGGCCGATGAAGTGCCAGATCAAGTCCAGATCGGCCAGTTCCGCCTGTTTGTTCAGGGCTTCCTGCAGGTAGTTTTCGCCGAAGTCGCGCAGGCCGGCGGCATGCGCTTCGCGGATCGCCGCCGCCGGCTTGGTCTTGCTCACGGCGAGCAGGCCGACGCTGGCAAAATCGCGCTGCGAGGCTTGCGCCGCCTCACGGATACGCTCGCGAACCTTTGCAATATTCTCTGCTATGGTGGACATTACTTGCGCTCTATAGCCCGCCCGTCAGGGGTCTGCGGCATTCTACCTGCTTGCATGTGATTGGGGAGTCCCATGGATATTACCGAGCTGCTCGCCTTCAGCGCCAAGCAAGGCGCGTCGGACCTGCACCTCTCGGCGGGCTTGCCGCCGATGATTCGCGTCGATGGCGATGTACGCCGGATCAACCTGCCGCCGCTGGATCACAAGCAGGTGCATGCGCTGATCTACGACATCATGAACGACAAGCAGCGCAAGGATTACGAGGAATTCCTCGAAACCGACTTCTCCTTCGAAGTGCCGGGCGTGGCGCGTTTCCGGGTCAACGCCTTCAACCAGAACCGTGGTGCCGGTGCGGTATTCCGTACCATTCCTTCCAAGGTACTGACCATGGAAGAGCTGGGCATGGGCGAGGTGTTCAAGAAGATCACCGACGTACCGCGCGGCCTGGTACTGGTCACCGGGCCGACCGGTTCGGGCAAGTCGACCACCCTGGCGGCGATGCTCGACTACCTGAACAACAACAAGTACCACCACATCCTCACCATCGAAGACCCGATCGAATTCGTTCACGAGTCGAAGAAGTGCCTGGTCAACCAGCGCGAGGTGCACCGTGACACGCTCGGCTTCTCCGAAGCCCTGCGCTCGGCCCTGCGGGAAGACCCGGACATCATCCTGGTGGGTGAGATGCGCGACCTGGAAACCATCCGCCTGGCGCTGACCGCCGCGGAAACCGGTCACCTGGTATTCGGCACCCTGCACACCACCTCCGCGGCCAAGACCATCGACCGGGTGGTCGACGTGTTCCCCGCCGAGGAAAAATCCATGGTGCGCTCGATGCTCTCCGAATCGCTGCAGTCGGTGATCTCGCAGACCCTGCTGAAGAAGATCGGCGGCGGCCGCGTGGCGGCCCACGAGATCATGATCGGCACCCCGGCGATCCGTAACCTGATCCGCGAGGACAAGGTGGCGCAGATGTACTCGGCGATCCAGACCGGTGGCTCGCTGGGCATGCAGACCCTCGACATGTGCCTCAAGGGCCTGGTGGCCAAGGGCCTGATCAGTCGCGAAGCGGCCCGCGAAAAAGCCAAGACTCCGGAAAACTTCTAAGAACCTACGCTGCCGCGCATGCGGCAGCTGCTGACAGGCAACACGGGCGGGAAAGATGGAATTTGAAAAGCTGCTGCGCTTGATGGTGGAAAAGGGTGGTTCCGACCTGTTCATTACCGCAGGCGTACCGCCGTCGATGAAGGTCAACGGCAAGATCATGCCGGTGACCAAGAACGCCATGTCGCCGGAGCAGACCCGCGAGACCGTGCTGTCGGTGATGAACGAGCAGCAGCGCCGCGACTTCGCCGAGAACCACGAGTGCAACTTCGCCATCAGCGCCCGTGGCATTGGTCGTTTCCGCGTCAGCGCCTTCTACCAGCGCAACCTGGTAGGCATGGTGCTGCGCCGCATCGAGACCAACATCCCGACCATCGACGACCTCAAGCTGCCCGAGGTGCTGAAGAAGCTGGCCCTGACCAAGCGCGGCCTGGTGCTGTTCGTCGGTGCCACCGGTACCGGTAAGTCGACCTCGCTGGCGGCGATGATCGGCTACCGCAACAAGAACACCAGCGGCCACATCATCTCCATCGAAGACCCGATCGAATACATCCACCAGCACCAGAGCTGCATCGTCACCCAGCGTGAAGTGGGCATCGACACCGAGTCCTTCGAAGTGGCGCTGAAGAACACCCTGCGCCAGGCGCCGGACGTGATCCTGATCGGTGAGGTACGGACCCGCGAGACCATGGATCATGCCGTGGCCTTCGCCGAAACCGGTCACCTGTGCCTGGCTACCCTGCACGCCAACAACGCCAACCAGGCGCTGGATCGGATCATCAACTTCTTCCCGCCGGATCGGCAGAACCAGGTGTGGATGGATCTGTCGCTCAACCTCAAGGCCATCGTCGCCCAGCAGCTGGTGCCGACGCCGGACGGCAAGGGCCGCCGCGCGGTGATCGAGGTGCTGATCAACACCCCGCTGGCCGCCGACCTGATCCGCAAGGGCGAAGTGCACGAGCTCAAGGCGCTGATGAAGCGCTCCACCGAGCTGGGCATGCAGACCTTCGACCAGGCCCTGTACAACCTCTACACCCAGGGCGAAATCACCTACGAAGACGCGCTGCTCTACGCCGACTCGGCGAACGATCTGCGCCTGATGATCAAGCTCGGCTCGGAGACCGACGGCGACCACCTGGCCAGCATGAGTCAGGGGCTGTCCCTGGAGGTCAGCGAGGAAGACCCGGGGCGCCGCTTCCGCTGATCCCAGCGCTGCGATCAAGCCCGCTTGTGCGGGCTTTTTCTTGGTCGGCAACCTTGTCCGCAGTTGCCGGTCTCAGCTAATTCAATCTGACAAGGAGTGCATGATGAACAGTCCCCGACAGGACACCCATAGCAAGACCATCGGCTATCTGCTGTGGATCTTCGGCTTTCTCGGTGCGCACCGTTTCTACTACGGCAAGCCGGTAACCGGCACCCTCTGGTTCTTCACCTTCGGCCTGCTGTTCGTGGGCTGGATCATCGACCTGTTCCTGATCCCGGCGATGGATCGCGAGGCCGATCTGCGCTTCACCGCCGGCGACACCGACTACAACGTGGCGTGGATCCTGCTGACCTTTCTCGGTGCCTTTGGCGTGCACCGCATGTACCAGGGCAAGTGGATCAGCGGCATTCTCTACCTGCTGACCCTGGGCTTCTGTGGCCTTGGCGTGCTCTATGACTTCTGGACGCTCAACACCCAGGTGTCGATCCTCAATGCCCGTCGCGCCGCCTAGGCGAGAACATTGAGTGCATGAAAAAGCCCGCCGATTGGCGGGCTTTTTCATGGCTGGCACTCAGCGCTGTTGCGGCGCCGGTTGCTGCTGGGTGATGCAGTGGATATTGCCGCCGCCGAGGAGGATCTCGCGGCCGGGCACCATCACCACGCGGTGTTCAGGGAACACGCGCTGGAGGATGGCACGGGCTTCCTCGTCCTTGGCGTCGTCGAAGCTCGGCGCGACGATGCCGCCGTTGACGATCAGGAAGTTGACGTAGGAGCCGGCCAGGCGCACCTCGGGGCTGCGCTCCTGGCTGCCGGCGACCAGGTCGACGTCCGCGCACTCGGCGGCGGTGGCGTGAATCGGCCCGGGGATCGGCATCTTGTGCACCACCAGCTGACGGCCCTTGGCATCGCGTGCCGTTTCCAGCACGCGCATGGCGGCCTGGCAGCGCGGGTAGTTGGGGTCGTTCTGGTCGTCGGTCCAGGCCAGCAGCACTTCGCCGGGGCGCACGTAGCAGCAGAAGTTGTCGACGTGGCCGTCGGTCTCGTCGTTGAACAGGCCGTCCGGCAGCCAGATCACCGTGTCGATGGCCAGGTGCTCGTTGAGGATCTGCTCGATCTGCTCGCGGCTCAGGTGCGGGTTGCGATTGCGGTTGAGCAGGCATTCCTCGGTGGTGATCAGGGTGCCTTCGCCGTCGACATGGATCGAGCCGCCTTCGAGGACGAAGTCCTCGGTGCGGTAGCGGTCGCAGCGCTCGATCTCGAGGATCTTGCTGGCCACCTGGTCGTCGCGGTTCCACGGGGCGTAGAGGCCGCCATCGAAGCCACCCCAGGCGTTGAACGTCCAGTCCACGCCACGCACTGCGCCGCTGGCGTTGGTGACGAAGGTCGGCCCGGTGTCACGCACCCAGGCGTCGTCGGTGCTGATCTCGACCAGGCGGATATTGGCGTGGTCGAGGCGCGCGCGGGCGTTCTCGTACTGGCCGGCGCTGACGCAGACGGTGACCGGCTCGAAGCCGGCGATGGCCTTGGCCACGGCGGTGAAGGCGGCTTGTGCCGGCTTGCCACCGAGGCGCCAGTTGTCCGGGCGCTCGGGCCAGACCATCCAGGTCTGGCTGTGGGTTTCCCATTCGGCCGGCATGCGGAAGCCGTCGGCGCGGGGGGTGCTATTCAGTGTGCTCATGGGTGGTACCTGTTCGGCAGCGGACGGGGCAGTGGTGCACCCGTCCAAGGATGACATATTAGGATTCGAGCGCGCCGTCGAGAGTCTTCAGCGGGCCATAGAGGTTCGGGCGGCGGTCGCGGAAGCTGCCCCAGGCGCTGCGGATGTGCTCCAGCTGGTCGAGATCGAAGCTGTGTACCAGCACGCCTTCTTCGGTCTCGTTGAGTTCCTCGACCTTCTTGCCGAACTGGTCGGCGATGAAGGAGGAGCCGTAGAAGTTGATGTGGTAGCCATCCTGGTCTTCGCGGCCGATGCGGTTGGACGCCACCAGCGGCATCAGGTTAGCCCCGGCGTGGCCTTGCTGCACGCGCTGCCAGTGGTCGCGCGAGCTGATGCTCGGGTCATGCGGCTCGCTGCCGATGGCGGTCGGGTAGAACAGCACTTCGGCGCCGAGCAGGGCCATGCTGCGCGCGCACTCGGGGAACCACTGATCCCAGCAGATGCCCACACCGATCTTGGCGTAGCGGGTGTTCCACACCTTGAAACCGGTATCGCCCGGGTTGAAGTAGTACTTCTCGTGGTAGCCGGGGCCGTCCGGGATGTGGCTCTTGCGGTACACGCCGAGGTTGCTGCCGTCGGCGTCGATGATCGCGATGCTGTTGAAGCGGGCGCGGCCGGCGCGCTCGAAGAAGCTGATCGGCAGGACGACCTGCAGCTCCTTGGCAACTTTCTGGAAATGCAGGATGGCCGGGTTTTCCTCGGTCGGGGTGGCCAGCTGCAGGTAGTCGGGGTTGGGCTTCTGGCAGAAGTAGGGGGTCTCGAACAGTTCCTGGATCAGGATGATCTGCGCCCCTTTGGCAGCCGCCTGGCGTACCAGTTTCTCGGCATTGGCGATATTGGCGGCGCTGTCCCAGGAACAGGCCATCTGGGTAGCGGCGACGGTAACGATACGCGACATGAAACACCTCGCAGAAACGGAAGAAGAAGGTCGTCTGCCCTGGGCAGGGACCGAGTGCGCTGGTGCGGCCTGGCGGGGCTGCGGTAGCGAATGGCCAATTTATATCCGATAAAAATCGGTTTTAGAAGCGTAATATCGCCTTTAAAGCGCTTTTTGTCGGATTTATATCGGATAAAACCCGGTCTTTTATCCGGCGAGTGAGGTTATGGCCTGGCGCTGAGCGGCCTGGGCGATCCTGGCGAGCGGGCATGGGCGGGCATCGCGCCTACGCGGGGCGGCGGCCAGGGGTACGGCGAAGGGCTGGAATCAGGGCAGCGGGGTGTTGCGCTTGGGCAGGGCGACTGGCAGATAAAACCCGACATAGGCATCGAACACGCGCATGCCTTCTTCGGCCATGCGTGGGGTGATCTCGCCGTGCAGCTGCACCGATCGTGCATACACGCGGTCGCCCAGTTCCATGGCCAGGGCGAACACGTCGACGTCGTCCGGCAGTTGCGGCAGGGGGAAATGACGGTTGAACAGGGCCTGCATCAGGCGGCCCAGTTCCAGGTCATGCTGGCGGTCGGCCTGGGTCACTTCGGAGAGGCCGTGCTGGGCCAGGATCAGCTGGCGGGCGGCGGTGTCGGCGGCATAGATGGCCAGCATGCGCTGCTCGACGATGCGCGACAGGTCGCGCCATTCGTGCAGGCTGTCGTGGGCCACCGGCTGCTGCAGGCAGGCGCGGAAGGCGGCATGGACGTCGGCGGTGAGTGCTTCGAGCAGGGCCGGCACGCTGGCGAAGAAGTGGTACACCGAGGACGGCGGGATGGCCGCACGCTCGGCCACGCTGTAGATCGACAGGCCGGCGAAGCCCTGTTCGCTGAGTAGCGCGCGGGCGGCATCGAGGATCACCGTGATCCGGGCCTGGCTGCTGGCGCGGGGTTTGCGGGTGGTAGCGGTGCGCGTCATGCCGATCTCCTGTCCGTGGCAGGCGCTATTGGACGCCAGACGGGCAGGAGAGGCAAGCCGCGGCTACCCGCGGGAGGGGCAGCTAGCGAGGGCGGGTGGGCTTAGCTGCCGCCGCGGAACTGTGCCCAGACCTCGTCGCGGGTGCCGGTCAGCTTGTCCGGCAGGGCGTCGAGGGCCGACAGGCGGCGCTTGGTGTCGCGATCCGGATAGAGCCCGGGCTGGTCGCGCAGGGCCGGGTCGAGGAACTCGCGGGCGTCGGCATTGCCGTTGGGGTAGAGGGTCTCGGTGGTGATCTGGGCGGCCACCTGGGGCTGCATCAGGTAGTCGATGAACTTGTGCGCGAGGTCGGCGCGGCGTGCGCTGCTGGGGATCACCAGGTTGTCGATGAACACCACCGAGCCTTCCTGTGGCACCACGAAGCGCACCGGCTGGCCGGCCTGGGCAGCGGCCAGGGCGTCGCCGACCCAGGCCACGGCAACGCACAGCTTGCCCTGGTTGAGATCCTCGATGTAGCGCTCGCTGTCGACGTAGCGCAGGCTCGGGCGCAGGCCGTCGAGCACCTTGCCGGCGCGGCGGATGCGCCCCGGCGAGCTGTGGGTGAAGCTGTTGCCCTGATAGTTCATCAGGGTCGACAGCACTTCGTCCGGCGCGTCCAGCACGCTCATGCCGCAGCTGGCCAGCTTGCTGCTCTGGCTCGGGTCGAACAGCAGGCTCCAGCTGTCCGGCAGTGGCCCGCCGTAGGCCGCTTCGGCCTTCGGCGTGTTGATCGCCAGGCCGACGGCGCCCCACAGGTAGGGCACGGCGTGTTGGTTCTGCGGGTCGACCGCGGCCAGCTTGCTCAGCAACTGCTTGTCTAGGTGCTTGCGGTTGGGCAGGCGGGCGAAGTCCAGCGGCTGCAGGAGGCCGTCCTTGATCAGGCGCGGCAGGTCGTTGTGCGAGGGCACGGCGACGTCGATGCTCTCGCCGCTGTTGAGGGCCTTGTCGAGCTCCTCGGCCGAGCTGTAGGTGTGGTACTCGACGGCGATGCCGGTGTCCTGGGTGAACTTCTCCAGCACCGCGGGGGCGATGTAGTCGTTCCAGTTGTACACGCGGATGCTATCGGCCGCGCTCGCGAATCCCGAGACGAGCGTGAGCAGGAGTGGAGCAAGACAGCGAAACATGACGACCTCCTTGGTGTGATGTTGCCATGCCGGGCATGGCTCGACCGCTCCGCGGTAAGGGCCGGGTGCGGCAATGGAACGCTGGCAGCAGAAAAAACGACGCCGGCTGCAAGGCCGGCGTCGGGGTGGGGCTTATACGGTATGCAGATACCAGTTGTATTCGAGGTCGGAGATGGTGGTCTCGAACTCTTCCAGCTCGGCTTCCTTACAGGCGACGAAGATGTCGATGTAATCCGGGCTGATGTACTTGTTCAGCACTTCGCTGTCGTCCAGCTCGCGCAGGGCATCGCGCAGGTTGTTCGGCAGGCTTTGTTCCAGCTGTTCGTAGGAGTTGCCTTCGATCGGCTCACCCGGCTCGACCTGATTGGTCAGGCCATGGTGAATACCGGCGAGGATCGCCGACATCATCAGGTACGGGTTGGCATCGGCACCGGCCACGCGGTGCTCGATGCGTACCGCATCGGCGCTGCCGGTCGGCACGCGAACGGCCACGGTACGGTTGTCCAGACCCCAGCTCGGTGCGTTGGGCACGTAGAACTGTGCGCCGAAGCGGCGGTAGGAGTTGACGTTGGGGCAGAGGAAGGCCATCGACGCCGGCATGGTCTCCAGGACACCGCCGATCGCGTGACGCAGTGCGGCGTTCTCCTGGGGGTCATCGCTGGTGAAGATGTTCTTGCCGGTGGTCTTGTCGAGCAGCGAGATGTGCACGTGCAGACCGTTGCCCGCCTGGCCCGGGTAGGGCTTGGCCATGAAGGTGGTGTCCATCTCATGGTCGTAGGCAATGTTCTTGATCAGGCGCTTGAGCAGCAGGGCGTAGTCGCAGGCCTTGATCGCGTCTTCGGTGTGGTGCAGGTTGACTTCGAACTGCGCCGGGGCGCTTTCCTTGACGATGGCGTCGGCCGGGATGCCTTGCTCTTTGGCGGCTTCCAGCATGTCCTGCAGGCAGTCGACGTATTCGTCGAGGTCGTCGATCAGGTACACCTGGGTCGATTGCGGGCGCTTGCCCGACATCGGCGAGCGCGGCGGCTGCGGGCGGCCGTTCACGTTCTCCTGGTCGATCAGGTAGAACTCCAGTTCGAAGGCGGCGCAGATGCGCAGGTTCATCTCGTCGAACTTGGCCACGATCTGGCGCAGCACTTCGCGCGGGTCGGCGAAGAACGGCTTGCCATCGAGTTCGTGCATGGTCATCAGCAGCTGCGCGGTGGGGCGCTTCTGCCAGGGTTCGTTACACAGGGTGTTGGGGATCGGGAAGCAGATGCGATCGGCGTCGCCGATGTCCAAGCCGAGGCCGGTGCTTTCCACGGTGGAACCGTTGATGTCGAGGGCAAACAGCGAGGCCGGCAGGTTGATGCCTTTCTCGTACACTTTGTGGAGGCTGTTTCGTTCGATGCGCTTGCCGCGCACTACCCCATTCATGTCTGCAATTAGAAGGTCAACGAACTGGACCTCAGGATGTTCCTTAAGGAACGCGTTCGCTTCGTTGAGCTGAACGGCACGCGGGGGTACCGACATGATGCAACACCTTTTTTGTTAAAAATTTCAATCATGCAATTGCACAGCTGTGAGTCAATCTCAAACACCCAAGGCTGTCAATAGCCGCCCATTTTGCCCTGAAATGGGGCCTGATGGCCAGTTTTGGGGCATTTCGGGCTGATGCGACCGGCTGGTCAGCCTTTGCCCGCCTGATGCTCAGCGTCCTGTGTTCAATTTTTTACAGCCCTATTGTGTAAAAAAATGAACAACGCTAATCTCGGCCTCAACCACATAACAGCAATAAAACGGGTGTTCCATGTCGCGCCTGCCGTTGATCGGCGTCACCGCCTGCACCAAGCAGATCGGTCTTCATTCCTGGCACATCGCGGGCGACAAGTATGTTCGCGCCGTGGCTGTCGGGGCCGGCGGCCTGCCGCTGGTGATTCCGGCGCTGGGCGAAGTGATCGACCAGGGCACCCTGCTGGCCAGTCTCGATGGCCTGCTGTTCACCGGTTCGCCGTCCAATGTCGAACCTCAGCATTATAGTGGCCCTGCCAGCGAGCCTGGCACCGCCCACGATCCTGCACGGGATCAGACCACTCTACCCCTGATTCGCCAGGCAGTCGCCGCCGGTATACCGGTGCTCGGTATCTGCCGTGGTTTCCAGGAAATGAACGTAGCCTTCGGCGGCACCCTGCACCAGAAAGTGCAGGACATCGCCGGCATGCTCGATCATCGCGAACCGGCCGATGAGCCGGTCGAAGTGCAATATGCCCCCCGCCACGCCGTGCGCGTGCAGGCGGGTGGGGTGCTCGCCGGCCTCGGCTTGCCGGACGAGATTCAGGTCAATTCCATTCATGGCCAGGGCGTTCAGCGTCTGGCGCCGGGCCTTCGCGTAGAAGCACTGGCGCCTGACGGGTTGGTTGAAGCCTTCTCTGTCGAAGGTGCGCCTAGCTTCGCCCTTGGGGTGCAATTCCACCCCGAGTGGCAGGTGCGCTCCAACCCGAATTATCTCGCCATCTTCCAGGCCTTTGGTGAGGCTTGCAGGGAGAGGGCGGGACAACGCTGAGTAGGTGAGGCAACCGGCAGGCGGAACTGGGAGGTTTCGCTAGGCTTTAACCGGTCCGCAGAAGCCGCTCTACCAACCTGAGGTCTTTATGACTAGCAAGCTCGACCAGCTCACCAGCTGGCTGAAAGAACGCAAAATCACCGAAGTTGAATGCCTGATCAGCGACCTTACCGGCATTGCCCGCGGTAAGATTTCGCCGACCAACAAGTTCCTTGACGAGAAGGGCATGCGCCTCCCCGAGAGTGTGCTGCTGCAGACCGTGACCGGCGACTACGTCGAGGACGACATCTATTACGAGCTGCTCGACGAGGCGGACATCGACATGTTCTGCCGTCCGGACGAGAACGCCGTGTTCCTCGTGCCCTGGGCCATCGAGCCCACTGCGATGGTGATCCACGACACCTTCGACAAGCAGGGCAACCCGATCGAGCTGTCGCCGCGCAACATCCTCAAGAACATCCTCAAGCTCTACGCGGACAAGGGCTGGAAGCCGATCGTCGCGCCGGAGATGGAGTTCTACCTGACCAAGCGCAACAGCGACCCGGACTTCCCGTTGGTAGCGCCGATGGGCCGCTCCGGGCGCCCGGAAGTCGGTCGCCAGTCGTTCTCCATCGACGCGGCCAACGAATTCGACCCGCTGTTCGAAGACGTCTACGACTGGTGCGAGCTGCAGGATCTGGATCTCGACACGCTGATCCACGAAGACGGCCCGGCGCAGATGGAAATCAACTTCCGTCACGGCGACGCGCTGCACCTGGCCGACCAGATCACCGTGTTCAAGCGCACCATGCGCGAAGCCGCGCTCAAGCATGACGTGGCAGCCACCTTCATGGCCAAGCCGATCACCGATCAGCCGGGCAGCGCCATGCACATCCACCAGAGCGTGGTGGACATGAAGACCGGCAAGAACCTGTTCTCCAATGCCGACGGCACCATGAGCGAACTGTTCATGAACCACATCGGCGGCCTGCAGAAGTACATCCCCGAGGTGCTGCCGCTGTTCGCCCCGAACGTCAACTCGTTCCGCCGCTTCCTGCCGGATACCTCGGCACCGGTGAACGTCGAGTGGGGCGAAGAGAACCGCACCGTGGGCCTGCGGGTACCGGAAGCCGGGCCGCAGAACCGCCGCGTGGAAAACCGCCTGGCCGGCGCCGACGCCAACCCGTACCTGGTGCTGGCGGCCTCGCTGCTGTGCGGCTACATCGGCATGGTCGAGGGCCTCAAGCCCAGCGCGCCGGTCAAGGGCCGTGGCTACGAGCGGCGCAACCTGCGCCTGCCGGTGACCATCGAAAGCGCCCTGGAACGCATGGAGGCCTGCAAGGCCGCCGAGCAGTACCTGGGCGAGAAGTTCGTCCGCGGCTATGTCGCGGTCAAACGTGCCGAGCATGAAAACTTTAAGCGGGTGATCAGTTCCTGGGAACGCGAGTTCCTGCTGCTCTCCGTCTGATGGGGGTGGGGGCCGGGCTTTGCCGCCCGGCCCCGACCGACTGCGTAATACAGAGGTGATGTATGACTAACCAAGTAAACAACCCGAAAACCCGCGAATGGCAGGCCATGAGCCGCGACCACCATCTCGCGCCGTTCAGCGACTACCAGCAGCTGCACGAGAAGGGGCCGCGTATCGTCACCAAGGCGGACGGTGTTTACCTGTGGGACAGCGAAGGCAACAAGATTCTCGACGGCATGGCCGGCCTGTGGTGCGTAGCGGTTGGCTACGGTCGCGAGGAACTGGTCGAGGCGGCGAGCAAGCAGATGCGTGAGCTGCCGTTCTACAACACCTTCTTCCAGACCGCGCACCCGCCGGTACTGGAACTGGCCAAGGCCATCGCCGATGTGGCGCCGGCTGGCATGAATCACGTGTTCTTCACCGGCTCCGGTTCGGAAGGCAACGACACCATGCTGCGCATGGTTCGCCATTACTGGGCGCTGAAGGGCAAACCGAACAAGAAGGTCATCATCAGCCGGCACAACGGCTACCACGGTTCCACCGTGGCCGGTGCCAGCCTGGGTGGCATGAAGTACATGCACGAGCAGGGCGATCTGCCGATCCCCGGCATCGTGCACATTCCGCAGCCGTACTGGTTCGGCGAAGGCGGTGACATGACTCCGGAGGCCTTCGGCGTGTGGGCCGCAGATCAGCTGGAGAAGAAGATCCTCGAAGTCGGCGAAGAGAATGTCGCGGCCTTCCTCGCCGAGCCGATCCAGGGCGCCGGCGGCGTGATCATTCCGCCGGACAGCTACTGGCCGCGCATCCGCGAGATCCTCGCCAAGTACGACATCCTGTTCGTGGCTGACGAAGTGATCTGCGGTTTCGGCCGTACCGGCGAGTGGTTCGGCAGCGACTACTTCGGCAACAAGCCGGATCTGATGACCATCGCCAAGGGCCTGACCTCCGGCTACGTGCCGATGGGCGGCCTGATCGTCAGCGACAAGGTGTTCAAGGTCATCAATGAAGGTGGCGACTTCAACCACGGCTTCACCTATTCCGGTCACCCGGTGGCGGCGGCGGTGGGCCTGGAAAACCTGCGCATCCTCAAGGATGAGAAGGTCATCGAACAGGTCAAGGCAGAAACGGCACCGTATTTGCAGAAACGTCTGCGTGAGCTGGCGGATCATCCGCTGGTGGGCGAAGTCCGCGGTGTGGGCATGCTCGGCGCCATCGAACTGGCGAAGAACAAGCAGACCCGCGAGCGTTTCCCGAGCGAGCTGGGCGTGGGCATGATCTGCCGCGGCCACTGCTTCGACAACGGTCTGATCATGCGCGCCGTGGGCGACACCATGATCATTGCTCCGCCCCTGGTGATCAGCAAAACCGAGATCGACGAACTGGTAGAAAAGGCACGCAAGTGCCTCGATCTGACCGCCCGCGCGGTGCTGGTTTAAGGCTTGAGCCCAGGGCTCGACCTTGCCAGACTGCACGGTGCGTTGGCCAGGCTCACCGGTGGGTGCGTCGCTAAGGCGACGCAGCCCCGGATACTTCAAACGACAATGGAGCTTACCCGCATGATCAAGACCTTCGGTAAAACACTGCTGGCCATGACCCTGGCCGGCGCAGTGGCCGGCATGGCGCAGGCCGACGACAAAGTGCTGCACGTCTACAACTGGTCGGACTACATCGCGCCGGATACCGTCGAGAAGTTCACCAAGGAAACCGGGATCAAGGTCGTCTACGACGTCTTCGACTCCAACGAAACCCTGGAAGCCAAGCTCCTGGCCGGCAAGTCCGGTTACGACATCGTGGTGCCGTCCAACAACTTCCTGGCCAAGCAGATCAAGGCCGGCGTTTATCAGCCGCTGGACAAGTCCAAGCTGCCGAACTGGAAGAACCTCGACACCAACCTGATGAAGACCCTGGAAGTCAGCGACCCGGGCAACCAGTACGCCTTCCCCTACATGTGGGGCTCGATCGGCATTGGCTACAACCCGGATAAGGTCAAGGCCGTGCTGGGCGACAACGCTCCGGTCAACTCCTGGGATCTGCTGTTCAAGCCGGAAAACATCGAGAAGCTGAAGGCCTGCGGTGTGTCGTTCCTCGACTCGCCGACCGAGATCCTGCCGATCGCCCTGCACTACCTGGGCTACAGCCCGGTCAGTCAGAATCCGAAGGAACTCAAGGAAGCCGAGGCGCTGTTCCTCAAGATCCGTCCGTACATCACCTACTTCCACAGCTCCAAGTACATCGGCGACCTGGCCAACGGCAACATCTGCGTGGCCGTCGGCTACTCGGGTGACGTGTACCAGGCCAAGTCCCGTGCCGAAGAGGCCAAGGGCGGTGTGACCGTTGCCTACAACATACCCAAGGAAGGCGCCGGTACCTTCTTCGACATGATCGCCATGCCGAAGGATGCCGAGAACACCGAAGCGGCCTATGCCTTCATGAACTTCCTGATGAAGCCGGAAGTGATGGCCGAAATCACCAACTTCGTGCAGTTCCCCAACGGCAACGCGGCGGCTACCTCGCTGGTTGACGAGGCGATCCGCAACGACCCGGGTGTCTACCCGACCGAAGAAACCATGAAGAAGCTCTACGCCTTCCCGGATCTGCCGGCGAAAGTGCAGCGCGTCATGACCCGAACCTGGACCACCATCAAGTCCGGCAAGTAATACAGCGACACCCTCCGGCGGGTGCTCCCGCCGGAGCCCCGCAGGAGGCCGCATGTTCCACCCTCAACCTGTCTACCGTTACCCACGAGCCCCACACAGCTCCGTGCGCGTGCGGCTGGACGACGGTTAGGGTGCCAAGGATCAGGCAGAAACGTACTCACTACTCCCGGCTGCCCGCAGCGGCCTGCCAATATCAACAAGAAATGAGGATCAACGTGTGCGAATTCCCTTCCGCAAAACCCTGATAACCGCAGCCGCGACGCTGGGTCTGGCCTGTGCCGCCCAGGCCGAGCAGGTGGTGCATATCTACAACTGGACCGACTACATCGGTGAAACCACCCTGGCCGACTTCCAGAAGGCCACCGGCATCGAGCCGGGCTACGACGTCTTCGACTCCAACGAGACTCTGGAAGGCAAGCTGCTGGCGGGCCGTTCCGGCTACGACATCGTGGTGCCGTCCAACCATTTCCTCGGCAAGCAGATCAAGGCGGGCGCCTTCCAGAAGCTCGACCGTTCCCTGCTGCCCAACTGGCAGAACCTCGACCCGGCGCTGCTCAAGCAGCTCGAGGCCAACGACCCGGGCAACCAGTATTCCGTCCCTTACCTGTGGGGCACCAACGGCATCGGCTACAACGTCGAGAAGGTCAAGGCCGCGCTCGGCGTCGACAGCATCGACTCCTGGGCCGTGCTGTTCGAGCCGGAGAACCTGAAGAAGCTGAGCGCCTGCGGCGTCGCCTTCATGGACTCGCCGGACGAGATGTTCCCGGCCGTGCTCAAGTACATGGGCCTCGACCCGCGCAGCACCAACCCGGACGACTACACCAAGGCCGAAGCCAAACTGCAGGCCGTGCGTCCCTACGTGACCTACTTCCACTCCTCGAAGTACATCGGCGACCTGGCCAACGGCGACATCTGCGTGGCCTTCGGTTACTCCGGTGACGTGTTCCAGGCCGCGGCACGCGCCGAAGAGGCCGGCAAGGGCATCAACATCGCCTACAGCATTCCCAAGGAAGGCGCCAACCTGTGGTTCGACATGCTGGCCATCCCGGCCGACGCGAAGAACGTCAAGGAAGCCCACGCCTTCATCAACTACCTGCTCGACCCGGCGGTGATCGCCAAGGTCAGCGACTACGTCGGCTACGCCAACCCCAACCCCAAGGCTGGCGAACTGATGGATCAGGAAGTGCGCAACAACCCCTCGGTCTACCCATCGCAGGCGGTATTGGACAAACTCTACGTCTCCACCGAGTTGCCGCCGAAGATCATGCGTCAGATGACTCGCTCCTGGAGCAAGATCAAGTCGGGCAAGTAACAGACACTCAACACCACCGTGCACGGCTGGCCGCGCCGCCTCGCCACAAGCGAGGCCAGCGAGCCACCTGCGCGGGATCGCTGCGTCCGGCGCAGCCGCTAATTGTTCGGGTCCCGTGACCCTTTTTTCCCCAGGGAGTTTTGGAAATGGCAGTCGCCTCCAGCGCCTACAAGAAAGCCCTAGAGGGCAACCAGCAGCCGAAAGAAGTGCTGGTGAAGATCGATCGCGTCACCAAGAAGTTCGATGAAACCATCGCCGTGGACGACGTTTCGCTGACCATCAACAAGGGCGAGATCTTCGCCCTGCTCGGTGGCTCCGGCTCGGGCAAGTCGACCCTGCTGCGCATGCTCGCCGGCTTCGAGCGACCGACCGAAGGGCGCATTCTGCTCGATGGCGTGGACATCACCGACATGCCGCCCTACGAGCGGCCGATCAACATGATGTTCCAGTCCTACGCGCTGTTCCCGCACATGACCGTGGCGCAGAACATCGCCTTCGGTCTCAAGCAGGACGGCCTGCCCAAGGCCGAGATCGACGAGCGCGTGGCCGAGATGCTCAAGCTGGTGCACATGACCCAGTACGCGCGCCGCAAGCCGCACCAGCTGTCCGGTGGCCAGCGTCAGCGCGTGGCCCTGGCCCGCTCGCTGGCCAAGCGTCCCAAGCTGCTGCTGCTCGACGAGCCGATGGGCGCACTGGACAAGAAACTGCGTTCGCAGATGCAGCTGGAACTGGTGGAGATCATCGAGCGCGTAGGCGTGACCTGCGTGATGGTGACCCACGACCAGGAAGAGGCCATGACCATGGCCCAGCGCATCTCCATCATGCACCTCGGCTGGATCGCCCAGACCGGCAGCCCGGTGGACATCTACGAGACTCCGGCCAGCCGCCTGGTCTGCGAGTTCATCGGCAACGTCAACCTGTTCGACGGCCAGATCACCACTGACGAGGCCGACCACGCAGTGATCAGCTGCCCGCAGCTGGACAAGCCGATCTACATCGGCCACGGCGTTACCACCCGTGCCGAGAACAAGGCGGTCAGCTACGCCCTGCGTCCGGAAAAACTGCTGATGGCCACCGCTCTGCCGGATGACCACGAGCACCCGAACTACAACTGGTGCAACGGCCACGTGCACGACATCGCCTACCTCGGTGGTCACTCGGTGTACTACGTCAAGCTGACCTCCGGTCAGGTGGTGCAGTGCTTCATCGCCAACGCCGAGCGCCGCGGCAAGCGTCCGACCTGGGACGACGCGGTAGTGGTGTACTGGGAAGACGACAGCGGCGTGGTACTGCAAGCATGAAAATCTCCAAACTCCAGCGCTATTTGCCGCGAGGGAGGCATGCTGTTATCGGCATTCCCTTCTTCTGGCTGTTCCTGTTCTTCCTGCTGCCGTTCTTCATCGTCCTGAAGATCAGCTTCGCCGAAGCCGACGTGGCCATTCCGCCCTACACGGAAATCTACAGCTGGGCGGAGAATCAGCTGCAGATCGTCCTCAACCTGGGCAACTACATCTTCCTCTCCGAGGATGAGCTGTACCTGGCGGCCTACCTGGGCTCGCTGAAGATGGCCTTCATCAGCACCCTGATGTGCCTGCTGATCGGCTATCCGATGGCCTACGCCATTGCCCGCGCCAGCAAGGAAGCGCAGACCACCCTGCTGCTGCTGATCATGATGCCGACCTGGACGGCGATCCTGATCCGCGTCTATGCCTGGATGGGCATTCTCAGCAACAACGGTCTGCTCAACGCCTTCCTGCTGTGGCTGGGGGTGATCAACGAGCCGCTGCAGATCCTCAACACCAACTTCGCGGTGTACATCGGCATCGTCTACTCCTACCTGCCGTTCATGGTCATGCCGCTCTACGCCAACCTGGTGAAGCACGACCCGAGCCTGCTGGAGGCCGCCTCCGACCTGGGTTCGAGCACCTTCAACAGTTTCTGGAAGATCACCGTGCCGCTGTCGAAGAACGGCATCATCGCCGGCTGCATGCTGGTGTTCATCCCGGCCGTGGGTGAGTTCGTGATCCCCGAACTGCTCGGCGGTCCGGAGACCCTGATGATCGGCAAGGTGCTGTGGCAGGAATTCTTCAACAACCGTGACTGGCCGGTGGCGTCCGCCCTGGCAGTGGTGATGCTGGCGATCCTCATGGGCCCGATCATCTGGTTCAACCGCAACCAAGCCAAAGAGCTGGAGGGCAAGGTATGAAGCGCTTCAGTTTTTCCACCCTGATGCTCTGGCTCGGGCTGACCTTCATCTACGCGCCGATGGTCATCCTGGTCATCTACTCGTTCAACGCCTCCAAGCTGGTAACGGTATGGGGCGGCTGGTCGGTGAAGTGGTACGTCGGCCTGGTCGACAACACCCAGCTGATGGGCTCGGTGGTGCGCTCCCTGGAAATCGCCTGCTACACGGCGGTGGCCGCAGTGGCGCTGGGTACCCTGGCAGCCTTCGTGCTGACCCGTATCCCGCGCTTCAAGGGCCGTACCCTGTTCGGTGGCCTGGTCACCGCGCCGCTGGTAATGCCGGAAGTGATCACCGGTCTGTCCCTGCTGCTGCTGTTCGTGGCCATGGCCCAGCTGATCGGCTGGCCGCAGGAGCGTGGCATCGTCACCATCTGGATCGCCCACACCACCTTCTGTGCGGCCTACGTGGCGGTGGTGGTGTCGGCGCGCCTGCGCGAGCTGGATCTGTCCATCGAGGAGGCGGCCATGGATCTGGGCGCCAAGCCGTGGAAGGTGTTCTTCCTGATCACCATCCCGATGATCGCGCCGTCGCTGGCAGCGGGCGGCATGATGTCCTTCGCCCTGTCGCTGGACGACCTGGTGCTGGCCAGCTTCGTGTCCGGCCCCGGCTCGACCACCCTGCCGATGGAAGTGTTCTCCGCCGTACGCCTGGGCGTTAAGCCGGAGATCAACGCCGTGGCCAGC
Source organism: Pseudomonas alcaligenes (assembly GCF_014490745.1). NCBI lineage: Bacteria > Pseudomonadati > Pseudomonadota > Gammaproteobacteria > Pseudomonadales > Pseudomonadaceae > Aquipseudomonas > Aquipseudomonas alcaligenes. Next base: position 4,589,736 of record NZ_LZEU01000001.1, on the reverse strand, counting down.
CTGATCCTGCTGACCGTGTCGCTGTTCACCTTCGTCGCCTGGTACACCACCCGCCGTGCCGAGGAGCGCCGCAAGCGCGCCATCCAGCAGGCCATGGAGTCGATGGCCGAAGAGGCCGCCAGCTCCAACTGGAAGCCGGCGTAAGCACTGCCAGACAGCTGCTGCAACGACAAAGGCCACCTTCGGGTGGCCTTTGTTTTTTCTGCGACTGGTGACTAGTTGATGGAGATCCGGCGTAGGGCGGGTGCAACCCGCGAAGGACAGGCACGCGGGTTGCACCCGCCCTACGTGTGGATCGTGCTGGCTTACTGCGCCGGGGTCAGCAGCAGGGTCTCGCGGCTGTTGGCTTTGACCTCGTCCTCGGCGTAGTGCATCGGCTGGTACTGGCCGCTGATATAGGCCTGGGCCTGGTCGGCGTAGTGCCTGTCGAACGGCACGCCGCTCTGCCCGACCGGGTTGATGCCCAGGCCGTGGGCGGCGTCGGCGAGGTCGATCAGGCGCCGGGTCGAGGGGCCGTAGACCACCGACCAGGGCGCCGGGCCGACCCGGTGCGACAGGTTGTTCGGCACTTCATGGCCGCCCGGCGCGGCGAGCGGGCCGACGTTGAACAGCAAGTCGAGGGGCTTCTGCTTGCCCAGCGGATGCTCGTGGGTCAGCGTGTGGCCCTTGCCCCAGGCCCACTGGCTGCTGTCGTTGCCGAAAGTCTGGCGCAGGTGGGCGAGGCTGGCCTGCCAGGCCGCCTTGACCGTGTCGGCGCGGCTCTCCACGGCGTCGGTGCCGCGCTTGTCCCACCAGGCCGAGCCGGCGTCGGCGGTCAGCCGTGGCAGGGCAACGTCGAGCACGCGGGTCTGCAGCAGGCTGTCGAAGAAGGCATCACCCAACTCGTCGTGCATGGCCTGGTTGGCCAGCTCGAAGGTCAGCTGGTTGAACAGGCTGGCGGCGATGGAGTCCAGCGGATGTTCGCCGTTCCAGTTGGCCAGCTGTTCGACCAGGGCACGTTCGCCGTCATCGGCGGCAGCAGCGCGCAGGTCGCCAAGAATCGGCGCCAGCAGGCGCGGGCCGTAGCCGGTGCCGTCGTCCAGCTGCAGGGCCTGGCTGTTCTGGGTGTCCCATTTCACGTCCGGCTGGGCCAGGCGCTGGTTCAGCCGGGCGCCGCGATCGGCCAGGTTGTAGTAGCCGGGAATCACCACGCCGGTGGGTGACTGCGGCTGGAAGTTGGCCGAGACGATATAGCCGCGCTCCGGGTTCTCCTCGTGCGGATTGGCACTGAAGGGCAGGTAGCCGGCCTTGTCGGCCTCGTGGCTGCTACCGTCGAGGATAAAGCTCGGGTTCACCCCGGCCGGGCGCTGCGGCAGCTTGGCGGCGGCCCACCAGGCGATATCGCCGCTGGCGTTGGCGTAGACCACGTTGAGGCCGGGGGCCTCGATCTTCTCGACGGCGGCGCGGGCCTTGTCCAGGCTGTCGGCGCGGTTGAGCTGGTAGAAGGCCTCGAGAATCGGGTTGTCGGTCTCGAGGAAGGCCCACCACATGGCGATCGGCGTCTTGCCGGCATGGGCGCCGAGGGCGTCGTTGACGATCGGCCCGTGCGGCGAGCGGCGCAGGGTCAGCTTGACCGGTTCGCCACCCTTGACCTGGATGGTCTCCTCGCGGCTTTGCAGCTCGACCCACTGGCCGTTGATCTGCACCTGGTTGGGGTTGTGCGGATTGACCTTCTCGGCGATCAGGTCGAGGTCGTCGTTCTGGAACATGGTCAGGCTCCAGGCGAACTGCTGGTTGTGCCCGAGCGAGGCGTAGGGATTGAGCGCCTGGTGGTGGCCGTACAGCTCGAAGCCCGGATAGCTCAGCTGCGCCTCGTACCACACGGCCGGGGCGGCGAAGCGGATATGCGGGTCGCCGGCCAGCAGCGGCTTGCCGCTGGCGGTGCGGCTACCGGCCACGGCCCAGGCGTTGCTGCCCTCGAACTGCGGCAGGCCGGCTTCCACCAGCGCCTGCTGGCTGAGCTGGGCGAGGCTGTTGAGGGCCTGCCAGTCGCTATCGCCGAGGCGGGTGGCGAGGGCGCCGCCGGGGTGCCAGTCGAGGTCGAAGACGTTCAGGTAGGCCGCGCCCAGCTGGTCGCGCACATGGGTCAGCACCGGCTCGGTGCGGAAGGCGGCGGCGAAGCTGTAGGCCATGTAGCCGGCGACGCTGACGGTGTCTTCCAGGGTGAAGGGGCGCTTGTCGATGCCCAGCAGGTCGAACTCCACCGGTGCCGGACGCTGTTCCTGGTACTGGTTGATGCCGTCCAGGTAGGCCTGCAGCGCCTTGACCGCCGGACTGTTGCGGTCGAGGGTCTGCACATAGCGATCGGCGTGCTCGCGAATGCCCAGGGTGCGGAACAGGCGGTCGGTATCGACCAGCTTGGCGCCCAGCACCTCGGCCAGTTCGCCACGCGCCAGGCGGCGCAGCATCTCCATCTGGAACAGGCGATCCTGGGCATGCACGAAGCCCAGGGCACGGTACATGTCGGCCTCGTTCTGCGCCTGGATATGCGGCACGCCACGCTCGTCGTAGCGCACGCTGACCGGCGCCTGCAGGTGGGCCAGGCTCAGTTCGCCATCGCGCAGCGGTTGCTTGCTGTGGCTATACCAGGTGGCGCCGGCGGCGACTGCAGCTACGGCGACGGCAAGGACAGTCAGACTGCGTTTCATGAAGCTCTCCTTATTGTTGTGCCGCCATTCTGCGCAGTCGGCCGGACTCGGACATTGACCAAACATCAGAAGGATGGAATTCTCCGGTCAATCGAGGAGCCGCCATGTCCAGTCCCCAGGCCGACCTGCCGCTGACCCATTCCGCCACCCTGCGCCGCCTGCTCTACGAGGCGCTGGGCGTGCTCGGTTACGACCCCACGGCGATCTATCGCAGCACCAACCAGTACCGCCGCCTGGTGCCGCCGCCGCTGGAAGGGCGCCTGCGCCACGACGAGGCGCCGCTGTTCTGGATGGCCGCGGACAGCCTGACCGGCGACCCGGACATCGGCCTGCACCTGGGCGAGGTGATGAAGCCGCGCCTGCTCGACGTGGTCGGCTACCTGCTGCTGGCCAGCCGCGACCTGGACGAGGCGCTGCACAGCTTCCTGCGCTTCCAGCACATCCTCGCCGGTGGCTTTGTCGCCCAGTTGCAGCTGGATGGCGAGCAGGCGCGCCTGGTGCTCGACCTCAACTACCAGGCCTTTGCCCCGCTGCGCCAGCAGATGGAGTGCCTGGCGCTGCTGTTCCTCAAGCTGCTGTGCTTCATCACCGATGACGAGTTTCAGCTCAGCGCCGTGGAGTTCCGCCATGCCCGCCCGCGGCGCCTCGGCGAACACCGCCGGCTGTTCGGCCTGCTGCCGAGTTTCGCCTGTGCCCATGACGCTTTGTGTTTCCCCGCCGCGCTGCTGCGCAGGCCGTCGCGCACGGCCAATCCGAGCCTGCACCGCCTGCTCTGGGAGCATGCCGAGGAGCAGCTGGCGCAGCTGGTGGAGAACGACCTGCTCAATCGCCTGCGCTATCTGCTGGGGCTGCGCCTGGGGCAGGCGCCGTGCTCGCTGCAGGCCTGCGCTGCGGAGCTGGGGCTGAGCCCGGCCGCCCTGCAGCGCGCCCTGGCGGCCCAGGGCGGCAACCTGCGCCAGGTGCGCGAGGCGGTGCAGCAGGCCCGTGCCCATGAGCTGCTGCAGGGCGGACAGAGCATTCGCGAGGTGGCCAGGGCCTGTGGCTTTGCCGAGCTGTCGCCGTTCTACCGGGCGTTTCGCCGCTGGTACGGGGTGACCCCGGAGGCCTACCGGGCGAAGTTGCTCAGGGAGCCGGCGTAGGGTTGCCCAGGGCTGCCTAGGCTGCGCCAGGCGCAGCCGCGGCAATCGGCGGGTTGGCGGTTACGGGAGAGGGGGCGGGGCGGTGCCGGCTCAGCTCTGGATAGTCGCCGCCGGGTTGATCACCCGGCCCAGGCCGAGGTTGCGCAGGGCCAGGTGCAGGGTGCTGTGGATCACCTGCGGGTTGTCGATCAGCAGCAGGTGGTTGAGCAGTTCGCGGGCCTTGCTCGAGCTGATCTGGCGCAGCAGCCACTTCACCTTGGGCAGGTTGGTGGCGTTCATCGACAGGCTGTCGAAGCCCATCGCCAGCAGCAGCACGGCCGCCGCCGGATCGCCGGCCATCTCGCCGCAGATGCTCACCGGCTTGCCTTCGGCATGGGCGCCGTCGACCACCAGTTTCAGCGCGTGCAGCACGGCCGGGTGGAGGAAGTCATAGAGGTCGGCGACTCGCGGGTTGTTGCGATCCACCGCCAGCAGGTACTGCGTCAGGTCATTCGAGCCGACCGAGATGAAGTCGACCTGGCGCGCCAGCTCGCGGATCTGGTAGACCGCGGCGGGAATCTCGATCATCACCCCCACCGGCGGCATGGGGATGTCCACGCCCTCATCGCGCACTTCGCCCCAGGCGCGGTGAATCAGGTGCAGCGCTTCTTCCATTTCCTGGATGCCGGAAATCATCGGCAGGAGGATGCGCAGGTTGTTCAGGCCTTCGCTGGCCTTGAGCATGGCGCGCACCTGCACCAGGAAGATCTCCGGGTGGTCGAGGGTGATGCGGATGCCGCGCCAGCCGAGGAAGGGGTTGTCTTCCTTGATCGGGAAATAGCTCAGCGCCTTGTCGCCGCCGATGTCCAGGGTGCGCATGGTCACCGGCAGCGGATGGAAGGCGGCCAACTGCTCGCGGTAGTTGGCCAGCTGTTCCTTCTCGCTGGGGAAGCGCTCGCCGTTCATGAACGGCACTTCTGTGCGGTACAGGCCGACGCCTTCGGCGCCACGCTCCTGGGCGCGCTTCACGTCGGCCAGCAGGCCGGTGTTGACCCACAGGGGCAGGCGCTGGCCGTCCAGCGTCTCGCACGGCAGCTCGCGCAGGGCGCTGAGGCCTTGGGCCAGCTGGCGTTCTTCCTCGACCACTTCGGCGTACTGCTTGCGCAGCAGGTCGCTGGGGTTGGTGAAGACTTCGCCGTGGTAGCCGTCGACGATCAGTTCGATGCCGTCGAGCTTGGAGTAGGGCAGGTCGACCGCGCCCATGACCGTGGGAATGCCCATGGCGCGGGCGAGGATGGCCACGTGCGAGTTGCCCGAGCCCTGTACCGAGATCAGGCCGACCAGCTTGCCTTCCGGTACTTCGCCGAGCATGGCCGGCGACAGCTCCTCGCTGACCAGGATGGTGTTGTCCTGGTACACCAGGTTCTGTTTGCGTTCTTCCTGCAGGTAGGCGAGCAGGCGGCGGCCGAGGTCGCGCACGTCGGCGGCGCGCTCGCGCAGGTAGGCGTCGTCCATCAGCTCGAAGCGGCTGACGTGCTCGCCGACCACCTGACGCAAGGCGCCCTGGGCCCACTGGCCGGTCTTGATCACGTTGCGCACTTCGAGGCCGAGGGCGGCGTCGTCGAGCATCATCAGGTACACGTCGAACAGCGCGCGCTCTTCCTTGCGCAGCTGGGTGGCGAGCTTGGCGGACAGCTCGTGCATGTCCTCGCGTACCCACTCCAGGGCCTTGCCGAACAGCTCCAGCTCGGCCGCGATGTCGTCCACCGCCTTGTCCGGCACCACGTCCAGATCAGCCGGCGGCAGTACCACCACGGCGCGGCCGACGGCAGCACCCGGGGCACCGGGCACGCCGACGAAACGGGCTTCCTGGATGCCCTTGCCCTGCTTGCCCAGGCCACGGATCGAGCCGGTGGCTTCGGCGTGGGCGATAACCCCGGCGAGCTGGGCGCTCATGGTCACCAGGAAGGCTTCTTCGCCCTCGTCGAACTGGCGGCGTTCCTTCTGCTGCACCACCAGAACGCCCATCACCCGCCGGTGGTGGATGATCGGCGCGCCGAGGAAGGAGGCGTAGCGTTCTTCACCGGTTTCCGGGAAGTAGCGGTAGCGCGGGTGTTCGGAGGCGTGTTCGAGGTTGAGCGGCTCCTCGCGGGTGCCGACCAGGCCGACCAGACCCTCGTTGGGGGCCATGCTGACCTTGCCGATGGAGCGCTTGTTGAGGCCCTCGGTGGCCATCAGCACGAAGCGGTTGCTCTCCGGGTCGAGCAGGTAGACCGAGCAGACCTGGCTGCCCATGGATTCCTTGACCCGTTGCACAATGATCGTCAGCGCCGCCTTGAGATCCTTGGCGGCGTTTACTTCCTGGACGATCTTGCGCAGCGTGTTGAGCATGGCTCGGGGTCGAACTCCGTGATCAGTCGCGCGCCAGCAGGCGCGGGGCTAGTTCCTTGAGCGCGCGGCGATAGACCTCGCGCTTGAATGTGACGACCTGGCCCAGCGGGTACCAGTAACTGACCCAGCGCCAGCCGTCGAACTCGGGTTTGCCGGTGACATCCATGCGCACTCGCTCTTCCGCGCCGGTCAGGCGCAGGAGAAACCATTTCTGTTTTTGCCCGATGCACAGCGGTTGGCTGTGGGTGCGCACCAGTCGCTGGGGCAGACGATAGCGCAACCAGCCGCGGGTGCAGGCGAGAATCTTCACATCCTGCTCTTCGAGCCCGACTTCTTCGTGCAGTTCCCGGTACAGCGCCTGTTCCGGCGATTCCTTGGGGTTGATGCCGCCCTGGGGAAATTGCCAGGCATCCTGATTGATCCGGCGGGCCCACAGCACCTGACCGATATCATTGGTCAGGATGATGCCGACATTAGGGCGGAAACCATCGGAGTCGATCACGGCACAACACCTCGAAAACGCATGTTTCGGCATTGTTCCACAAAGCCCGCGGGCGCAGCAAACGCGCGGCTCGGCTAATGGGCAGCGGGGGCGAAAGCGGCTATTCTGGCGCCCCTTCGTGACCATTGCGATTCAGGTATTCCGACGTGCGCCTTGCCCTTTTCGATCTCGACAACACCCTGCTGGCCGGCGATAGCGATCACAGCTGGGGCGAATTCCTCTGCGACAGCGGTCGTGTCGACGCCGTCGAGTACCGCGCGCGCAACGATGCCTTCTATGCCGACTACTGCGCCGGCAAGCTCGACGTGGTGGCCTACCAGAGCTTCACCCAGGCCATTCTTGCCCGTACCGAGGCTGACGAACTGGCGCGCTGGCAGGCCGAGTTCATGCGCGAGGTGATCGAGCCGATCATCCTGGCCAAGGGCGAGGCGCTGCTGCAGCAGCACCGCGAGGCCGGCGACAAGCTGGTGATCATCACCGCCACCAACCGCTTCATCACCGCGCCGATTGCCGCGCGCCTGGGCGTCGATACCCTGCTGGCCACCGAATGCGGCATGCAGGATGGTCGCTACACCGGGCAGGTCGCCGGCGTGCCCTGCTACCAGGAAGGCAAGGTCACGCGGATGAACCAGTGGCTGGCCGAGACCGGTTTTAGCCTGGACGGCAGCTACTTCTACAGCGACTCGCGCAACGACCTGCCGCTGCTGCAGGCGGCGACTCACCCGGTGGCGGTCGATCCGGACGACACCCTGCGCGCCATTGCCACCGAACGGGGCTGGCCGGTGCTCAGCCTGCGCTAAGAGCGTCGTGTAGAGCGGGTGCAACCCGCGTAAGCCACGCTGCGCGGCTTGCCCCCGCCCTACGCAATCACAGCGGCTTGGCCACCATCAGCCAGAAGATCGCGATAAAGGCCAGGAACGCCGGCCAGCCCAGGGCGAACCAGATGCGCATATAGAGGTTGGCCCGTTCCGGCAGCGGCGTGCCATCGCGCAGCGCCTGGGCCGCCATGTTGCGCACGCGGATCTGCAGCCACAGCACCGGCAGCCAGCACAGCCCGGCGAACACGAACAGCCCGGCGCTCCACAGCAACCACCACTGGTTCAGCGGCCAGCCGGCGATCTTTGCCAGGGCTAGGCCGCTAAGCGGCTGGAATACGGCCGTGGTGGCGATAAACAGCCAGTCGGCGGTGACCAGGTGGCGGAAAGTGCTGGCGATCACCTGCACTTCGCCGCTGCGCCAGGCGCGCAGGGCGTAGTAGGCCGAGCCCAGGCCGGTGCCGAACAGCAGGGTGGAAGAGAGGATGTGCAGGGTCTTGAGCAGCAGGTACAGGCTCATCTCAAAATCTGCTGCGCGTCGGCCAAACGGAGTTGGAAATGGCCTCAGAATGCTTATTTATCACACATAAACTCCGCTTCTTCGGCCCTTTCCGCCGCCGTTTGGCTCTAGCTCGCACGATTTTGCGCAAGGCATCAGGCCGGCTTGGCCCCCATCAGGGCGAAGATCGCCAGCAGCAGAACCAGCATCAGCACGCCATAGGCGATCACGAAGCGCAGCAGCTTGACCGGCACCGCGCCACCCACCGCTGCCTGCCAGGCGCCCAGGCGGCCGTGCAGGAGCAGACCGCACAGCACCAGCAGGGCGAACAGCACGGCGCTGTACAGCAGCCAGCTGGCGCCCAGCGGCAGGCCGACCGTGTGCACCAGCCACCAGCCGCTGATGGGCAGGCTCAGCGTCACCAGGCCGATGGCCGGCAGGCTGTACAGGCGGGTGATGCGCAGCTTGCGAGTCAGCACGGCAGCGTCGCCGCTCTTGTTGGCTTTCCACAGCATGAAGGCGTGGGCAATGAAGCCGGCCAGGATCAGCACGGCGGGAATCAGGTGGGCGTATTTCAGTAGCTGGTAGTGCTCCATCACGGGCTCTCTGTAGTCGAGTTATTTGCCGAGAAACAGTTTGTAGGCCGGGTTGTCGCTCTCGTCCCAGTAGGGATAGCCGATGGCGTCCAGGGCGGCCGGGATCAGCTGGCGTTCGTCGGCCGGCACCTGCAGCGCGGCCAGTACGCGGCCGTCAGCGGCGCCGTGGTTGCGGTAGTGGAACATGGTGATGTTCCAGTGCCCGCCCAGCTTGGTGAGGAAGTTGAACAGTGCGCCCGGGCGCTCCGGGAACTCGAAACGCAGCACCACTTCATCGGCCACCGCCGCCGCATGGCCGCCGACGGTGTGGCGGATATGCAGCTTGGCCAGCTCGTTGTCGGTCAGGTCGAGCACCGGGAAACCCTGGCTGCGCAGGTTCTCCACCAGCGCCGCGCGCGGGTCGGATTCCGGGTGGGTCTGCACGCCGACGAAGATGTGCGCTTCCTTGTCGGTGTGGTAGCGGTAGTTGAACTCGGTGATCTGGCGCTTGCCGATCGCCTCGCAGAAGGCCTTGAAGCTGCCCGGCTGCTCGGGGATGGTCACGGCGATGATCGCCTCGCGCTTCTCGCCCAGTTCGGCGCGCTCGGCGACATGGCGCAGGCGGTCGAAATTGACGTTGGCGCCCGAGTCGATGCCGACCAGCACCTGGCCGCTGAGGCCTTCGCGCTCCACGTACTTCTTGATCCCGGCCACGCTCAGGGCGCCGGCCGGCTCGGTGATCGAGCGGGTGTCGTCGTAGATGTCCTTGATCGCCGCGCAGATCTCGTCGGTGCTGACGGTGATCACCTCGTCGACATAGTCCTTGCAGATATCGAAGGTGTGCTGGCCGATCTGCGCCACGGCCACGCCATCGGCGAACAGGCCCACGGTCGGCAGCACCACACGCTCGCCGGCAGCCATGGCCGCCTGCAGGCAGTTGGAGTCGTCCGGTTCGACGCCGATGATCTTGATTTCCGGGCGCAGGTATTTGACGTAGGCGGCGATGCCGGCGATCAGGCCGCCGCCGCCGACCGGGACGAAGATGGCGTCCAGCTGGCCCGGCTGCTGGCGCAGGATCTCCATGGCCACGGTGCCCTGCCCGGCGATCACGTGCTCGTCGTCATAGGGGTGGATATAGACGTAGCCCTTTTCCTCGACCAGCTTCAGCGAGTAGGCCAGCGCCTCGGGGAAGGCGTCGCCGTGCAGCACCACCTTGCCGCCGCGCGAGCGTACGCCCTGCACCTTCAGCTCGGGGGTGGTGCGCGGCATCACGATGGTGGCTTTCACCCCCATGTGCTTGGCGGCCAGGGCCAGGCCCTGGGCATGGTTGCCGGCCGAGGCGGTGACCACGCCACGTGCCAGTTCTTCCGGGCTGAGCTGGGCCAGCTTGTTGTAGGCGCCGCGAATCTTGAACGAGTAGACCGGCTGCAGATCCTCGCGCTTGAGCAGAATCTGGTTGCCCAGGCGCTCGGAGAGCTGGCGGGCGGGTTGCAGCGGGGTTTCCACGGCGACGTCGTAGACGCGCGAGGTGAGGGTCTTCTTTACGTACTGTTCGAGCATCACGGCTTCACTGGCGGGCTTTTCACGGATTCTGGAGTCTACCCCAGCGCTCTGACCGGCGGCCACCGACAGTCCGCAGCAAAAGCCGCATATCAGTAGGACTGTGGCGATAAAACGCAGCCGATTGCGCCGGGCAGGAGGCTATAATTCGCCCCTTCCCGTATTTCCCAGGCGCAGAACCCCGCGATGACCCAGGATCAGCTCAAGCAGGCCGTGGCCCAGGCCGCCGTCGACCATATCCTTCCCTTCCTCGACAGCAAGAGCGTGATCGGCGTCGGCACCGGCTCCACCGCCAACTGCTTCATCGACGCCCTGGCCCAGCACAAGATGGCCTTCGACGGCGCCGTGGCCAGCTCCGAAGCCACTGCCGCGCGCCTCAAGGGCCACGGCATCCCGGTGTACGACCTGAACAGCGTCAGCGAGCTGGAGTTCTACATCGACGGTGCCGACGAGAGCGACGAGCGCCTCAACCTGATCAAGGGCGGCGGTGCCGCGCTGACTCGCGAGAAGATCGTTGCGGCGGTGGCCAAGACCTTCATCTGCATCGCCGACGCCAGCAAGCTGGTGCCGGTACTCGGGGCCTTCCCGCTGCCGGTGGAAGTCATCCCCATGGCCCGCAGCCATGTGGCGCGCCAGCTGGTGAAGCTGGGCGGCGATCCGGTGTACCGCGAGGGCGTGGTCACCGACAACGGCAACATCATCCTCGACGTGTTCAACCTGAGCATCACCGATCCGGTGACCCTGGAGCGTGAGATCAACGCCATAGTCGGCGTGGTCACCAACGGCCTGTTCGCCGCGCGCCCGGCCGATCTGCTGCTGCTCGGCACTAGCGAAGGCGTGAAGAGCCTCAAGGCTTGATTGTAGGGCGGGTGAAACCCGTGTGACCCACTTGCGCGGGTTTCACCCGCCCCACCAAGAAAAACCCGGCCTAGGCCGGGTTTTTCGTTTCAGGGGGCGAAGGGCGGCGCTTCCAGCACCTCGATGATCAGCGGCCGGTTGCTCGGTGCGTCTTGCAGCAGCTGCTTGAGATGGCCCAGGTCGCGCGCCCGCTCCGCTGCGCAGCCAAAGCCACGGGCAATGGCGAGGAAGTCCGGGGTGTAGATATCCACGCCGATCGGGGTAATGTCGCGGCGCTCCATGTAGCGCTTGATCTCGCCGTAGCCGCTGTTATTCCACAGCAGCACTATGATGCCGATGCCGGCCTCCACCGCGCTGGCCAGCTCGGGCAGGGTGAACTGGATACCGCCGTCACCCATCAGGCTGATCACCGGGCGCGCCGGCTCGGCCAGCTTGGCGCCGAGCGCTGCCGGCAAGCCGTAGCCGAGGGTGCCGTAGCCGGTGGAAGCGTTGAACCAGCGCCGCGCGCCGTCCAGCTCGACCAGGTGGTTGCCGCTGTACACGGTCTGCGTCGAGTCGCCGACAAAGCGCGCCTCGGGCAGCACTTCCAGTACCGCGTCGAACAGCGCGCGGTAGTGCGCCCAGCCGCTGAAGCCTTCGGCCAGCTCGGCCTGCACGGCAGCGGTGCGTTGCGCGCCAGGGCTGTCGGCACGGGCCTCGCCCGGTTGCAGCTCGGCCAGCAGCATGCGCATGGCCAGGCGCGCGTCGCCCTGGATGGCCAGGGTCGGCGCATGGTTGCGATGCAGCTGTTGCGGGTCGATATCGATACGGATCAAGCGGCCGGGAATGCGGAAGTTGCCGTCGAACACCACGTCGTAGTCGGTCTCGCCCAGCTCGGTGCCGATGGCCAGTACCACGTCGGCGTCCTCGACCAGCTGGCGCACCGGCACCAGCGCCTGGTTGCTGCCCAGCAGCAGCGGGTGGCCCGGCGGCAGCAGGCCCTTGGCGTTGATGGTCAGCGCGGTTGGTGCGTCCAGCGCGGCAGCCAGGGCGCGCGCTTCGGCCTGGGCCGCGACGCAGCCGCCTCCGAGCAGCAGCAGTGGGCGCTGGGCGCCCTTGAGCAGGCCGGCGGCTTCGCGCAGCAGGCTGCGATTGGGTGCCGGGCGGGCCTGGCGTGGCTTGGGCTGCACACGCATGTGCGAGGCGTCGGCGGTGATGATGTCCAGCGGCAGCTCGATATGCACCGGCCGCGGGCGCTCGCCCTCGAACACGGCGAAGGCGCGGGCCAGCACCGCCGGCAGTTCCTCCACGCTCATCAGGGTGTGGCTGAAGGCGGATACGCCGGCCACCATCGCGCTCTGGTTGGGCAGCTCGTGCAGGTAGCCGTTGCCATGGCCGAGGCGCGCGCGCTCGTTGACGCTGGAGATCACCAGCATGGGGATCGAGTCGGCGTAGGCCTGGCCCATGGCGGTGAGGATATTGGTCATGCCCGGGCCGGTGATGATGAAGCACACGCCTGGCTTGCCGCTGACGCGGGCGTAGCCATCGGCCATAAAGCCGGCACCCTGTTCGTGGCGCGGGGTGATATGGCGGATCTTGCTGCCCGGCAGGCCGCGGTACAGCTCGACGGTGTGCACGCCGGGGATGCCGAACACGCTGTCGACGCCCCAGGCTTCCAGTTGTTTGACAAGAAATTCGCCGCAGGTGGTCATGGTCTGTTCCTTGCGATGATGCGAAATAAAAATGCGATTCCAGTCAGGCCGGAATCGCCAGGGCCGGCCACCACGTGTGGGGGATGGGCCGGCAAACACGGATTCAGCTGCGGTACTCCGGGCACTCGCGTTCCAGCTTGCGCAACCAGGCCTGCCACAGCAGCGGGCGCTGCCATTCGCAGCCCTGGAACTGGCCGCAGGCATGCTGGCTGAGGGCCTCCGGCATCTCGCGCACGCTGTCGAGCGTGGCGGCGGCCAGTTGGATCTCGCAGGCCTTGTTCAGGTAGTACATGACGTAGAAGGCATCCGCCACGCTGGCACCGACGCTGAGTAGGCCGTGGTGGCGCAGGATCAGGGCGATGTTGTCGCCCAGCGAGGCCACCAGGCGTTCGCGCTCGCCGAGGTCGAGGGCGATGCCCTCGTAGGCGTGATAGCCGACGCGGCGGTGGAACTCGGCGCTGATCTGGTTGAGCTGGGCCAGGCCGTTGTCCGCCGCGGCCACCGCCATGCCCGCCAGGGTATGGGTGTGCAGCACGCAGTGGGCATCGCCGCGGGCCATGTGCACGGCGCTATGGATGGTGAAACCGGCGATGTTGTAGTCGGCCTCGCCTTCCAGCACGCGGCCTTCCATGTCGACCACGATCAGGTCGCTGGCCCGCACTTCCTCGAACAGCAGGCCGAAGGGGTTGATCAGAAAGCGTGGGGCGACACCTGGCAGGCGCACCGAGAAGTGCGTGTAGATGGTGTCGTCCCAGCCGAACTTGGCGGCCAGGCGGTAGGCAGCCGCCAGGTCGCGGCGCAGGGTGGCTTCGCTGGGCATGTCCATCAGTGACGGATCTGCGACAGGAAGGCGCGGCTGCGCGGGTGCTGGGGATTGTCGAAGAACTCGGCCGGGCTGGCGGTCTCGACTATCTGGCCGGCGTCCATGAACACCACGCGGTCGGCGACCTTGCGCGCAAAGCCCATCTCGTGGGTTACGCAGAGCATGGTCATGCCGTCCTGGGCCAGCTCGGTCATCACTTCCAGCACTTCGCCGACCATTTCCGGGTCGAGCGCCGAAGTCGGCTCATCGAACAGCATCACCTTGGGGCTCATGCACAGCGCGCGGGCGATGGCCACCCGCTGCTGCTGGCCGCCGGAGAGCTGGCCGGGTTTCTTGTGCGCCTGGGTACCGATATGCACGCGGCTCAGGTACTTCATCGCCAGGTCTTCGGCCGCCTTGCGCGACAGGCCGCGCACCTTCATTGGCGCCAGGGTGCAGTTCTCCAGCACGGTCAGGTGGGGGAACAGGTTGAAGTTCTGGAACACCATGCCCACTTCGCGGCGCACATGGTCGCCGCCGGCCTTGGTCGAGACGTCCTGGCCTTCGACCGTGATACTGCCGGTGTCGTGCGGGTTGAGGCGGTTGATGCAGCGGATCAGGGTCGACTTGCCGGAGCCCGATGGGCCGCAGATGACGATCTTCTCGCCCTGTTCGACGGACAGGTCGATGCCCTGCAGCACCTGGAAGCTGTCGTAGCGCTTGCCGACGTTGTGCAGACGGATGATTTCGCTCATGACAGGTTCCTCAGATACGGCGCATGCGCGCCAGGGTACGTTGCACCAGGCCCACCGGGGAGGCGGCGACGGCCACCGAGTCCCACGACAGGCGCCGCTCCAGGCCGCCCTGCAGCCAGGTCAGGGTGTAAACCATGGCCAGGTAGTAGACCAGGGCGACGGCGTAGTACTCGGAGAACTGGAAGGTGGTGGAGACCGTTTGCGAGGTCACCGCCATCAGTTCCTGCAGGGAGATCACCGAGGCCAGCGAAGTGATCTTGAGCAGGGTGATGAATTCGTTGGAGGTCGGCGGAATGGCGATGCGCGCGGCCTGCGGCATGATCACGTAGCGGAAGATCTGCCAGCGCGACAGGCCCAGCGCATGGCCGGCGGCGTACTGGCCGCGATCCACGGATTTCAGCGCGGCGCGGTTGATCTCCACCTGGTAGGCCGCCTCGTTGATCGACAGGGCGATCCAGGCGGCGAAGAACGGGGTGAACCATTCCTCGCGGAAAATCGGGAAGAACTGCGGCAGGGCGTTCCACACGAACAGCAGCTGCAGCAGGGTCGGTGCGCCGCGGAAGACGCTGAGGATGCCGCGCAGGGTGGCGCGGGCCGGGTTGTTCGGGCCGTCCAGGGCGAGGGCGGCGGGGATCGAGATGAGGATGCCCACCGAGTGCGCCAGCAGGGCCAGCAGCAGGGTGATACAGGCGCCCTTGAAGAAATGGTAGGACGTCAGGGCGTCCCAGAAGACGGCAACATCGAAGTTCATGTGCGTGTCCTGCATGAAGGGAAGCGAGTGCCCGCCACGACCGGGCGGGCACACTGGAGCGGACTGAAGCCGCCCGTTGCCGGGCGGGCGTGCGGCCTTACTGGGCGGGGGCCAGGTTGGCCGGATCGAGCTTCCACTTCTCGGCGATGGCCTTGAGCGTGCCATCGGCTTTCAGTGCGTCCACGGCAGCCTGCACGGCGGCCTTGTCGGCCGCATCCGGGCGCATGTAGGCGCCGAAGATGTCCTTCTCCGGGAAGCTGTACAGGGTCTTGAACTGGCCCGGGGTCTGCAGCTCGCGGTAGGCCAGCTCGGTGTCCTGGGACAGGCCGGCGGCGGCGCGGCCGACCAGTACCTGCTGGGCCACGTCGCTGCCCTTGGGGTAGGTCTGCAGGGTGGCCGGGGTCTTGCCGGCGGCCTTCAGGTCGGCGTTGAGCTTCTCCATGATGGCCACGTACTGGGTGCCCGACTGTACGGCCACGACCTTGCCGGACAGGTCATCCAGGGTGTTCAGCTTGAGCTCGCTCTTGCCGCTGCCGAACACCACGGTGGCGGTGGCCAGGTAGCCCACGGCATTCAGCTTCTGGGTGCGCTCGGGCGTGATCAGGGCGCCGCTGATCACTGCGTCGCAGCGCTTGGCCTCCAGGCCCGGCAGCAGGCCGGTGAACTCGGTGACGATGAAGCGCGGCTGCACGCCCCAGTGCTTGGCCAGGGCGCGGATCAGGTCGGTGTCGAAGCCGCTCGGCTCCTTGGCGCCGGCCTGCTCGAAGAACTCCATCGGCGGATAGGTCGGGTCGGAGCACACCTGGAAGCTGCCCGACGCGACGAAGGACGGCTTGTCGGCGGCCAGCAGGCCGGTGCTCAGGGTGGCGGCCAGTACAGCGCTGGCCAGTTGCAGGGGGCGTTTGTTCATCGGTAACTCCAGGCTAGATGCATTGTTTATTTGGCAGTACAGGGAAAAGCCATTTCTTGTTATGCAGCCTCAGGGGTGGCCTGAGTGATGGGTTGCTTGAGCAGCTTGCCCGCCTTGATCCAGCGCGGGCCTTGCGGGCCGTAGACGTCGGCCGGTTCCGGGAACAGCGTGAGCAGCGCCAGGTAGAGCACGGCGGCCAGGCCGAGGGTGACCGGCAGGCTGATGTCGATGCCGCCGGCCAGTTCGCCGAGCGGGCCGACGAACTGCCCCGGCAGGTTGACGAAGCACAGGCCGACCACCGCGCTGGGCACCCAGGCGCCCATGCCGCGCCAGTTCCAGCCGTGGTGGAACCAGTAGGCACCGCCGCGCTGGCCGCGGGTGAACACCTGCAGGTCGTCGGCGTGGTAGTGGCCACGACGGGTCAGCAGGCCGAGCAGCATGATCACCATCCACGGGCTGGTGCAGGTGATGATCAGCACGGCGAAGGTCGACACGCTCTGCACCAGGTTGAAGGCGAAGCGGCCGATGAAGATGAAGCTGATCGACAGCACGCCGATCAGCAGGGTGGCCTGCACCCGGTTGAGCAGGCGCGGCACCACGCTGGACATGTCCAGACCGGTGCCATACAGCGCAGTGGTACCGGTGGACATGCCGCCGATCACCGCGATCAGGCACACCGGCAGGAAGAACCAGGTGGGCGACACGGCCAGCAGGCCGCCGACGTAGTTGTAGCTGGCGATGTAGTCCGGGGCGCGCAGGGCGACGATGCTGGCGGTAATCAGGCCGAAGAAGAACGGGATCAGGGTGGCCAGCTGGGCGCCGATCACGGCGGCCATGATGCGTTTCTGCGAAGCCTCACGCGGGATGTAGCGCGACCAGTCGCCGAGGAAGGCACCGAACGACACCGGGTTGCTCATGGCCAGCAGGGCGGCACCGATGAAGGCGGCCCAGAAGCCCGGCTGGCCGAGCTGCACGCTGCCGGCATAGCTGGCGTCGAACGGGCCGAAGAAGGCCGCGGCACCGAGCAGAAACAGCAGGCTGGCGGCCCATACGGCGATCTTGTTGACCCACAGCATGAAGCGGAAGCCATAGATGCACACCACCAGCACCAGCACGGCGAACAGGCCGTAGGCCAGGCCCAGGCTGAGGTCGGTTTCCGGCAGGCCGAACAGGCGCTTGGCGCCGCCGACCAGGGCATCGCCCGAGCTCCACACCGACAGCGAGAAGAAGGCGATGGCGGTGAGCAGCGAGAGGAACGAGCCGACGATGCGCCCGTGCACACCGAAGTGGGCGCCGGACGAGACCGCGTTGTTGGTGCCGTTGAGGGCGCCGAACAGGCCCATGGGGGCGAGGATCAGCGAACCGACCAGCACGCCGAGCAGGATCGCCCAGGCACCAGCCTGGAGCGACAGGCCGAAGATCACCGGGAAACTGCCGAGCACGGCGGTGGAGAAGGTGTTGGCGCCGCCGAAGATCAGGCGGAACAGGTCGAGCGGCTTGGCGTGACGCTCGTGGCTCGGGATCTGTTCGACCCCGAAGGTTTCTATCTGCGTGATGGCGTTCTGCTTATTGTTGTTATGCATGACACTCTCCGGGACTGAATCAGGTTGGCGGCAGCTGCTGCGGCATGGCCGACAAGTGCTCGTGGCAGGCCAGCCAACGGCCCTGTTCTTGTTGTTGGCGGAACACGATGGTCTCGCGCTCCAGGCTGTCGATCTGCTCGCCGCCCAGCTGCAGGCGGGTGGCGACGTCATGGGTGAAGATCGCCACATCGCCCTGCAGGCTCACCTGCGGGTTGCTCGAGGCGCAGCCCAGTACGCGGAAGCCGTCGCGCTGCCAGCTGTCCCACAGTTCACGGTAGGCCGCGCGCGAGGGCAGCACCTCGGGGTGCGTGTGGAAGAGGAAGCTGGCATCGGCGCTGAACGCGGCGAAGTAGGCCTCGCTGTCGTTGCGGGCGAAGGCCGCCACCAGTTGTTCGGCGGCCTGCAGAACCTGTTGCACGGCACTCATTTGCGCTGCACTCCCGGCAGGACGCAGAGCATTTCGTAGAGCAGGTTGGCGCCCAGCAGCGAGGTGTTGCCGGTGGTGTCGTAGGGCGGGGAGACCTCGACCAGGTCGCCACCGATGATGTCCAGGCCTTGGCAGCCACGGATGATTTCCATGGCCTGGATGGTGGTCAGGCCGCCGATTTCCGGGGTGCCGGTACCGGGCGCCCAGGCCGGGTCGATGCCGTCGATGTCGAACGACAGGTACACCGGGCCGCCGCCGACTTTTTCGCGTACTTCCGCCATCAGCGGTTCCAGCGACTTGTGCCAGCACTCTTCGGCCTGCACCACGCGGAAGCCCTGCTTGCGGCTCCAGTTGAAGTCCTCGGAGGTGTAGCCCTGGGCGCGCAGGCCGATCTGCACCACGCGCTCGCTGTCGAGCAGGCCTTCTTCCTGGGCGCGGCGGAAGGTGGTGCCGTGGGCGATCTTCTCGCCGAACATGTGGTCGTTGACGTCGGCGTGGGCGTCGATATGCACCAGGCCGATCTTGCCGTACTTCTTGTGCAGGGCGCGCAGGATCGGCAGGGTGATGGTGTGGTCGCCGCCCAGGGTCAACGGCTTGATGTCGAGCTCGACTATCTCGTCGTAGGCCTCTTCGATGATGCGCACGGCGTCGAGCAGGTTGAAGGTGTTGATCGCCACGTCGCCGATATCGGCCACGTTCAGCGAGTCGAACGGCGCGGCGCCGGTGGCCATGTTGTACGGGCGGATCATCACCGACTGGGCGCGGATTTCACGCGGGCCGAAGCGGGTGCCGGAGCGCAGCGAGGTGCCGATATCCAGGGGGATGCCGACGAAGGCCGCGTCGAGCTGGCGCTTCTCTTCGGTGCTCTGGATATGGGGCAGACGCATCATGGTGGCGATGCCGCCGAAACGGGGCATTTCATTGCCGCCCAGGGGCTGGTGGAGGATCTTGTCCACGGGGTGGCCTCACGGTGTTGTGGTTGTAATTTAGAGCCACGGGGAGCGAGTCCCGGGGCAAGGCATGGGCCGGATTCTTGCGGCGAATCGCCGCAGGAAGAATCGCTGCGGTGAAATAATTAGTTCAGAAATTTCTAAACTAATGGCAGCCTGAAGGCATGTCCGCCGGAGACCGCCGATGACCCTCGCCCTGCCCGATATCAAGCTGCTGCGCATCTTCGCCACCGTGGTGCGCTGCCAGGGTTTCGCCGCCGCCCAGCAGGAGCTGAACCTGTCGACCTCGGCGATCAGCACCTACATGAGCCAGCTGGAAAGCCAGCTGGGCCTGAGCCTGTGCCATCGCGGCCGCGGCGGTTTCAGCCTGACCAGCAAGGGCGAGCTGTTCCACCAGGAAGCCTTGCGCCTGCTGGCCGAGCTGGAAGGCTTCGAGCGTTATTCGGCGGCGCTCAAGGGCGAGCTGCGCGGCACCCTCAACCTCGGCGTGCTGGATTCCACGGTGAGCGACCCGGCGCTGCCGCTGGCCGAAGTGATCGGTGCGCACAGCCAGGAGCACCCGGCTGTGCACCTGCACCTGGCGGTGATGAGCCCGGCCGAGCTGCAGCTGGCGGTGCTGGAGAACCGCCTGGATCTGGCCATCGGCGCCTTCTACACACGGATGAACGGCCTCACCTACCAGGCGCTGTACCGCGAGCAGCACTGGCTGTATTGCAGTGACCGCCACCCGTTGTTCGACCAGCGGCGGATCCCCGCCGAGGTGATTACCCAGCAGCGCATGGTCGGCCGCGGCTACTGGAGCCAGAGCGAGCTGGCCCGGCACGGCTTCAAGCACAGCGCAGCGACGGTGGAGTCGATGGAGGCGCAGCTGATCCTGGTGCTGTCCGGCGCCTATATCGGCTACCTGCCGGAGCACTACGCGCAGCCCTGGGTCGAGCAGGGCCGGCTCAAGGTGCTGCTGCCGACCACCTTCGGCTACCAGGCGCCGTTCTCCCTGGTGTTGCGCCGCGGGCGTGGGCGCGAGCCGCTGATCCAGACCTTCCGCGACCTGCTGCGGGCGCAGCTCAATCCGGCCTAGGCCGGCTTACCGGCGGTTCTGTCGGGTGGTTGGCGAGCGTCTAGGCTTAGGGCTCCCCCACGACAGGAGTCGGATCATGGCCGGCAAATTCCACCTGAAGAAAGCCAGCAACGAGCAGTTCCATTTCAACCTGCTGGCCGGCAACGGCGAGATCATCCTCAGTAGCGAACAGTACAAGGCCAAGCCCTCAGCCCTGGACGGCATCGAGTCGGTGCGCAAGAACGCCCAGCGCGACGGCGCCTTCGAGGTCAAGGCGGCCGCCGGCGGCAAGTATCACTTCGTGCTCAAGGCGACCAATGGCCAGGTGATCGGCCAGAGCCAGCTGTACGCCAGCGAGGCCAGCGCCAAGGCCGGTACCGAGTCGGTGAAGAACAGCGCGCCGGGCGCGAGCCTGCAGGACGACAGTTGACCGGAGCAGGGCGGGTGCCCCGCGTTGCCTGCTCGCGCGGGTTGCCCCGTCCTACTGCGCCGCCTGTTTCTCGAACACGTAGAACAGGTTCGGCTCGCTGACCACATACAGGCGGTTATGGTCATCCATCGCTACCCCCTCGGCCTGCGGCACGCCCTCGCTCAGGCCGCTCTGACCGGCGAGCAGCGACAGGCTGCTGATCGGCCGCCCATCGGAGTTGATCTCCAGTACCAGGCGCGACTCGTCCGACAGCGCCAGCAGGTGCCCGGTGTGGCCGTCGTAGTCGAGGCTGGACAGGTCGCGCACGAACAGGCGGGCGTCGCGCTCCGGGTCGTCGACCACGTGCACGGCGAACGGCTTGTCCGGGTTGCTGTGCGGGAAACCGTGGATCTCGTAGATCTGCACCGGGTCGCGCTCCTTGGCGGCGAACAGGCGGTGGTTGGCGGCATCAAAGGCCAGGCCCTCGAAACCCTTGTTGCCGTTGCGACCGATGCCCAGGGACAGCTGCTCGGAGTCGGCGGCGTCGACGAAGGCGGTGTCCGCGCTGAGGTGCACGCGGAACAGGCGCTGCTCGCGCTCGTCGGTGACCACGTAGACATCGCGGCTGATGTACTCGATGGCCTCCGGGTCGCCGAAGCCGACGATGGGCACGCGGCGCAGCACGCGACCGTCGAGGGCCAGCTCGACGATCTCGGAGTTCTTGTTGGTCACGGTAAACAGGCTGCGCCGATCCGGATCGAAGGTCAGCGCCGAGACATCCCTGAGCCCCTCGATCGGCTGCGCCTGCACGGTGGCACGGTAGTCCGGCAGCCAGATCGACTTGTCGCGCCATTCGGCGGCGTGGCGCCATTCTTGCAGCATGAACAGACCCCGCTCGAACAGACGCCACTGCTGCGCGGCGATTGCCAGGGCAATCAGCAGCGCGCCAAGGAAGGCCAGCAGCAGGAGCGTGGGTTTGCTGAAAGGTCGCATAGGGAAATGTCTCGGGCTGAAGTCTGGCATCACAACAGGGCCAGCTGAATTGAAGCTTAACCGAGTTACCAATCGCCACTGGGAGGGCGAGGGGGCATGTCACTGTTACCGGAACAGCGCGTTTTAACCACCCTGCACACCGTTGCCATGGCCGTGCAGGCTCTGGGTCGTAGTGGCGTAGCGGCCGAGCAGGTGCTCGAGGGCAGCGGTATCGCGGCCGCCGAGCTGGCCAACCCCACCCGTCTGGTCAACCACGCCCAGGAGCTGCGGGTGCTGGCCAACGCCTATGGCTATAGCCGCGATGCCGCGCTGGGCCTGAGCCTGGGCAAGTGCATGCACGTCTCGGCCTACGGCATCCTCGGCTACACCATGCTCGCCAGTCGCACCCTGGGCCAGGCCCTGCAGCTGGCCATCGCCCACCCGGCGCTGCTCGGCACCTACTTCCAGCTCGAGCTGCAGGCCGTCGGCGACGAGGTGCAGCTGAGCGCCAGCGGTTATCGCTACGACCCCGCCATGGCGCTGTTCAACACCGAGCTGTGCCTGACTTCGCTGCTGACCGTGGTGCAGGATCTGCTCGGCGAGTCGGTGCGCCCGCGCCGCCTGCTGCTGGCCTATCCGGCGCCGGCGCATGCCGCCAGCTACGCCGAACGTCTCGGCTGCCCGGTGGAGTTCTCCGCCGGGCGCAATGCCCTGTGTTTCAACCCGTGCCTGCTGGAGCGTCCGCTGCCGCTGGCCGACCCGGTCAGCCACCAGCAGGGCCTGCAGCAGTGCATGCAGCTGGAGGCGCAGTTGCACAGCCGCCACGATCTGCGCGATCTGATTCGCCAGCAGCTGGCTGGAGACCTGACCGAATGCTCCACTTTGGAGCGTGTCGCGACCCGCCTGCACCGCTCCGAGCGCACCCTGCGCCGCCACCTGCAGCAGCTCAATACCAGCTTCCAGCTGCTGCTCGACGAGGTGCGCTACGACAAGGCGCGCCAGCTGCTGCTGACCACCGACCTGCCGATCTACCTGATCGCCGAGCAGCTCGGCTACAGCGAGACCGCCAGCTTCCGCCATGCCTTCCAGCGCTGGAGCGGCCTGGCGCCGAGCGAGCTGCGCCGCTAGACATTCCCCGCCGCCTGCACCGCGCCAGCCCGTAGCCGCTGGTGCAGCGGCGTGGGCGGCGTTCGGCCTGTGCTGCGGCTGCCGGGCGCAACTTGGCCGCAATTATCCCCTTTTGTCCGAAACTATCGTTCTGCGCCGCGCCTGGCGCTGCCTAGAATCAATCGCATGTCCCTTCCGGGTTTTCTGACTCCCCATTAATTACCAATAAAAACAATTGGTTAGGAGTTAATTGCGAATGACCTGCGCGATCTCGGTCGAATCCCTGAGCATGGAATTCGGCGCCTCCGGGCACGCCACCAAGGCGCTCGACGATATCTCCCTGGAGATCGGCGACAACGAGTTCTTCACCCTGCTTGGCCCGTCCGGCTGCGGCAAGACCACCCTGCTGCGCCTGATCGCCGGTTTCGAGCAGCCCAGCGCCGGGGTGATCCGCCTGTATGGCGAGCCGATGCAGGAGCTGCCGCCGTTTCGCCGCCCGGTCAACACGGTATTCCAGAGCTACGCGCTGTTCCCGCACATGACGGTGGCGCAGAACATCGGCTTCGGCCTGGAGATGCAGGGCAAGCCCAAGGCCGAGATCGCCGAGACGGTGCGGCGCATGCTCGAACTGGTGAAGCTGCCCGACGTCGGCAACCGCCGCGCCGACCAGCTCTCCGGCGGCCAGCAGCAGCGCATCGCCCTGGCTCGCGCGCTGGCCAGCCGGCCGCGGGTGCTGCTGCTCGACGAGTCGCTCTCCGCGCTGGACATGAAGCTGCGCAAGGAGATGCAGATCGAGCTCAAGCGCCTGCAGGCCGAGACCGGCATCACCTTCATCTTCGTCACCCATGACCAGGAAGAAGCGCTGACCATGAGCGACCGCATCGCGGTGATGAGCAAGGGGTGCATCCTCCAGGTCGGCACGCCCAACGAGATCTACGAAAGCCCGGTCAATCGTGCCGTGGCCGACTTCATCGGCGAGACCAACTTCCTCGCCGCCGATCCCTTCGCCGGCGGCGTGCGCCTGGCCGATGGCCAGCTGCTCAGCGTGCCGTGCGGGCAGACCACTCCGGTGACCCTGGCGATCCGCCCGGAGCGGGTGACGCTGAGCGAGTCCGGCAACCTGCAGGGCGAAGTGGAGGAGGTGGTCTACATCGGCACCGATACCCTGTACCTGCTCAAGGTCGCCGGCCAGTCCGGCTTCCGCGTGCGCCAGCAGAACCGCTGCGGCGCCCGCGAGGTGCTGGCGCGCGGCAGCAAGGTGGGCATCGAGGTGCCGGCCGCGGCCGTACGGGTGCTCACCGAATGAGCAGCCCACGCCTGCTTGCCGCCCGCCGCCAGGTTCTGCGCCGGCTGGGCCTGATCAGCCCGAGCATGCTGATGCTCGGCGTGTTCCTGCTGGCGCCGCTGGGCATCATGCTGCTGGTGTCGTTCCTCCAGGCCGGCGAATACGGCGGGGTGAAGTGGGGGCAGTACTCCACCGAGGCCTATGTCAGCTTCTTCTACGAGCGCGATTTCGACGACAGCCTGGTGTTCAACACCGACTACATCAGCATCTTCGAGCGCTCGCTGTGGCTGGCCCTGGGCACCACTGCCGGCTGCTTGCTGATCGGCTTTCCCACCGCGCTGTACCTGGCGCTGCAGAGCGAGAAGAAGCGCAACCTGCTGATGCTGCTGGTCACTGTGCCGTTCTGGACCAACCTGCTGGTGCGCGTCTACGCTTGGATGCTGCTGCTGCGTAACGGCGGGCTGGTGGACGGCTTCCTCGGTTTCTTCGGCGTGCCGGAAGGCTCGCTGGGCATTCTCTACAGCGACTGGGCGGTGATGATCGGCCTGCTCTACACCTTCCTGCCGTTCATGGTGCTGCCGATCTACACCAGCCTGGAGAAGCTCGACTGGCGCCTGGTGGAGGCCGCCTTCGACCTCGGCGCCAACCGCTTCCAGGCGCTCAAGCGGGTGATCCTGCCGCTGGCGCTGCCGGGCATGCTGGCCGGCACCACCCTGGTGTTCATCCCGGCGCTGGGCAACTACATCATTCCCGAGCTGCTCGGTGGCGGTAAGTCGCTGATGATCGGCAACCTGGTGCAGCTGCAGTTCGGCTCGGCGCACAACTGGCCGCTCGGTTCGGCGCTGGCCTTCGCCCTGTTCAGCCTGGTGCTGCTGGCCCTGCTGGGCAATGCCCTGCGTCAGCGTAACCAGGCGGAGGTACGCGTATGAACCTGCAGGGCTCGCTGTGGCGCTTCACCGGTGTGCGGCCGATGGCCTGGCTGTTCTTCGCCTTCCTCTATATCCCGATCATCGTGCTGGTGGTGCTGAGCTTCAACGGCGGCCAGTCGGCGACTCTGTGGGATGGTTTCAGCCTGAAGTGGTACAGCGTGGTGGCGAATGACGCGGAGATCGTCCGCGCGGCGAAGAACTCGCTGACCGTGGCCTGCCTGGCCACGCTGATCGCCACCTGCCTGGCGACCCTGGCGGCGCTCGGCATGCACGGCCCGCGCTTCCGTGGCCAGGGCCTGCTGCAGGGCATTCTCGGCCTGCCGCTGCTGGTGCCGGACATCGTCTGCGCGGTGGCGATCCTGATGTTCTTCGCCTTTATCGGCCTCAAGCTGTCGCTGTTCACCATCCTTATCGCGCACATCGTGTTCTGTACGCCGTTCGCCTACATGCCGATCCGCGCCCGCCTGCAGGGCATGGATCCGCGCCTGCTGGAGGCCGCCGCCGACCTGTACGCCTCGCCCTGGCGGGCGTTCTGGAAGATCAGCTTCCCGCTGCTGATGCCGGGGATTCTGTCCGGGGCGATGCTGGCCTTCATCATCTCGATGGACGACTTCGTCATCACCTACTTCGTTGCCGGGGCCGGCTCGACCACCCTGCCGATCTACATCTTCAGCTCTATTCGCATGGGTATATCGCCGAAGATCAATGCGATTTCCTCGATCATCCTCGTGCTTTCGATTCTGTTCGTCGTGCTGTCGTACTACCTCGGCCAGCGCAAGCGCTGAGCCCCACAACAATCGCAAGGAGCCAGACCATGATTCGTCGTACCCCGCTCGCGCTTTCCGTTGTGCTCGCCATGGGCCTGTCCGGCGCGGCCCAGGCCGCCGGCAGCCTGAACTTCGCCAACTGGTCGGACTACTACCCGCCGGAGCTGCTGAAGAAGTTCGAGGCCGACACCGGCATCAAGGCCACCCTCGACGCCTACGACTCCAACGAGACCCTGCTGGCCAAGCTCAAGGCCGGTGGCGGCAACTACGACGTGGTGGTGCCGTCGGACAGCTTCATCCAGATCATGGTGCAGGAAGACCTGCTGCAGAAGTTCGACAAGAGCAAGCTGCCGAACATGGCCAACCTGGCGCCGACCTTCCAGAAGCTCGACTACGACCCGGCCCACGACTACAGCGTGCCCTACCTGTGGGGCACCACCGGCTACAGCTATGACAGCGCCCAGGTGCCGGGCGGCAAACTGGACGAGAGCTGGGGCCCGTTCTTCGCCCCGCCGGCCGAGTTGAAGGGCAAGGTGGTGGCGCTCAACTCGATGGATGACCTGTTTCCGCCGGCGGCCTTCTACCTGGGCGTCGACCGCTGCACCGAAGACCCACAGGACATGAAGAAGGTGATGGAGCTACTGCTCAAGCAGAAGCCCATGCTGGCCATGTACAACAGCGACGGCACCATCGAGCGCATGGCGGCCGGTGAAGTGGCCATGCACCAGCAGTGGAACGGCGCCTTTCACCGCGCCAAGGAGCAGCGCGGCTCGCTGGTCTATGTCTATCCGAAGGAAGGCATCTCCACCTTCATCGACAACTTCGTGATTCCCAAGGGCGCCACCAACGTGGCCGAGGCCCATGTGTTCATCAACTGGATGATGCAGCCGGAGAACATCGCCGCCGCCTCCAACTTCGCCAAGTACCACAACGCCATCGCCGGCTCCGAGAAGTTCATGGACAAGGCGCTGTTCGATGACCCGGCGATCAACACCCCGGCCGACAAGCTCGACCGTCTGCGCCCGTTCAAGCTCTGCTCGCCGAAGTCCCTGGCGCTGCGCAGCAAGGTCTGGACCAAGCTGAAGAAATAAGCCGCAACCTCGGGAGGCGCCTGGCCGCCTCCCGCTTTTTTCCTGCCATACACGGGCTCCAGTGGAGTCCGGGGAGTTTTGCATGCTGACGATTTATAGCGACGACCATCACCTGCACCACGGCAAGTTCGAACTGATCGATGGCCAGCTCACCCCCTGCTTCGAGAAGCCCAGCCGCGCCGACATGGTGCTGGCGCGGGCGCAGAAGGTGAACCTGGGGGGCGTGGCGGCGCCGCGCGAATTCGGTCTGGAGCCGATCCTGCGCGTCCACGACAGCGGCTTCGTGCATTTTCTCAAGGGCGCCTGGGCCGAATGGCAGGCCATGGGCCGCGACTACGACATGCTGCCGTTCACCTGGCCCAACCGCCGCCTGCGCCAGACCATCCCGGACTGCATCGACGGCAAGTTCGGCTACTACAGCTTCGACGCCGGCGTACCCATCACCGCCGGCACCTGGCAGGCGGTGAGCAGCTCGGTGAACGTGGCGCTGACCGGCCAGGCCGAGCTGGCCAAGGGCGCGCGCGGGGTGTTCTCGCTGTGCCGGCCGCCAGGCCACCACGCCGCCGCCGACTATATGGGCGGCTACTGCTACTTCAACAACGCCGCCATCGCCGCCCAGGCCTGCCTGGATCAGGGCGCCGCGCGGGTGGCCATCCTCGATGTCGACTACCACCACGGTAATGGCACCCAGGACATCTTCTACGACCGCGCCGACGTGCTGTTTACCTCGATCCACGGCGATCCGCGCTTCGAGTATCCGTTCTTCCTCGGCTATGCCGACGAGAAGGGCGTGGGCGTGGGCGAGGGCTTCAACTTCAACTACCCGCTGGCTGCCGGCAGCGACTGGTCGGTGTGGAGCCTGGCCCTGGCCGCCGCCTGCCGGCAGATCGCTGCCTACGGCCCGGATGTGCTGATCGTGTCGCTGGGAGTGGATACCTTCAAGGAAGACCCGATCTCCCAGTTCAAGCTGGACAGCCCGGACTACCTGCGCATGGGCGAGACCATCGGCAAGCTTGGCCTGCAGACCCTGTTCGTCATGGAAGGTGGCTATGCGGTGGAGGAGATCGGCATCAACGCGATCAACGTGCTGCAGGGCTTCGACAGCGTCCAGGCATGAGGCCTGGGTGACTGGCCAGGTTCCCCGCTCTGCACCGACTCAGGTGAAGGGCGGGGCGCTGCGATCCGCTTAGCGGGCCACCAGGCCGCGGATGTGCAGCATGCTGTGGGTGAAGCCGAGGTCGGCCTGGTGTGCCGCTTGGGCGTCGCCCTTGCGGAACACGTAGAACAGATTCGGCTCGCTGACCATGTAGATGGTGCCTTCCTCGTCCATGGCTACGCCTTCGGCACGCGGGATGCGCTTGTCCAGGCCGTTCATGCCGCCGAGCAGGCTGATGAAGCTCAGCGGCTGGCCGTGCTCATCCAGTTCCAGCAACAGGTTGGACTGCGCCGACAGCACCAGGATGTGCCCGGTGCGCGGGTCGACGCTGAGGGCCGACAGGTTGCGCATCCCCAGGCCGTAATCGGGCAGTGGCTGCAGGGCGGCGCCGAGATGCTGGTTGCCGTCGCTGCTGAGGCTGAACATGGCAGTGGGTTCGCGCTCCTTGCCCAGCAGCAGGCGACCCTGCGCCGGATCCCAGGCGATGCCTTCGAAGCCCTTGTTGCCGGAATCGGGGAAGCCCAGGTCGAAGGGGTGGGCGTCGGCCAGGTTGAGTTCGCGGGTCAGTGGATCCAGCTCGAAAATCGACAGGCTGCGCTTGCGCTCATCGGTCACCGCGATATTGCCGTTTTCCAGCACCGCCACTCCTTCCGGGTTGGCGAAGCCTTTCAGGGCGATGCGCCGCAGCACTTCGCCGGTACGGCTCAGTTCCACCAGCATGGGAGTCTTGCCGGTGACGGTGAACAGGGTGCCGGTGACCGGGTTATAGGCCAGATCCGAAGCTTCGTCGTTTTCCAGGCCGGCCAGCGGTTTGCCCTGCAGGGTGACGTGGTAGCCGGGCAGCCAGATACTGGCCACGCGCTCGGCGTTCGGCAGGCTGTGCTCCTTGAACCAGAGCAGGGCACGGTCATCCCAGTGCAGGTAATTGACGGTGGCGGCCGATGCGGCCAGCAGCACGGTCAGGCTCAGGGATAACCAGGAACGGCGCAGGCGGGCGGAAAAGGGCATCGGGGCGGCTCGATTGGCACGAGTCCCTGAGACTACTCGGCTCGAGTGAAAGTTCTGTGAAATGGCCGTGAAGGCAATGTCCCCACTCCGCCCCTTCCGCTGGGGGGAGCGGGGACTCTATCACAGTACTCGGCTGGCGAAACTTTCCTGACCGCCCAGGGCAATTTCCAGGCTGTCGCCGCTGTGCAGCGGGCCGACGCCGACCGGGGTGCCGGTGGAGATCACGTCGCCTGGCTGCAGGCTGAAGTGCCCGGCGATGTGCTGGATCAGGCCGATGATCGGGTTGAGCATGTCGCGGCTGTTGCCGTCCTGGCGCACTTCGCCGTTGATCGACAGGCGGATGCCGATGTCGGCCAGGTCGGCGTAGGCATCGCCGGCGACGAACGGTGCCAGCACATAGGCGCCGTCGAAGGACTTGGCCAGCTCCCAGGGCAGGCCCTTTTCCTTGAGCTTGGCCTGCACGTCGCGCAGGGTCAGGTCGAGGGCCGGGGCAAAGCCGGAAATGGCATCGCGCACTTCTTCCACCGAGGGTTTCTTCGACAGCGGCTTGCCGATCAGCACGGCGATTTCCGCCTCGTAGTGCACCACGCCGCGATCCTGCGGAATGGCGAAGCCGTCGTTCAGCGGCACGGTGCAGCTGCCGGGCTTGATGAACAGCAGCGGCTCGGCCGGGATCGGGTTGTTCAGCTCCTTGGCATGCTCGGCGTAGTTACGGCCGACGCAGACCACCTTGCCCAGGCTGAAGTGGATCGGCGTGCCATCGATGTACTGGTGCTGGTAGCTCACGGGCCACTCCTCGGATAAGGCGTTGATTCCCTCTCCCTCCGGGAGAGGGTCAGGGTGAGGGCGCCTCAGGCGGCCTGGTGTGGCCTGGCAATCCCTCACCCCCGGCCCCTCTCCCATGGGGGGAGGG
Organism: Pseudomonas alcaligenes; assembly: GCF_014490745.1. Lineage (NCBI taxonomy): Bacteria > Pseudomonadati > Pseudomonadota > Gammaproteobacteria > Pseudomonadales > Pseudomonadaceae > Aquipseudomonas > Aquipseudomonas alcaligenes. Next base: position 4,560,168 of record NZ_LZEU01000001.1, on the reverse strand, counting down.
GAGCTAAAGGCTCAGAGCGGGAAAATCTTGCCCGGGTTCATGATCCCGTTCGGGTCGAACACCTGCTTGATCGCCTTCATGTAGCCGATCTCGGCCTCGGAGCGGCTGTAGTGCAGGTAGTCGCGCTTGGTCATGCCCACACCGTGCTCGGCGCTGATCGAGCCGTTGTACTTCTGTACGGTCTCGAACACCCACTGGTTGACGATGGCGCACTTGGCGAAGAACTCGTCCTTGGACAGGTTTTCCGGCTTGAGGATGTTCAGGTGCAGGTTGCCGTCGCCGATGTGGCCGAACCAGATGACTTCGAAGTCCGGGTAGTTTTCCCCGACGATGCGGTCGATATCGTGGAGGAAGGCCGGCACCTGGCCCACGGTGACCGAGATGTCATTCTTGTACGGCGTCCAGTGGCTGATGGTCTCGGAGATGTACTCGCGCAGCTTCCACAGGTTCTGCAGCTGCTGCTCGCTCTGGCTCATCACTCCGTCGACCACCCAGCCCTGCTCGACGCAGTGCTCGAAGGTGGCCAGGGCCTGCTCGGCGACTTCCTCGGTGGTGGCCTCGAATTCCAGCAGGGCATAGAACGGGCAGTCGGTCTCGAAGGCCGGCGGCACGTCGCCGCGGGCCATGATCTTGGCCAGGGCCTTGTCCGAGAAGAATTCGAAGGCGGTCAGGTCGAGCTTGTTCTGGAAGGCATGCAGCACCGGCATGATCGAGTCGAAGTCCGGGGTGCCGAGCACCATGGCGGTGAGGTTCTTCGGCGCGCGCTCCAGGCGCATGGTGGCTTCGACCACGAAGCCCAGGGTGCCTTCGGCGCCGATAAACAGCTGGCGCATGTCGTAGCCGGTGGCGTTCTTGATCAGGTCGCGGTTCAGCTCGAGCAGCTCGCCGGTGCCGGTGACGACCTTCAGGCCGGCCACCCAGTTGCGGGTCATGCCGTAGCGAATGACCTTGATCCCGCCGGCATTGGTGCCGATGTTGCCGCCAAGTTGGCTGGAGCCGGCGGAAGCGAAGTCCACCGGGTAGTACAGGTTCTTGTCTTCGGCGAACAGTTGCAGCTGCTTGGTCACCACGCCCGGCTGGCAGACCACGGTGCGGTCGAACTCGTTGAATTCGAGGATCTGGTTCATGTAGTCGAAGGCCACTACCACTTCGCCATTGGCGGCGACGGCGGCGGCGGACAGACCGGTGCGGCCGCCCGACGGCACCAGGGCGATCTTGTGTTCGTTGGCCCAGCGGACGATGGCCTGCACCTGCTCGATGGTCTTGGGGAAGACGATGGCGGACGGTGCCGGGGCGAAGTGTTTGGTCCAATCCTTGCCGTAGGCATTCAGGGAGTCGGCATCGGTGAGCACTTTGCCGGGCTCGACCAGGGTCTTCAGCACTTCGATCAGGGCAGGATTGGTCATCTGGGGAACTCTCAAACAATTCATGGTCACCCTGAGCACGCTTCATCGGCCAGGGGTGGGTGTTTCGCGGGGCTCGTATGCTAGCATACGCCCCCCGTGAATCGTGCCCCCGCACCGATCTGCGGGCCCGGTCAGCAACGCCGCTGACGCTTTTCCTGACACTATTCGTGGGACAACAGGTACTCCGATGAGCAAGACCTCTCTCGACAAGAGCAAGATCAAGTTCCTTCTGCTGGAAGGCGTGCACCAGAATGCCGTCGACACCCTGAAGGCCGCCGGTTACAGCAACATCGAGTACCTCAAGGGCGCGCTGTCGGATGACGAGCTGAAAGAAAAGATCGCCGACGCCCACTTCATCGGTATCCGCTCGCGCACCCAGCTGACCGCCGAGGTCTTCGACTGTGCCAAGAAGCTGGTCGCCGTTGGCTGCTTCTGCATCGGTACCAACCAGGTCGACCTGAATGCCGCTCGCGAGCGCGGCATCGCCGTGTTCAACGCCCCGTATTCCAACACCCGCTCGGTTGCCGAGCTGGTTCTGGCCCAGGCCATCCTGCTGCTGCGCGGCATCCCCGAGAAGAACGCCTCCTGCCATCGCGGTGGCTGGATCAAGTCGGCGGCCAACTCCTTCGAAATCCGCGGCAAGAAGCTGGGTATCGTCGGTTACGGCTCCATCGGCACCCAGCTCTCCGTGCTGGCCGAAGCCCTGGGCATGCAGGTGTTCTTCTACGACACCGTGACCAAGCTGCCGCTGGGCAACGCCACCCAGGTGGGCAACCTGCACGAGCTGCTGGGCATGGCCGACATCGTCTCCCTGCACGTGCCGGAACTGCCGTCCACCCAGTGGATGATCGGTGAGAAGGAAATCCGCGCCATGAAGAAGGGCGGCATCCTGATCAACGCCGCCCGCGGCACCGTGGTCGAGCTGGAGCACCTGGCCGCCGCGATCAAGGATGAGCACCTGATCGGCGCTGCCATCGACGTGTTCCCGGTCGAACCCAAATCCAACGACGAAGAGTTTGAGAGCCCGCTGCGTGGCCTGGATCGCGTGATCCTGACCCCGCACATCGGTGGTTCCACCGCCGAAGCCCAGGCCAACATCGGCCTGGAAGTGGCCGAGAAGCTGGTCAAGTACAGCGACAACGGTACTTCCGTCTCGTCCGTCAACTTCCCCGAAGTGGCCCTGCCGGCGCACCCGGGCAAGCACCGCCTGCTGCACATCCACGAGAACGTGCCGGGCGTGATGAGCGAGATCAACAAGGTGTTCGCCGACAACGGCATCAACATCTCCGGCCAGTTCCTGCAGACCAACGAGAAGGTCGGCTACGTGGTGATCGACGTCGACGCCGAGTACTCCGACCTGGCCCTGGAAAAACTGCAGCACGTCACCGGTACCATCCGCAGCCGCGTTCTGTTCTAAGAGCCGCGCACTGCAAGAAAAAGGGAGGCTTCGGCCTCCCTTTTTCGTTTCCGTTTGCTAGGTCGAGCCGCTTATTTCACGGTGATGCTGATCTTTTCCGAAATCACCGGCGGATCGAGCGGCACGTGGTTCTTGTCGCCGATCAGCAGCTGCAAAGTGTGCTTGCCGGGCGACAGGGTGATTTCGGTTTCGGTCTGGCCCTTGCCGAAGTGGCGCACCTGGTCGTTCATCGGCAGCGGCATGTCCATCGCCGGCAGTTCCGTGCCATCCACCAGCAGGTGATGGTGGCCGGTGGCGGGCATGTCGACTCCGGCCGGGGCCACGCCCATGCCCTTGAGGCCGAACTTGACGGTGAAGGTCTGGCCGACCGTGGCGCCGTCGAGTGGTTCGATGAAGTACACCTGGGCGCCGGCCGGGGCTGCCGTGCGCGGCATTTCCGCCAGGGCGGCGAGCGGGGTGATGGCAAACAGGGCAGCGAGGGCAAGCGGGCGCAGAGAGGTCATGGCAGGTTCCTTTCGGGGGTGTCCAGCACTGACCTTAGGTGAAGCGGCGGGTTCCGTGGCGCCAGCCGATCAGCTGCCCTGTTCCAGGCGCGCCAGCTCGGCGGCGGCCTCGGCCAGCTGGGTTTCGTTGAACACCCTGACCCCGTTGCGGCGCAGCAGGGCGGCGGTGACCCCTTCGCCCGCGACCAGGTTGCCGCTGAAGCTGCCGTCGTAGTTCTGCAGGTTGCCGCAGGACGGGCTGCGTGCCTTGAGCACGGCGACGCGCAGGCCGTGCTGCCGGGCCAGACGCAGGGCGATCTCGGCGCCGGCGACGAACTCGGCGGTGACATCCATGCCTAGGTCGGTCAGCACCGGTCGACTGCCATCGAGTACCTGCACGCCCTGACCGCCAGGAATCTCCGCTGGCGGGCGCGGGGTTGGCAGGCCGCCGGCCACTTCCGGGCACAGGGCGACGATGCGCCCCTCGTCCTGCCACTGCTGCAGCAGGTCGTACGGGCCGTGGGCGCCACCGTCGTAGCGCACCTTGTGGCCGAGCAGGCAGCGGCTGACCAGCAGCTTTTCCATGTTGCTCTCCTCTAGCGCCGGCGGAACCAGCCGGTCAGTGACAGGCGTTCGCGGGTGGCCGGCAGTACTTCGTGGGGCAGCTCGGCGGAGATGAACAGTACCAGGCGGCCGGCGCAGGGCAGCAGATCCTGCGGCGCGCCGTCGCCCGGGTAGATGCGCAAGGCGCCGCCCTGTGCGGCCTGCCAGTCGTCATTGAGGTAGAACACCGCCGACAGGGTGCGCCGGTCGTCGTCGCGGAAGCGATCCAGGTGTTTCTGGTAGAAGGCGCCGGGCGGATACAGGGCGAAGTGGCTCTCGTAGTCCTCCAGGCCCAGGTAGAGCGCCTGGTTGAGGGCCTGGCGCAGGGCGTCCATGGCCGCCAGGTACTGGTCGCAGGCCGGCTGCTGACCCACTTCCAGCCACTCGATGCGGTCGCCGCGGACGCCTTCGCGCACGGCCAGGGCCTGGCCGCGACCGACGCCGGCGGGCGCCAGGGCACCACGTTGCGCACGGGCACGGCACTCTTCGGCCAGTTCGAGGGTCAGAGTCTGGGGCAGAAAATTGTCCAGCTGCGACCAGCCACGGGTGGCCAGGTCGTCGATGATCTGCGGCAGCTGCTGGGTGAGAAGGTCGTTGTGCATGCCGCGATTCTATCAGTGCCGCGCCTCGACAAGGCCAGCGGTGGCCCCGACAATAGCCGCGCCAGACAGGAGTTCTTCATGCGTTTCGTTCTTGCTTGCTTCATGCTGCTGTGCAGCTTCACTGCCATGGCCGACGATTATCAGCGCCTGTACCAGGCCGCCGGCTGGCCGGAGCAGAACGCGCATTTCGCCGATGCCCTGGCCGGTGCCCAGCAGCGCTACAGCAAGAGCCTGCCGCCAGCGGTGTATCAGGCGCTGGTGGACAACAGCAATCGCCGCTTCGCCCCGCAGGCCATGGAGCAGCGCAGCCAGGCGGCGCTGCGCGGGAAGCTGGCCAATCCGCAGGCGGCGCTGCGCTTCTTCGACTCGCCACTGGGGCGCAAGATTGTTGCCGCCGAGACCCGGGCCACCCGCCGCGATCAACTGGCCCAGCATGCCAACGGCCTGCCGCGCACCGACGCCGATGCCACCCGGCGCCTGCTGATCCGCCATCTGGCCCAGGCCCTGCCGGCCAAGGAAGCCGGCGCCGAGGTCAGTCTGGCCCTGGCCGGGGTAGCGGCCGACAGCCTGAGTTCGATGGTGCCCGGCCTGTTCGGCGGCGAGCAGGCCCAGGCCCTGGTGCAGGGCCAGCGCGAGCGCCTGATGGCGCAGATCGAGGGTGATATCGACAACACCCTGCTGCATGTCTACCGCGAGCTGTCCGATCCGGAGCTGGAAGAGTTCACCACCTTCGCCGAATCCGCCGACGGCAAGGCCTACTACCAGGCCGCCCTGGCCTCGCTGCGCGCCGGTCTGGCCGCGCAGTAGAGTCTTTCACTGCGCTGAGCAGCTGCGTTGTGTCGGGCCACTGCAGGATTTTTAAGCCCGTCATCCCCGCGTAGGCGGGGATCCAGCGGGCGTAATTCCACGCACTGCTTATCTCGGTTTTGGCTGAAGCTTCTCTGGGGCCCCGCCTGCGCGAGGACGACGGAGTGGGGGTAGTGGGCCTACCTGAGTCGCTCGCTGAGAAAGGCGAAGTAGCGCTGGCGGATCGCCGCGCTTTCGTTGGCCAGATGATGCTTGGCGCCGGGCAGATGCAGAATCTGCGGCTGGTCGAACTTGTCCTGCAGCACCTTCAGGTTGTGCCGCCAGTCCACCGTCATGTCCGCATCGCCCTGCACCACCAGCGGTTGCAGCGGGCTGCGCGGCGCCGCCTCGAGGCGTGGAATCCACCTGGCCAGGGCGCCGACCCAGGCGGTCGGCAGGGTACGCGGCTGCAGCGGGTCGCGGTGCTGGACGAAGTCGAGGAACTCCGTGTCGCCGGAGTTGGCCGAGAAGCGCCGGGGAATTTCCGCCTTGAACGGGCTCAGCAGGTGGTAGCTGAGCTTGCTCATGGCCCAGGCGCGCGGGCGCACCAGCGGCGCCAGGAGAATGCAGGCGCCGGGCTCGGGGCGCGGTTGGCCGAGCAGCAGGAAGTCCAGCAGGATCGCCCCGCCGGTGCTCTGCCCGCACAGGTGCCAGGGTTGCGGCAGGTCGAGGCTGGCAGCCTCGGCGAACAGCCCCTGCAGGGTGCGCTGGTAGGCGGCGAAGTCGTCGATGCTGGCCCGGGCTCCCTCGGACAGGCCATGGCCGGGCAGGTCGCAGGCCAGCACGGCGAGGTTCTCGCCCAGCGCCCAGTCGATCACGTGGCGGTACAGGCCCATATGGTCGTAGTAGCCGTGCAGCAGGATCAGCGTGGCCTTGGGCGCGGCCGGCTGCCACAGCTGGCTGACGATGCGCAGGCCGTCCACCGTGAAGCAGCCCAGGCGGCTGCGCAGCCCCGGGTGGCGCGTGCCCAGATCCAGGCCGTAATGGCGCTGGTAGGCCAGCTGTTCGGCACTGGGCGGCAGGCTGGAGGCGGCCAGGGGCAGCAGTTCGGCACACAGGCGTTCGGCCTGGAAAGGCTCCGGCATCAGGCTGGGCATGGCGGTCATGGCAGGGCTCGGCAAGGCGTTCAGGCTGTGGATATTCAGCTGCGGCGGCCGTCGTGGCAAGCTATGCGCCCGCCATTCGACTGTCCGCCATGCCTGCCTCGCGCCGCAAGACCCTTCTCGCCAGCCTGCTTGCCGTTCTCTGGCTGGCGGCCATGCTGGCCGCCTACTGGTGGTTCGAGGTGCGCTACATCCGCCCGTTCGCCGACCAGGCCACCCTGTTCTCCGGGGCCGAGCTGCGCCTGCCGGACGAACTGGCCGGGCCGGGGCCGATTCGCGTGGTGCACTTCTGGGATCCGGCCTGCCCGTGCAATGTCGGCAACCAGCAGCACCTCGGCGAGCTGCTGCAGACCTACGTGCCGCGCGGCGTCGCGTTCTATGCCGTGCAGAAGCCCGGCAGCCACGGGCGCCTGCCGGACAACCTGCAGGCGCTCAAGCCGCTGGCCGAGCTACCCGGCAGCACCGGCCTGCCGGCCAGCCCGGCGGTGGCGATCTGGGATCGCGACGGCCGCCTGGCCTACTTCGGCCCCTACAGCGAGGGGGCGCTGTGCACCTCCAGCAACAGCTTCATCGAGCCGATCCTCGAGGCCCTGAGCGCCGGCCGGCCGGTGCGCGCCGAGAGCAACCTGGCGGTCGGCTGCTTCTGTCCCTGGGCGGATGGCGAGCGGGATTGAGCTGGGCTTGCGGCGCTAGCCAGGGTCTTCTTAAGTTGTACAATTAGTATATTCTGTACAACTATCTGCAACGCCTGCTCAGGATGAGCCCTTGCCCGGGACGCCGCCATGAGCCACTCCGCCTTTACCCTCGATGGTCATTACCGCAAAGCCGACCGCATCATGCTCGGCGTGCTCTGGCTGATGTTCCTCTATGCCCTCGGCCTGGCTGCCTGGCATGACCGCTGGCTGCAGGCGCTGCTGGTGGGCGGTGGCACGGTGCTGACCCTGACCCTGCTCAACCAACTGATCGCCGGCCGGCGCTTGATGCGCTGCTGCATGGCGGCGGCGTTCATGGTCATGTCGGCGCTGCACATCAACCTGGCCAGCGGCACCGCCGAGATCCACTTCGGCATCTTCGTCTTCCTCGCTTTTCTGGTGTACTACCGCGACTGGCTGCCGATCGTGGTCGCGGCCGGGCTGATTGCGGTGCATCACCTGGTGTTCTTCGCCCTCCAGCAACAGGGCGCCGGAGTCTTCGTGATCCGCGACGGCACCTGGCCGGTGGTGTTCCTGCATGCCTTCTACGTGGTGCTGGAGAGCGCCATCCTCATCTACCTGGCGCTCCAGGCCTACGCCGAGGCCCGCGAGGGCGAGGCGCTGATGCAGGTGGTCGCCTACCTCACCGAGCACGAGGATCGCGTCGACCTGCGCCATCGCAGCCAGGCCAGTGGCCCGCTGGCCAAGCGCCTCAACCATTTCCTCGGCCTGCTCGACGAACTGGTCAGCGAGGTGGTCGGCGATACCCGCGGCCTCAGCGGGACGGCCGACAGCCTGGGCCAGGCCACCCGCCAGTTGCGTGACGGCGCGGCGCGCCAGCTGGACGAGACCGCCTACATGGCCAGCGCCATGCAGCAGATGAGCGGCGCCATCAACGAAGTGGCCGGGCATGCCGAGCGCGCCGCGCAGACGGCGCGCGCGGCCAATGGCCGGGCCGCCGATGGCAGCACGGCGGTCAGCGGTACGCGCAACGAGATCGTGCGCCTGGCCGAGCGCATCGATGGCACCGATCAGGAAGTGCAGGATCTGGCCCGCCAGTCGGAACAGATCGGCCGGGTGCTGGAGGTGATCCGCACGATCGCCGAGCAGACCAACCTGCTCGCCCTGAATGCCGCCATCGAGGCGGCGCGCGCCGGCGACCAGGGCCGCGGCTTCGCCGTAGTGGCCGACGAGGTGCGCAACCTGGCGCAGAAGACCGCCGCCTCCACTGCCGAGATCCAGGACATCATCGGCCGCCTGCAGCACGGCAGCCGCCAGGCCGCCAGCGCCATGCAGGACAGCCGGCAGAGCGTGGCCCGCTGCGTCGAGGACAGCCGGCGCACGGCCGAGCTGCTGGAAGTGGTGGCCGAGGAGATTGCCGCGATCAGCCAGATGAACGAGCTGATCGCCGCCGCTACCCATGAGCAGTCGGCTGTCAGCGGCGAGGTCAGCGAGCACCTTGGCAGTGTGCAACAGGTGGCCGAGCGCAATGCCGGCGACGCCGGCATGCTGGATAGCGAGAGCGCCCGTCTGCGCGACCTGGCCCGGCGCCTGGGCGGCCTCAGCGCGCGCTTCGCGGTGAGCGACTAGGCGGGCAGGCGTACCTGCGTTTCGCCGCAGGTCTGGCCGCTGCTGTCGTAGCTGCGCTCGACCAGTTCCACCCGGCCATCGGCGCCGAGCAGCAGGGCGCTGCTGGCGCAGGTGCCGTAGCCCGGGCCGACGATGAAGATGCTCGACAGCAGCAGTTCCCAGTCCACGCCGATACCGGTATCCGGCAGCAGCACCCGGGGCGGCTGGCTGCGGTCGCGCAGCAGTTCCAGCAGGGCATGCGGCTGGGCATCGTCGAGGGCTTCGGCAAGGTAGGCGGTGGCGCGCAGCACCTTGGGCCAGGGCGTGTCCAGGTCGGCGTTGGACAGGCCGTAGAGGCCGGCCTCCAGCTGCCGCGGCTGGCCCTCGTCGGAGTTGAAGAAGTACAGCGCGTGGCGATCGCCCAGCAGCAGGTTGAAGCCGCTGTACTGGTCGAGCCGCCCGCAGACCTGGCTGAGGTAGTCCAGCGGCGTCAGCTGGCCGCGCAGGAAGTCCACCGGCAGCTCGCCGCGCGAACGCGGGCCCTGGGTCTGGCGCGGGTCGCGGATATTGGTGAGGGCGGCGAAGCGCCCGTCGGCGCTTACCCCGAGCCAGGTGCCGCCGGCCTGCAGGTCGCGCCCGGCATACACGCCCGGTGCATCCGGCCACTCGGCCAGGGCCTGGCTGGGGCGGTTGTAGAACTCGTCGCGGTTGGCCGCCAGCACCAGCGGCTGTGGGTGGCCGGGGCGCCAGGCGAAGACGATCAGGCACATGGAGCGGGTTCCTTGGCAGGGTGGGGCGAGCCTACTGCATCCGTCGCCGCAAGTGGAGGCCGGCCACGCCATCCGTTACCATGCCGGCTTCGTTTGTGGGGGTGTCGATGGAATTTCTGCTCTATCTGCTGCTGGGGGCGGCGGCTGGCGTGCTGGCCGGTCTGTTCGGCGTCGGTGGCGGAATCATCATAGTGCCGGTGCTGGTATTCAGCTTCACCGCCCAGGGCTTCGACCCGGCCGTGCTGACCCACCTGGCGGTAGGCACCTCGCTGGCCACCATCATCTTCACCTCGATCAACTCGGTGCTCGAGCACCAGCGCAAGGGCGCCGTGCTGTGGCCGGTGTTCATCTGGATGGCGCTGGGCATCCTGCTCGGCGCCGGGCTCGGTGCGCTGACCGCGGCGGCCATCCAGGGGCCGATGCTGCAGAAGATCATCGGCGTGTTCGCCATCGTCATCGCCATCCAGATGGGCCTGGGCCTGAAACCCAAGGCCAGTCGCGCTGTCCCAGGCAAGCCCGGGCTGACCGGCGCGGGCGTGGTGATCGGCTGGGCCTCGGCGATCTTCGGTATCGGTGGCGGCTCGCTGACCGTGCCGTTCCTGACCTGGCGCAGCGTGCCCATGCAGCAGGCGGTGGCGACTTCCTCGGCCTGTGGCCTGCCGATCGCGGTGGCCAGTGCCCTCAGCTTCATGCTGCTGGGCTGGAACGAAGCGCATCTGCCGCCGTGGAGCCTGGGCTTCGTGTACCTGCCGGCGATGCTCGGCATTGCGCTGACCAGCATGATTTTCGCCCGTTTTGGCGCGCGCCTGGCGCACCGCCTGCCGGCCCATGTACTGAAACGTCTGTTCGCCCTGCTGCTGCTCTGCGTGGGCGTCAGCTTCCTGATTTAAGGAGTTGTGATGCTGGCTTATCCCCAGATCAATCCGGTGGCCCTCGACCTGGGCTTCCTGCAGATCCACTGGTACGGCCTGATGTACCTGGTCGGCATCGGTGGTGCCTGGTTCCTCGCCAGTCGCCGACTGGCCGAGTTCGACCCGAGCTGGAGCAAGGACAAGCTCTCCGACCTGGTGTTCTGGGTGGCCATGGGGGTGATCCTCGGCGGGCGCCTGGGCTACGTGCTGTTTTACGACCTGCATAGCTACATCGCCGAGCCGCTGCGCGTGCTGCAGGTGTGGAAGGGCGGCATGTCGTTCCACGGCGGGCTGATCGGGGTGATCCTCGCCACCCTGTGGTTCGGCAAGCGCAACAACAAGGGCTTCTTCGAGCTGATGGACTTCATCGCCCCGCTGGTGCCGATCGGCCTGGGTGCCGGGCGCATCGGCAACTTCATCAACGCCGAGCTGTGGGGCAAGGTCACCGATGTACCCTGGGCCATGGTCTTCCCCAACGGCGGGCCGCTGCCGCGCCACCCGTCGCAGCTGTACCAGTTCGCCCTCGAGGGCGTGGCCCTGTTCCTGATCCTCTGGGCCTTCTCGCGCAAGCCGCGCCCGACCATGGCGGTGTCCGGCCTGTTTGCCCTGTGCTACGGCATCTTCCGCTTTATCGTCGAGTTCGTCCGGGTGCCGGATGCCCAGCTCGGTTATCTGGCCTTCGGCTGGCTGACCATGGGCCAGCTGCTGTGCCTGCCGATGATCCTCGGCGGCCTGGGCCTGATGGTCTGGGCCTACCGTCGCCAATCCGTCCAGGGAGCCGCGTGATGCAACAGTACCTCGACCTGATGCGCCTGGTGCGCGAGACCGGCACCTTCAAGAGCGACCGCACCGGCACCGGCACCTACTCGGTGTTCGGCCACCAGATGCGCTTCAACCTGGCCGACGGCTTCCCGCTGGTGACCACCAAGAAGTGCCACCTGAAGTCGATCATTCACGAGCTACTGTGGTTTCTCCAGGGCGACACCAACATCAAGTACCTGAAGGACAACGGCGTGCGCATCTGGGACGAGTGGGCCGACGAGAACGGCGACCTCGGCCCGGTGTACGGCTACCAGTGGCGCAGCTGGCCGGCACCCAACGGCGAGTCGATCGACCAGATCAGCAAGCTGCTCGAGATGATCAAGAGCAACCCGGACTCGCGGCGCCTGATCGTCTCCGCCTGGAACCCGGCGCTGGTGGATGAGATGGCCCTGCCGCCGTGCCACACCATGTTCCAGTTCTATGTCGCCGAGGGGCGCCTGAGCTGCCAGCTGTACCAGCGCTCGGCCGACATCTTCCTCGGCGTGCCGTTCAACATCGCCAGCTACGCCCTGCTCACCCTGATGATCGCCCAGGTCTGCGGCCTGCAGCCTGGCGACTTCGTCTGGACTGGCGGCGACTGCCACCTGTACGCCAACCACATCGAGCAGACCGACCTGCAGCTGACCCGCCAGCCGCTGCCGCTGCCGACCATGCAGCTCAACCCCGAGGTGAAGGATCTGTTCGCCTTCAAGTTCGAGGACTTCGAGCTGCAGAACTACCAGGCTCATCCGCATATCGCTGCGCCGGTAGCCGTCTAAGGCTGGCGCAGCCTAGGTCACGACTGAAGCGCCCGGGGCGGGTCATTCCACCCCGGGCGTTTTTCTGTTCAGCGTTGCTCGCTGTCGCGCGCGGGCGCGGCGGCCAGTTCGCCGCTCAGGCGCTCGACCTGGGTCTGGCGCTCGGCCTGCTCCAGGCGTGCGCCGGGATTCAGCGATGACCATTCGGGGTGGGCGCGGGCCTTGCGCAGGGGCTCGGGCAACTTGTCCTCGCGCCAGCTCTTGTCCTGCGGGTTATCCAGGCGGATTGCCGAGGTCGCCGCATGGCCGCGGGCGCCGAGGGCGGCCAGCAGCTGGCGCTGGCGCAGGGCGAGCAGGCGCAGCACCGGGTCGTCCACGCTCAGTTCGCGCCGCCCCTGGAGCTTGCCGAGCAGGCGCCCGCCATAGCTGCGCACGGTCTGCAGGCCGCCGCCGGCCAGCGCGCCGAGCACCGTTGCGGCGCCCAGGCTGAGGCCGCCGACCAGCAGGTCGACGCCGGCGCCGGCTGCCGCCCCGGCGGCCATGCCGCTGCCGACGCGGATGCCCAGCTGGCGCAGGGTTTCCGGGTTGAACAGGTCGTCGCCCCAGCGCCCGTCCAGCAATGGCAGCTCGCCGGCGCTGGCGTCGTCCGGGTGGAAGGCATACAGGCGCAGCAGCGCCTCCACGCATTGCTGTTCGCGCTGGCGTACGGCCTGGTGCAGGGCGGCGATCTCGGCCTGTTCCTGCGCCGCCTGGGTGGCGACGCTACGGCGGCAGGCAGCGCAGTCGAGCAGCAGCTCGGCGATCAGCCGGGCGCCGGCCTGATGCCGCGCCGCGGCCTGTTCCTCGTGATCGGCGATCAACTGCTGCAGCTGCGGGCGGGCGCGCTCCAGTAGCAGGGCCAGGCTTTCGTACAGGCGCCGCTCGCCGTCCTGCGGCGGCGCCACCGTGTCGAAGCACACCAGCGCATGCAGGCCCAGGCGGGCCAGGGCGTCGCGCCACTCGGCCTCGCGCTGGCTGGGGCTGGCACTGAAGTTGAGGATCGGCAGCAGCGGCTTGCCGCAGTCGGCCAGCACCGCCAGTTCGTCCTTGTACTTGGCCAGCACCGGCTCGCGGGCATCGATCACATACAGGCCGGCGTCGCTGGCCAGCAGCTGGCGCAGAACCTTGGCTTCCTGCTCGAAGCGCTGGCGCGCCTCGCTGCCATCGAGGAAGCGGGCCAGCCGTGCCGGGCCGTCCAGCCGTTCGCCGGGACGTTCCAGCTGTTCCAGGTGGGCGAGCAGGGCGATGGCGTCTTCCAGACCGGGGGTGTCGTACAGCTCCAGCAGGGCGCTGCCGGCCACCGACAGGCGTGCGCCCTCGACATGGCGGGTGGTGCTGGGGCGGTGCGAAACCTCGCCGAAGTCGCGGTCGCGGGTCAGGGTACGCAGCAGCGAGGTCTTGCCGACGTTGGTGTGGCCGACCACGGCCAGTTTCAGCGGTTTAATCATGGCCGTGCTCCAGCCAGGCCAGCGGCGCGCTGTCGGCCCAGGCCAGTTGCAGCTGCGCCAGGGCGCTGTGCCAGTCGCCCAGGCGCTGGCTGTCGAGGGCCTCGCCGGGCGGTGGCGGCAGCAGCCAGATGCGTGTGGCGGCGGCGCAGCGGGCCAGCTCGCCGAGCAGCGCCAGGGTGCCGCGATCCGGCGAGCGGCGCGGGTCGAGGGCCACGGCCAGGCGGGCCGGCGGGAAACGGGTCAGTTGTTCCAGCAGGTGCTGGCGCTGCTCGCGGCTGTCCAGCACGCCGGCATTGGCGACGCCGCCGGGCAGGGCTGGTGGCCAGGGCCGCTGCGGTTCCAGTTCGATCGCCACCAGCAGCGCGCCGCTGCTGGTGCCCTGGGCCTGGCTGCCAGCGCTGGCCTGCACCAGGCTCGGCGGCGCTGCATCGATCACACCGAGGCGCTCGCTGGTTGGCTGCAGGCGCTCGGCCAGCAGGCGGTAACCCGGCAGCCTGAGGTCGAGCTGCAGGCGCGTGCTGCCATGCTGCCAGCGCCACAGGCACAGCAGCAGGAGCAGGGCGCGCGGCAGCAGGCCGAACACCAGCAGCACGCCGAGCAGCCAGCCGGCCCAGGCATGCCGGGCCGCCTCGCTGGCCAGGGCGGCATTGCCGCTGGCGCGGATGGTCGCCACGTCGGGCAGCGGGAAGCCGAGCAGGGCCGGCAGGCTGCCGAGGGCCTGGGTCAGGGTGACGAAGCTGTCGCTGCCGAGCAGGGTGGTTTCCCAGACGAAGCCATAGCGACGGGTGCTGAGCAGGAGCAGCAGCATCAGCCCGGCGCTGAGCAGGGCCAGCAGCCACAGACCGTGCACCAGCAGGCCGAGCAGCCAGCGATTGAGTCGCCGGCGTTGCAGCAACAGCAGCAGGGCCGGGGCAAGCTGGGCGGCGCGGGCGTCACGCGCCAGTTTCTCGCTGAGCCACAGCCACAGGCGGCCGAGGCTGGCGCCGGAGTCGCCGGCCAGCAGCAGGCCGAGGGCCCAGCCGAGCAGCAGAAGCAGGTGCAGGCCGAGCAGGCTGCCCAGGGCCCAGAACACATTGACCGGCTGGTGGCCGTCGCCCAGGGCGGCCAGGGCCAGGCCGGCACCAGCAGCAGGCCGAGAGCCAGGCGCGCACCCTGTAGCCAGTGCTGCAGGGCCTGCAGCTGGCCGTCGCGACGGGCGAGGAACAGCGCGCGGGCCTCGATGCGTCCGCTCAGTTCGGTACTGGCCTGGCGCGCCAGGCGGTTGGCTTCGGTGTCTTCCAGGGGGCCGGCGTGCTCCTCGCGCAGGCGCAGGCTCTCGCACAGCCAGAGACGCTGCAGGCGCGGAAGTGGAGCGGGCGAGCTGTCGGTCACGCGCGATTCCATTGGCGAGTCGAGGGGCAAGCATAACTCCTGCAAGCGGCATCGGGAAAAACCCGGGTTGTAGGGCACCATGCTGGCGGACTAGTCTGCCCATGAAAGAACGAGAAGAGCGCTGCCATGAAGCTGCCCCATCTGGCCTGGGTCAACCAGGACTCCCCCTACCTGCGTCAGCACCACGACGGTTTCCGCCTGCTGCGTTTCGACGGTGAGCTGGAGGAGGCGTTCAACCGCTACCACGTCACCACTTTCCTGATCCGCATGCGCTGGGCGCTGCTGGTGGCGATGCTGCTGATGGCGCTGTTCGTCGCCCTGGACGCCGCCAGCCTGCCGCAACCGGTGCGCAGCCAGACCCTGCTGGTGCGGGTCGGCCTGATGGTGCCGGTGCTGTTGCTGGCCTGGCTGGCCACCTACCGGCGGGCACTGCGCCCGCACCTGCAGCTGATTGGCGGGGTCGCCGCGCTGGCCTGCGGCCTGGGGGTGGACGGCATCATCTGGATCGCCCGCATACATGCCTTCCCGTTGCCCTACGAGGGCATCATCCTGGTCACGGTGTTCTTCTACTTTCTTACCGGCCTGCGTTTCGTCACCGCTGCGCTGTGCGGCTGGCTGACCTTCTTCGCCTATCTGCTGGTAGAGCTGCTCAGCGGCCTGCCTGGGCATGAGCTGCTGTACAACGCGGTATTTCTCGGCAGCGCCAACCTGATCGGCTGCTTCGGCAGCTATTTCCTCGAATACGCCACCCGACAGAACTTCATCGCCCAGGGCCTGCTGCAGGAACTGGCGGAAAAGGACTCGCTCACCGGCCTGCTCAACCGCCGTGCCTTCAGCGAGCGCGCCGAGCGCAGCTGGCGCCAGGCGGTGCGCGAGGAGCAGGCGATCGCCCTGGCGATGATGGATGTCGACTTCTTCAAGCGCTACAACGACCTCTACGGCCATGCCGCCGGCGACGAGGCCCTGCGCGCCGTCGGCCAGGTGATCGGGGGGTATGCGCGGCGGCCGCTGGACAGCACCGCGCGCTACGGTGGCGAGGAGTTCGTCGGCCTCTGGTACGGCCTGGACGAGGCCGATATCCAGGCGATCCTGGATGACATCCGCGCCGCGATCGAGGCCCTCGGCCTGGTGCATGGGCAGTCCGAGGCAGCCAGCGTGGTGACCCTGAGCATCGGCCTGGCCTGGCTGGTGCCGCAGGCCCACCAGAGCCTGGAGGACGGCCTGCGGCTGGCCGACGTGGCGCTGTACCTGGCCAAGGAGCAGGGGCGCAACCGGGTGGTGAGCAAGCGCCCGGGGCAACGCCTGCCCTGATCGGGCGACAGGCTTCAATCGTGGCCGGCGAGCCGGTATCCTCGCCGGCATGAACAAGACCCTGCCCCTCTGCCTGATCGCTGCCCTCGCGGAAAACCGCGTGATCGGCCGCGACAACCAACTGCCCTGGCACCTGCCGGCGGATCTCAAGCACTTCAAGGCCAAGACCCTCGGCAAGCCGATCATCATGGGCCGCAAGACCTGGGATTCCCTCGGCCGGCCACTGCCGGGCCGCCTCAACCTGGTGGTCAGCCGCCAGGCCGGGCTTGAGCTTGCGGGCGCCGAAGTGTTCCCGTCGCTGGCTGCCGCCATCGTCCGTGCCGATGAGTGGGCCCGCGCCCAAGGCGTCGACGAGCTGATGCTGATCGGCGGTGCGCAGCTCTACGAACAGGGCCTGGCCCAGGCCGAGCGCCTGTACCTGACCCGCGTGGCGCTGCAGCCCGAGGGCGATGCCTGGTTCCCGGCCTTCGCCGAGGGCGACTGGCAGCGCAGCGACAGCGAAGCGCACGCCGCCGCCGAGAGCAGCCCGGCCTATTGCTTCGAGACCTGGCAGCGCCGCTAGGGCTTTTCTGCTCGCGCATTGACCGAGGTCGCCTGCCACCGCAGGCGGCGCTCTATGCTTTTGCCTTTACCCGCCAAGATCAGCCCATGACCGACCCTATCGAAACGCCTGCGGCGGACACCGTCGCCGCCATCTTCGTCCGCCACCCGCTGTGGGAGGATGCCCTGGCCCTGCTGTTCGGCACCGCCCTGGTGGCCCTCGGCATTGCCTTCTACGGCCATGCCGGGCTGCTCACCGGCGGTACCGTGGGCATCGCCTTTCTGGCCAAGTACCTGGCCGGCTGGCCGTTCGGCCTGGTGTTCTGCCTGGTCAACCTGCCGTTCTACCTGCTCGGCATCTGGCGCCTGGGCTGGGGCTTCACCCTGCGTACCGGCTGCGCGGTGCTGCTGGTGTCGCTGCTGGCCGAGCTGACCCCGCGCTGGGTCGCCTTCGCCCACCTCAATGCACTGTACGCCGCGCTGTTCGGTGGCGCGGCCATGGGCCTGGGGCTGCTGATGCTGTTCCGCCACCGGGCCAGCCTGGGTGGGGTGAATATCCTCGCGCTGTTTCTTCAGGAGCGCTTCGGCCTGCGCGCCGGCGCGGTGCAGATGGGCCTCGATGCGCTTATCGTGCTCGGTGCGGTGCTGGTGGTGACGCCGGACAAGGTGGCCCTGTCGGTGCTGGGCGCGGTGATGCTCAACCTGGTGCTGGCGCTCAATCACCGCTCCGACCGCTATGTCGGGGTCAGCTGAAGCTCGAGCAATTCGGCGCGCACTGCGCCAGCTTCGATATGCAGCAGGCCGACACCGATCGGCAGCTTGAAGCGCCGCGGCCCGGCGCTGCCGGGATTGATCCACAGGCGCCCGTCGCGTTCCTCGAGCAGCGGCTTGTGCGAGTGACCGGTGACCACCACGCGGATGGAGTCGGCCAGCTGTGCCGGCACCTGATCCGCCTGGTGTACCAGGTGGATGCCGATGCCGCCCAGCTCCAGCTCGACCCGCTCGGGCAGTCCGGCGGCCCAGTCCAGCCCTTCATCGTTGTTGCCGCGCACCACGCTTAGCGGAGCGAGCTGGCGCAGTGCGTCCAATATTTCGGGTTTGCCGATATCGCCGGCATGCAGGATATGCGCGCAGCCGCTCAGCGCCGCCAGCGCCTCGGGGCGCAGCAGGCCGTGGGTATCGCTGATCAGGCCGATCTTCATGCTGACTCCGCGTAGGGGGCAACCTACGTTGCTGTTCGCGGGTTGCACCCGCCCTACAAAGCATAAGCCCGGCGCTGGGCCGGGCTTATGTGAGTGCAGGCTGGTTAGTCCCTCACCCCGGCCCTCTCTCGGAGGGAGAGGGGGCGTGGGGCGGCGCAGCTTCAGCCGTCAAGCAGCGCCTTGTTGCGCACAGCGCCCTTGTCGGCGCTGGTGGCCAGCAGGGCGTAGGCCTTGAGTGCGGTGGTCACCTTGCGCGCGCGCGGTGCTACCGGTTTCCAGCCCTTCTTGTCCTGCTCGTGGCGGCGATGGGAGATTTCCTCGTCGCTGACCAGCAGGTTGATGGTGCGCTCGTGGATATTGATCAGGATCTTGTCGCCTTCGCGTACCAGGCCGATGGCGCCGCCGGCTGCCGCTTCCGGCGAGGCGTGGCCGATCGACAGACCCGAGGTGCCGCCGGAGAAGCGGCCGTCGGTGAGCAGGGCGCAGGCCTTGCCCAGGCCCTTGGACTTCAGGTACGAGGTCGGGTAGAGCATTTCCTGCATGCCCGGGCCGCCTTTCGGGCCTTCGTAGCGGATGATCACGATGTCGCCAGCCTTCACTTCGTCGGCGAGGATGCCCTTAACGGCGCTGTCCTGGCTCTCGAAGATCTTCGCCGTGCCTTCGAACACGTGGATCGACTCGTCCACGCCGGCGGTCTTCACCACGCAGCCGTCGAGGGCGATGTTGCCGTACAGCACGGCCAGGCCGCCTTCCTGCGAGTAGGCGTGGGCGACGGAGCGGATGCAGCCGTTCTCGCGGTCATCGTCCAGGCTGTCCCAGCGGGTGCTCTGGCTGAACGCGGTCTGGGTCGGGATGCCGGCAGGGCCTGCCTTGAAGAAGGTGTGCACCTTCTCGTCCTGGGTCTGGGTGATGTCCCACTGAGCGATGGCGTCGGCCATGCTCGGGCTGTGCACGGTCGGCACGTCGGTGTGCAGCAGGCCGCCACGGGCCAGTTCGCCGAGGATGGAGAAGACACCGCCGGCGCGGTGCACGTCTTCCATGTGGTACTTCTGGATGTTCGGCGCCACCTTGCACAGCTGCGGCACTTTGCGCGACAGGCGATCGATGTCGCGCAGGTCGAAATCGATTTCCGCCTCCTGGGCGGCGGCCAGCAGGTGCAGGATGGTGTTGGTCGAGCCGCCCATGGCGATGTCCAGGGCCATGGCGTTCTCGAACGCCTTGAAGCTGGCGACATTGCGCGGCAGCACCGACTCGTCGCCTTCGCCGTAGTAGCGCTGGCACAGCTCGACGGCCAGGCGGCCGGCGCGCAGGAACAGCTGCTCGCGGTCGCTGTGGGTGGCCAGGGTCGAACCGTTACCCGGCAGGGACAGGCCCAGGGCTTCGGTCAGGCAGTTCATCGAGTTGGCGGTGAACATGCCGGAGCAGCTGCCGCAGGTCGGGCAGGCGCTGCGCTCGTACTCGGCGACCTTCTCGTCGGAGCAGGAGTCGTCGGCGGCGACCACCATGGCGTCGACCAGGTCGAGGCCGTGGCTGGCCAGCTTGGTCTTGCCGGCTTCCATCGGCCCGCCGGAGACGAACACCACCGGAATGTTCAGGCGCAGGGCGGCCATCAGCATGCCGGGGGTGATCTTGTCGCAGTTGGAGATGCACACGATGGCGTCGGCGCAGTGGGCGTTGACCATGTACTCCACGGAGTCGGCGATGATCTCGCGGCTCGGCAGCGAATAGAGCATGCCGTCGTGGCCCATGGCGATGCCGTCGTCGACCGCGATGGTGTTGAATTCCTTGGCCACGCCGCCGTGTTTTTCGATCTCGCGGGCGACCAGCTGGCCGAGATCCTTCAGGTGCACGTGGCCGGGCACGAACTGGGTGAAGGAGTTGGCGATGGCGATGATCGGTTTCTTGAAGTCTTCGTCCTTCATCCCGGTGGCGCGCCACAGGGCGCGGGCGCCGGCCATGTTGCGGCCGTGGGTGGAGGTCTTCGAGCGGTAATCGGGCATTGCGGCGTTCCTGCAGGCTAATCAGGTGATGGTCTTAGGGTGAGCGCGGTGGGTGCCGGCGGCAAGCGATAAATGGTCGCTGCGTGGGCGATGGCGTGATGGCGCCGCGGGATCACCGCGCGCCCGGCCGGGGCTCACTGGCCCGCCTGAGGGTGTGGCAGGGGAGTGGCGATTCTAATCCCTGGCGCGGAAAACACGAAAGGCCGCAGGCCGAATGGTCGTCGCCAGCCGCTTTGCCGGGGCAGTGCGCAGTGCTGCGGCGGCAGCTGGATTAGACTGCGCCTCTGCACAATCCCGCCTGCAAGGATGACCGGCATGAGCGTTTCACCCTCCCGATCCCTGTTTTTCTATCTGGCCATCGGCCTGGCCCAGGGCCTGCTGCTCTGGTGGGGCCTGAGCTTGGGCGATGCGTCGCGCTGGCTGGCCAGCCTGGCCTGCGCGCTGATCACCCTGAGCCTGGTCGGCGGCCTGGGCCTGCAGCTGCTCGGCGGGCACAGTCGCGAGCGTGGCGCGCTGACCCTGCTGGCCGCTCTCGCCGGGCTGATGGCGCTGATCAGCGGCTGGCTGTTCTGGCAGGCCCGGCCGTTCGACGACTCGGGCAGCGACGACGCCCAGCTGCTGGTCAGCTGGAGTCTGTGCGCCCAGGTGCTGGGCTATATCGGCATCGCCTTTATCCTCAGCTGGCCGACCCGTGCCCAGGGGCGCCTGCGCTACGAGGATCTGTTCCGCCATGCCTGGAACAACGTCTTCATCCTGCTTCTGGCGTTGTTGCTGGTGGGCATCTTCTGCCTGTTGCTGGGGCTCTGGGGCGGGCTGTTCGTCATGCTCGGCATCGAGCTGTTCAGCGACCTGTTCTCCTCCCGCGGCTTCATGGCGATCAGCCCGTTGCTGGTATTCGCCGTGGGCGTGCGCATGGGCCACGCCAATGAGCGGGTGATCGGCCTGCTGCGCGGCGTGCTGCTGGCGCTGTGCCGTTTCCTCCTGCCGCTCAGTGCGTTGATCGCCGTGCTGTTCAGCCTGGCGTTGCCGCTCACCGGGTTGCAGGCGATCTGGAGCACCGGCCATTCGACGGCGATCCTGCTGTGCCTGGTCTTGCTCAACCTGCTGTTCATCAATGGCGTGTTCCAGGACGGTGGCGAGGCGCAGGCCTACCCGCGTCCGCTGCGCCGGCTGGTGGAGCTGGCGATCCTCTGCCTGGTGCCGCTGGCTGCCATCGCCGGTTATTCGCTGTATCTGCGCATCGGCCAGTACGGCCTGACCCCGCAGCGGGTCTATGCCGCCCTGCTGGTGCTGGTGAGCGGCGTGCATGCCCTGGCGCTGCTCTGGGCCCTGCGCCCCCGGCAGGCGGTGTGGCTGGGCAGCCTGCGCCGCAGCAATCCACCCATTGCCCTGTTGCTGTGTGCCCTGCTGGTGGTGCTGCACAGCCCCTGGCTGAATCCGCTGGAGCTCAGCGCGCGCAGCCAGGTGCAGCGCCTGCTGGCTGGGCAGGTCAGTACCGAGGCATTCGATCTCGATCATCTGCGCTATGAACTGGGGCGGCCGGGGCGCCAGCATTTCGATGCCCTGCAGGCGCGGCTGGAGGCTGGCGAGCTGTTCGATGGCAAACAGCGCAGCCAGTTGCTGGCGCGTATGCAGCAGGTGGTCGAGCAGGGGCGTGCGGGACAGCTGGCGGATGCGTCACCGGCCATGCCGGCGCAGACCCTGGCCTGGATCGGCCCGGCCGAGGATGAGACACAGCGGGTGGTGGACGAGCAGAGCCTGAAGGATGAATGCGACTTCGCCGGCTGCCTGCTGTGGGCCGTGGACATGGATGGCGACGGCCGCAACGAGGTGCTGCTGTTGCCGACCCAGCACTATGGCAGCGCGCTGTTGTTCTTCGCTCGCGCAGAACAGGGCAAGTGGCAAGTGGCAGGGCGTTTCGAGCAGGTCTACTCGACCGAGGAGCTGATCGAGGCGGCGCGCGCGGGCACGGTGCAGAAGGTGGCGCCGCGCTACCAGAGCCTGCGGGTCGGTCAGCAGTTGCTGGTGCCGCTGCCGCCCGAGGAGTGAGCGCGCTGGCGCCGGGGTGCTGCGGGCGGCCTGGGCCTCCCGCCGGCGCCGGTCAGAACTTGTAGCCCAGGCCCAGGGTCAGGGTCTGGCTGCGGCTGTCCACTTCGCTCTTGACCCCGAAGGCCTCGTAGTCTTCCTGGCTCATGGTGTCGAACGAGGTGCTTTCGTAGTCGCTGTACTGGTACTCGGCGCGGGCCAGCAGGTGCTCGCTCAGGCTGGCTTCCAGACCCAGGCCGGCCGTCCAGCCCCACACGGTTTCGTCGTGGCTTTCATGGCGGGCCGGGGAGTAGGGGCTGCAGACATAGCCGTCGCTCGGGCAGGTGGTGCTCGACTCCAGGCGGGTGGCAGCGATACCGGCGGCGCCATAGACCAGCAGGCTCGGGGTGATCAGGTAGCCGGCGCGGCCTCGCAGGCTGGCATCCCAGTCGGCCTGGATGCGGGTGGTGGTCGCGCTTGGGTAGCCCTGGCCTTCGCTGAAGTCGACGGCGTATTTCTGCGACTGGCTGTCGGCATAGCCGGCGCTGAGCTCCAGGCCCAGCAGTACGCGCTCGCTCAGCAGCCAGTTGTAGCCGCCATACAGGGCGAAGTAGCCGTTGTCGCTTTTCGACGAGTCGTCCACGCCCTGCAGTTCAATCGAGGGATAACCCGAGAACGGCAAGCTGATGTCGCGCTGTTCCCAGTCGATCTTCTGCTCGCGGTTACCGGCGGCAGCACCCAGGTAGAAACCTTCCCATTGGGTATTGTCGGCGGCCTGCACGGGCGCGCCGGCGAGGCCGAGGCTGGCCAGCGCCAGGCTGGCGCCAATGATCTTGTTGATGCTCCCCATGATGAATCTCCGCAATGGTCTGGCTGCTGTTTCTGTTCTTGTAGGGCGGCTGCTGTGGCCCGAATCCGGGCGTGCGCCGTCTCCCGCCTGCTTGGCGGGCGCGCAGTATAAGGACAATTGCGGGTGGTGTGGCGTATTGCCATTGCGCCGCCCGCGTTGCACGGGCGGTGCTGGGGCCGGCTCAGGTGTTGGGCAGCAGGCGTACCGTCAGGCTCTTGATGTAGCGGGTCTCGGCGATGGCCGGGTGCACCGGGTGATCCGGGCCCTGGGCGCCACGCTCGAGCAGCTGGATGTTGCGATCCAGGTGGCGGGCGCTGGTCAGCAGGATGTTCTGCAGGTGGTCTTCCTCCAGGTGCATGGAGCAGCTGGCGCTGACCAGGATGCCGTCCTTGTTGAGCATGCGCATGGCCGTTTCGTTGAGGCGGCGGTAGGCGGCCTCACCGTTCTTGATGTCCTTCTTGCGCTTGATGAAGGCGGGCGGGTCGGCCACGATCACGTCGAAGCGTTCTTCGGCGGACTTCAGCTCCCGCAGGGCGGCGAATACGTCGCCTTCCACGCAGGTGACCTTCTCGGCGAAGCCGTTGAGGGTGGCGTTGCGCTCCACGCCGTCGAGGGCGAAGCCGGAGGCATCGACGCAGAACACTTCACCGGCGCCGAAGGCCGCGGCCTGCACGCCCCAGCCACCGATGTAGCTGAACAGGTCGAGCACGCGCTTGCCCTTGACGTAGGGCGCCAGGCGCGCGCGGTTCATGCGGTGGTCGTAGAACCAGCCGGTCTTCTGGCCGTCCAGCACCGGGGCTTGGAACTTCACGCCGTTCTCTTCCAGATCGACCCAGTCCGGCACCTGGCCGAAGGCGGTGTCGACGTAGCGCTCCAGGCCTTCGGCATCGCGCGCGGCGGAGTCGTTCTTGAACAGGATGCCGCGCGGCTTGAGCACCTGCACCAGGGCCTCGACCACCGCGTCCTTGGCCTGCTCCATGGCTGCCGAGGCCAGCTGCACCACCAGGTGATCGCCGAAGCGGTCGACCACCAGGCCGGGAAGCAGGTCGGAATCGCCGTAGACCAGGCGGTAGAAGGGCTTGTCGAACAGGCGCTCGCGCAGCGACAGGCAGACGTTGAGGCGGTGCACCAGCAGCGACTTGTCCAGCACGTGCTTGACGTCACGCGACAGCAGGCGGGCGCAGATCAGGTTGTTCGGGCTCATCGCGACTATGCCCAGCGGCTTGCCGCCGGCGGCTTCGAGGATGGCCTGGTCGCCGGCCTGGAAGCCGTGCAGCGGGCTGGCGGCCACGTCGATCTCGTTGCTGTAGACCCACAGGTGGCCGGCGCGCAGGCGACGATCGGCGTTGGCTTTGAGGCGCAGGCTGGGCAGGGACATCAGGGGCTACTCCGCGAAAAAGAGCGGAATTATAGCCTTGGAAGGCCACCGGTAGTGGCGCCGGATTGTTGCGCGGGCGGTCGTCCGCGTCGAAGCGTTCGGGCTCGCGCGGGAAAGGGTGAGTGGCTGCAACACAGTGGTTACAAAAGTTGGCTGCGGAGTCGGGAATGCTTTGGCTAAACTGTGCCCAGTCTCTCAATTCCAGTAGCCGCTCCCATGGCCCACGACCTTTCCGCCGAACAGATCCAGCAGGTGCTGCAGGGCATCAGCGTACCGCCGCAGCCACAGATCATGGTCGATCTGCAGATGGAGCAGTTCCTGCCGAATCCGGATCTGAAGACCATCGCCAAGCTGATCAGCCAGGATCCGGGCCTGTCCGGCGCGCTGCTGAAGATCGTCAACTCGCCGTTCTTCGGCCTGTCCAACCGCATCGCCTCGATCCAGCAGGCGGTCAACCTGCTGGGCTGCAACTCGGTGATCAACCTGATCAACGCGCAGTCGATCAAGGGCGAGATGAGCGACGAGACCATCGTCATCCTCAACCGCTTCTGGGACACCGCCCAGGACGTGGCCATGACCTGCCTGACCCTGGCCAAGCGCATCGGCTACCAGGCACCGGACGAGGCCTACACCCTCGGCCTGTTCCACAACTGCGGCATCCCGCTGATGCTCAAGCGCTTCCCCGACTACATGACGGTGCTGGAGGAGGCGTACTACAACGCCAGCAGCGAGCGCCGCGTGGTGGACACCGAGAACCGCCTGCTCAACACCAACCATGCGGTGGTCGGCTATTTCACCGCCAAGTCGTGGAACCTGCCGCTGCACCTGTGCGAGGCGATTGCCAACCACCACAACGCGCTGTCGTTCTTCGAGGACGACACCGGCCGCGATGCCCAGCTGAAAACCCTGATGGCGATCCTCAAGATGGCCGAGCACATCTGTGGCAGCTATCGGGTGCTGGGCAATCAGGACGAAGACCACGAGTGGGACAGCATCCAGCAGCACGTGCTGGAGTACGTCGGCCTCACCGAGTACGACTTCCAGACGCTCAAGGAGAGCATCCACGACCTGGGTGCCGGCTGAGAGCCTGTTTACGATCTCCTGACTCGCGGCCATACGATGTTAAAAACAGGCTTGGGATGCTCATTTACAACTGTAAACTCCGCTCCCTCGCCTGTTTTTGCCTTGTCTGGCTCTAATTCAGAAGATCGTAAACAGGCTCTGAGCGGATCTCCCGGCCCTGTAGCTTTCCTGCTAGGGTGGCACTCCGCTCAGTTGTACCCCGCGAGTGCGTGAATGCCCGAATTACCTGAAGTCGAAACCACCTGCCGGGGGATCGCCCCCTACCTCGTCGGTCAGCGTGTCAGCCGCGTGCTGGTGCGCGAACGCCGGCTGCGCTGGCCGATTCCCGAAGACCTCGATGTGCGCCTGTCCGGGCAGCGCATCGAGGCCGTCGAACGACGCGCCAAGTACCTGCTGATCAAGGCCGAGAGCGGCACCCTGATCGGCCACCTGGGCATGTCCGGCAACCTGCGCCTGGTGCCGGTGGGCACCCCGGCGGCCAAGCACGAGCATGTCGACATCGAGCTGGAGTCGGGCATGGCGCTGCGCTACACCGATCCGCGGCGCTTCGGCGCGCTGCTGTGGAGCAGCGACCCGCTCAACCACGAGCTGCTCAGCAAGCTCGGCCCGGAGCCGCTGACCGAGGCCTTCGACGGCGAGCGCCTGTACCAGCAGTCGCGGAGCCGCTCGATGGCGGTCAAGCCGTTCATCATGGACAACGCGGTGGTGGTCGGGGTGGGCAACATCTACGCGACCGAGGCGCTGTTCGCCGCCGGCATCGATCCGCGCCGCGAAGCCGGCTCCATCTCGCGGGCGCGCTATGTGGCGCTGGCGCTGGAGATCAAGCGCATCCTCGCCCATGCCATCGAGCGTGGCGGCACCACCCTGCGCGACTTCGTCGGCGGCGATGGCCAGCCGGGCTACTTCCAGCAGGAGCTGTTCGCCTACGGGCGCGGTGGCGAGTTCTGCAAGAGCTGCGGCAGCACCCTGCGCGAAGTGAAGCTGGGCCAGCGCGCCAGCGTGTACTGCCCGAAATGCCAGCGCTGAGGCCGCTGCGCGCCTGATCGCAAGTCCCCCAGAATAAGAACAAGCACTAGGAACCACGATGTACGGCAATTACCTGCCGCCCAACCCGTTCGCCGAATGGGTCGGGCGTACCGCTCTGAAACTCATGGGCTGGCGCATCGAGGGCCAGCTCCCGGCCCTCGACAAGTTCGTCGCCATCGGCGCCCACCACACCTCCAACTGGGACTTCGTGCTGTTCATCGCGCTGAAGTTCGTGCTGCGCCTGAATGCCCGCTGGTTCGGCAAGCACAGCATCTTCATCTGGCCGTTCGGCGCGCTGCTGCGCAGTTGGGGCGGCATCCCGATCCAGCGCCACTTGCGCCTGAACATGGTGGAACAGGCGATCCAGGGCTTTCGGGGCAACCGCGAGTTCATCCTGGTGCTGTCGCCGGAAGGCACGCGCAAGAAGGTGGAGCGCTGGAAGATGGGCTTCTACCATATCGCCCTGGGCGCCGGCGTGCCGATCGTGCCGGCGGCCCTGGACTACGGGAACCGCCGCGTGGTGATCGGCCAGCCGTTGCAGCCGAGCGGCGATGCCGAAGCGGATCTGCGCACGCTGCTGGCATTCTTCCGGCCTTACGTACCGAAAAAGCCACAATTCGCATACCACGGCGATTGACGGCGTTCACGCTGACATTTACGCGAGCGCTGTTATAGTTAGCCGTATCGTTCTGCCATAACTACACAATGAAGGATCGCGCCATGAATCTGTTTCGTACCACCGCCGCTGTCTTGGCTCTGACCACTGGCCTGCTGGCACTGCCTGCGCAGGCGGAAGTGGTGCAGCAGAACACCAGCGGCGACCCCGTCTACACCGTCGAGGCTCCTGCCGGCTATGCCATGGCTGGTGACCTGATCATCGCCCGCCCGCTGCTGATCGCCGGCACCATTATCGGCGCCGGCCTGTTCCTGATCAGCCTGCCGTTCAGCGCCGCTGGCGGCAACGTCAAGGAAGCCGGTCAGGCGCTGGTGATCGAGCCGGGCATGTCCGCCTTCGTGCGCTGCCTGGGTTGCACCGAGAGCGGCTACAAGAAGGACTGATTTTCAGCCCTGCAGGAACAAGCCCCCGGCATGCGAGTGCCGGGGGCTTTTTCGTTTCCGCGACTAGTATTGGCGGCAGGGTGGAGCGGGAGGTGTGCGGGTGAAACTCTACGGACGTGCGATCCTGCTGGTACTGCTGGTCGCCGCGCTGGCCTGGTCGTTCTGGGCCAGCGCCGGCTGGCTGCAGCTGTGTGCCGGCCTGGCGCTGTTCCTGTTCGGCATGCAGTGCCTGGAAGAAGGCCTGCGCCAGCTGGCGGGGAGCAAACTGGAACAGCTGCTCGGGCGCAGCACGGCGACCCCGGGCAAGGCCATGCTGTTCGGCATTGGCGGCACCATGCTGCTGCAGTCGAGCACCCTGGTGTCGTTGTTGACCATCGCCTTCATCAGCACCGGGCTGATCCAGCTGGCCGGCGGCATCGCCATCCTGTTCGGCGCCAACCTTGGCGCCACCAGTGGCATCTGGCTGCTGGCCATGGCCGGGCAGAACCTCAGTCTCAGTCCGCTGGCCCTGCCGCTGCTGGTACTCGGCGTGCTGGCCGGCTTCAACGGGGCGAAGAGCAAGGCGGCCGGGCGCATCGTGCTGGGCATCGCCTTCATCTTCCTCGGCATCGACCAGATCAAGGAAGGCTTCGCCAGCTTCGGTGGCGAGCTGGACATGGGCGCTTACCAGGTCGAAGGCCTCAGCGGGCAGCTGCTGTTCAGCGCCATCGGCCTGGTGGGCACCGTGGTGCTGCAGTCCAGTCATGCCACCCTGATGCTGACCCTTGCCGCCCTGGCTGGCGGCCAGCTGGAGCTGGGCCAGAGCCTGGCCATAGCCATCGGTTCCAACGTCGGCAGCAGCGTCAGTACGGCGGTGGTCGGCTCGCTTGGCGGCAACCGCAGTGGCCAGCGCCTGGCCCTGGCCCACGTGCTGTTCAATGTGGTTACTGCGCTGCTGGCCTTCGTCCTGCTGGCGCCCTTCACCGGGCTGGTGCTGTGGCTGGCCGGGCTGGCGGGTTTTGGCGACAACAGCCTGATCCAGCTGGCACTGTTCCACAGCCTGTTCAATGCCTTCGGCGTGCTGCTGTTCTGGCCCTGGCAGGGGCGTCTGGCGCAGTTGCTGGTGCGCTGGCTGCCGGAGTCGGTGGAGCCGCAGGTGCTGATCACCGAACTGGCCACACCGGGCCCGCAGGAGCCACCGCTCACCCGCGCGCGCTACCTCAGCGAACAGGCACTGGACTCGGTGGATGCGGCTGCCAGTGCGGTGATGCAGGAGCTGCGACACCTCGGCCGCCTGAGCTTGGAGGTGATCTGCCACGCCCTGTACCTGCCGGTAGCGCAGCTGGCTCAGGCCCGTGTCGACGAAGCCCTGCTGCGCGCCGCGCCGGATGCCCGCGCCCTCGACGCCGAGGCGCTGTACCAGCGCCATATCAAGGGCGTGTACGGCGACCTGCTGAGCTTCATGGGCCGCCTGGAGTTGCCGCTGGACGAGGCGCACCGGCAGTTCTGGCTGGCCGCCCAGTTGGCCGCCCTGCAACTAGTGGATGCGGTCAAGGACGCCAAGCACCTGCAGAAGAACCTCGGCCAGCAGCTGCGCCAGCCGCCTTCCACCGTGCGCGGTGCCTATGTCGAGCTGCGCGGACACCTGCTGGCGTTGCTGCACGACCTGCATGAGCTGGCGCGTACCGAGCTGAGTGACGAGGCCTGGAGCGCACGCCTGCATCTGCTCGACGACGAGGCGGCGGAGTTCGACCGAACCTATCGCGAGCGCCTGTTCGCCATGGTGCGCCAGGGCCAGCTGGACGGCCTGCAGACCAGCTCGCTGATGAACGATCTGGGCTACGTCGGGCGCATTTTCCAGAGCCTGCGCAATGTCCTGTTGCTGGCCGAGGAGCAGGGGCCGTTGTATGGCCTGCGCCAGGTGGCGATGGAGAATACGCCGCTGATCGTCGTCGAGTGACCGCCGCTTACGGCAGCGGCCCCAGCAGCTCGGCGCGGCCCACGCCACGCGGGTCGCTGGCGGCTTCCACCGTGCCGTCCTGCTTGCGCCACCGCAGCACCTGCTGGTTGCCGTAGCGGCGGTCGACTGGCTGCAGCCGGTAGCCGCGCATTTCCAGGGCGCCGATCTGGCTCGCGGTGAAGGCGCCCGGTTCGTACTCCACCACATCCGGCAGGTACTGTTGGTGGTAGCGCGCAGTGGCCGGCCACTGCGCCACCGGCTTGCCGTCCAGGTAGTCGAGGATCGCCAGCAGCACCATGCTGGGAATGCGGCTGCCACCGGGCGTGCCGAAGGAGGCCAGCTCCGCCGGGCTTTCGATAAAGGTCGGGCTCATCGAGGACAGCGGGCGCTTGCCCGGCGCGATGGCGTTGGCCTGGCTGCCGGCCAGGCCGTAGACGTTGCTGCCCTGCGGGTCGGCAGCGAAGTCGTCCATCTCGTTGTTGAGCACCACGCCGGTGCCGGGCACGGTGAAGGCGGCGCCGAACGGCAGGTTGATCGACAGGGTGGCGGCCACCGCATTGCCGTCGCGGTCGAGCACGGTGAAGTGGGTGGTGTGGTCGCCCTCGCGCCAGGCCGGTGCCGGCGGCAGGCTGGCGCTGGGGGTGGCGTTCTGCAGCTCGATGCCCTTGGCCAGGCCCTGCAGGTAGGTCGGGGCGAGCAGCTGCGGCAGCGGATTGCGCAGGCTGTCCGGGTCGCCGAGCAGGCCGCGGTCGCGGTAGGCGCGGCGCAGCACCTCGATCACATAGTGGCTGCGCTGCAGCTCGCCGGCCTGCTGCCAGGGCAGTTGCTGCAGCATGCCCAGGCTCTGCGCCAGGGCCACGCCACCGGCCGAGGGTGGCGGTGCACTGATCAGCTCACGGCCGTCGGCCAGGGCAAAACGCAGCGGCTGGCGCTCTACCACTTGGTATTCGCGCAGGTCGCGGGCGCTCCAGATGCCGCCGGCACGGCGCACGCCATCCAGCAGCAGCTGCGCCGTCTCGCCAGCATAGAAACCGGCATGGCCGTCGCGCCCCAGGCGCTCCAGAGTGCGCGCCAGCTGTGGCTGGCGCAGCAGGCCGAATTCGCCAGGCACGTTGCCCTGTTCGAGGAAGATGGCGGCGCTGGCCGGATCGGCGCGCAGGGCCTCCAGGCGCCATTGCGCGCGTTCGCGGTAGACCTTGTCGATGCCGACGCCGTCGCGGGCCAGGCGGATGGCGGGGGTCAGCGAGTCGATCAGCGGCAGCTTGCCGTAACGTTCGGCCAGCACCACCAGGGCCGCCGGCAGGCCGGGAATGGCGGCGGCCAGCGGGCCGTTCAGCGACAGCTCAGGCTGCACCTGGCCGTCGCGCCGGTAGAGGTCGGCGCTGGCCGCTAGCGGCGCGCGCTCGCGGGCGTCGAGAAAGCGGTAGGTGGGTTGTTCGCCGGCCTGGCGCAGGAGAAAGAAACCGCCACCGCCGAGGCCCGAGCCATAGGGCTCGGCCACGGCCAGGGCGGCGCTGATGGCGACGGCGGCATCGAAGGCGTTACCGCCCAGGGCCAGGGTTTCCAGGCCGGCCACGGTGGCGGCCGGGTGGGCGGTGGCGACGGCTGCCTGGTCGGGCTTGAGCGCGGCAGCTTGGAGCTGCAGGGCGCAGGCCAGCAGCAGGCAGGCGGCAAGGGCTTTTCTGAGCATGCGGGTGATCGTCAGGCTGCGCGATGGAGCAACAGCCTAGCGGAGTTCGCTCAGGAGGGGGTAGCCGGGGATGGGGCGAGGTGTACTCAGGCTTTTTTGCCGGTGAGCGCCAGGTACTTCTGCATCAGCTCGTCCTTGCTCTCGACATGGGCCTCGTCGAGAGGGATGCAGTCCACCGGGCAGACCTGCTGGCACTGCGGCTCGTCGTAGTGGCCGACGCACTCGGTGCACAGGTTGGGGTCGATCACATAGATCTCCTCGCCCTGGGAAATCGCGGCGTTGGGGCACTCGGGTTCGCAGACGTCGCAGTTGATGCAGTCGTCGGTGATTTTCAGGGACATGGAACAACTCCTGCCATGGCTACGGCCATGACACTTTCAGCAATCGATGGGGGAATTGTGCCGGATTGGCGCCGTGGGCGCCATGCGCGGAGCCCCCTTCGGGGCTCAGCGCGGGAAACGCTGAGCCAGGGCCTCGGCCACGGCGGGGTGGACGAACTTGCTGATGTCACCACCCAGGGCCGCTATTTCGCGCACCAGGGTCGAGGAAATGAAGGAGTACTTTTCCGACGGGGTGAGGAACATGCTCTCCACGTCCGGCGCCAGTTGGCGGTTCATGTTGGCCAGCTGGAACTCGTATTCGAAGTCGGACACCGCGCGCAGGCCGCGCAGGAACACGTTGGCGTTCTGTTCCTTGACGAAGTGCGCGAGCAGGGTGGAGAAGCCCACCACTTCGACGTTCGGCAGATGTTTGGTGACTTCCCGGGCCAGCTCGACCCGTTGTTCCAGGGAGAACAGCGGGTTTTTCTTGGGGCTGGCAGCCACCGCAATGATCACGGTGTCGAACAGGCGCGCAGCGCGCTCGATCAGGTCGCCATGGCCCTTGGTGATGGGGTCGAAGGTGCCTGGGTACAACACTCGATTCATCGTCTCGTCCTGCTCGGAGCGGTAAGAGTCGCGGATGGTAGCGCAGCGCTTCCCCGCGGGAAAAGCCTCAGGCCGTACGCAGGTGCAGCACCGTGGCCAGCAGCAGGCAGCCCAGGGCCACCCAGTCGGCTATCACCACACGGCGCAAAGCCTCGTTGTAGAGCGGTGCGCTCCAGGCTAGCAGGAGAAAGCTGACGACGCTGAGCAGGCCGCCGAGCAGGGCCAGATTGCGCAGCCCCGGAATGAACGCGGCGGCCACCAGCAAGGTGCCGAGCAGGCCGAACAGCACGGCGCGGTGGCGCATCAGCAGCTGCAGGTTGGGCTCGTCGAGCGGCAGCTGGTACAGCGCGCTGAGCCGCGCCCCGCCGAGCACGCCCGACAGCGGCAGCAGGTGGATGATGCCGGCGACCAGCAACAGCAGCGCGATCAGCTTGCTCATGGCTGCGACCTCAGGCCTTGAGGCGCTGTGCCAGCAGGCTGGCGAGCTTGGCGGTGAGGCCGTAGATCGACAGCTGTGGGTTGGCGCCGATGCTGGTGGGGAACAGCGAGCCGTCGTGGATCGACAGGTTCTCCAGCTGGTGGTGGCGGCCCAGGCTGTCGGTTACCGCGCGGGTCGGGTCTTCGCCCATGGCGCAGCCGCCCATCACGTGGGCGCTGCCCAGGCGGGTGCGGTACAGCTCCAGGTTCAGGCGGTCGATCAGTGCCTTGGCTTCGGCCGGGGTCTTCACGTAGTCGGCATCGGCGTGCAGCGGCAGCACGGCCTTGGCGCCAGCGGCGAACTGGATCTCGGCCATGCTGTGGAAGGCCCGGCGGATGCCGGCCCAGGTGTAGTCGGTCATCCGGTAGTCGAGCACCGGCGTGCCGTCGCCGCGCAGCTCCACCGTGCCCTCGGCGCTGTCCGGGTGGAAGCCGTCGCGCATCAGCGCCAGCATCACGTTGGTGTGCGGCAGCTGCTCCATGCGCAGAGCATTGTCGACCCCGTAGCGGCCGAGCATGGTGGCGGCCAGGGCCGGTTGCAGCGGCGGCACTTCGAGCTTGTAGGACATCTGTCCGGTGGCGCCGTCCTGCCACTGGAAGTGGTCGGAGTACACCGACTGCGGCGCACCATAGAAGGGGTTGATGACCTTGTCGAACTGCGCCGCGGAGAAGTTCACCAGGTGCAGGAAGGTGCGCTTGCCGACCCGCTCGTGCGGGTCGGGGGCCTGGGAGCGCAGCAGTAGGGCCGGGGTGTTGATGCCGCCGCCAGCCAGCACGTAGTGGCGTGCCTTGACCATGATGCGCCGGCCATTGGGCGCCACGCTGCGCTCGTCCATGCCCAGGCACTCCAGGCCGACCACCCGCTCGCCATCCAGCAGCAGACGTTCGGCGCGGGCCAGGTAGAGCAGGGCGCCGCCCTTGTCGAGGGTGGCCGGAATGGTGGTGACCAGCATCGACTGCTTGGCGTTGACCGGGCAGCCCATGCCGCAGTAGCCGAGGTTCCAGCAGCCGCGCACGTTGCGCGGGATCACGTGCCAGCTGTAGCCGAGCTGCGTACAGCCGTCCTGGATCACCTGATTGTTGGCGTTGGGCGGCATGGCCCAGGGCGCGACGCCCAGACGCTGTTCCATCTGTTCGAACCAGGGGGCCATCTCGGCGACGCTGTGGCCCTTGACGTCGTGTGCCTCGGCCCAGTGCTGCAGGGTCGGCTCCGGGGTGCGGAAGCTGGACGTCCAGTTGACCAGGGTGGTGCCACCCACGGCACGGCCCTGCATGATGGTGATGGCGCCGTCCTTGCTCATGCGGCCGATGCCTTCCTGGTACAGCTGCGGGTAGGCGTCGGCCTCCTGCATCTTGAAGTCGCTGCTGGTCTTCAGCGGGCCTTCCTCGATCAGCAGCACGCGCAGGCCGGCGGCGCTGAGGATCTCCGCCGTGGTGCCACCGCCGGCGCCGCTGCCGACGATGGCCACGTCGGCTTCCAGCAGCAGGTCTTTGTCCAGGCGCGAGCCGTCGTAGGTTGTCCAGCCGCGGGCCAGGCCGTCACGGAATACATCAGGTACGGGCATGTCGATTCTCTTGTTATGGGAGCGTGCGCGGGCTTACAGGACGTACTGGGGCGGCCCCGGGTAGCCGCAGTGGGCCCAGGACTCGGGTTGCGCATACCAGCCCATCATCACCAGCTGCAGCAGCGAGGCATGGCCCATGCGCAGCAGGCTCAGCGAGCTGTTCTGCCAGCGGCTGAGGAAGTTGCCGATGGCAGCAGCATCGGCGTTGTCCCAGCTGCCCCAGATGCCGGTCAGCGGGCCGCGGCTGACGGCCATGGCGAGCACGTCGAACAGCTGCTGGGTGAGCTTGAGCAGCTCCGGCGACAGGTGATGCAGATTGTGGTCGATGCCCTTGAGCGTGCTGTGGGTGGCCGTCGCCATGGCGTCGCTGCCTACCGCGCCGGCCAGCATTACCGGGATCAATGCGCGCAGAAAGGGCAGGTCGCTGTCGCGCAGCACCTGGAAGCCGGCGGCCGTGGTGGCGCTGGAGCAGCCGCTGAGGCTGGCGGTGACGCCAGCAGTGGCGAGCAGGGCCGAGCCGACCAGGCCGACCTTGAGCAGGTTGCGCCGCGACAGCGGCGGCGCGGTGAGTGAGGTATCGCTCATTGTGGTTATGGCCTCGCGCCTTAGCGAATGAACAGCTTCTGGATCAGCTTCTGCAGGCCGGTGCCATACGGCGGGTAGATGACCTTGGCAGCGTTGAAGCGCTGCTTGATGAACACGCCCTTGGCCTTGCTGAAGGTCAGGAAGCCCTCATGACCATGATAGTGACCCATGCCGGAAGGGCCGATGCCGCCGAACGGCATATCGTCCTGGGCCACATGCAGCAGGGTGTCGTTGAGGCACACACCACCGGAATGGGTCTCGTGCAGTACGCGCTGCTGCTCGCCCTTGTCGTAGCCGAAGTAGTACAGGGCCAGCGGCCGCGGGCGGTCATTGATGTAGCTGAAGGCTTCTTCGATGCGCTGGTAGGGCACGATCGGCAGCAGCGGGCCGAAGATCTCGTCCTGCATCAGCTTCATCTCGTCGTTCACCTCCAGCACCAGGCTGTGGGCCATGCGCCGGCCCTGATCCTGGGGGAACAGCGGGACGATGCGCGCGCCCTTGCTTTCGGCGTCGCTGATATAGCCCTTGAGGCGGCTGAGCTGGCGCTCGTTGACGATCGCCGTGTAGTCCGGGTTGTCGGTCAGCTGCGGGAAGAAGCGCTGCACCGCGGCGCGGTAGGCGGCCACGAAGTCCTCCACCCGCTCCTGCGGCACCAGCACATAGTCCGGCGCCACGCAGGTCTGCCCGGCGTTCATGGTCTTGCCGAAGGCGATGCGCTCGGCGGCGTCGGCCAGCGGCACGTCGTGGCTGACGATGGCCGGCGACTTGCCGCCCAGCTCCAGGGTCACCGGCACCAGGTTGTCGGCGGCGGCGCGCATCACATGGCGACCGATGCTGGTGGCACCGGTGAACAGCAGGTGGTCGAACGGCAACTGGGAGAAGGCCTGGCCGACGTCGGCCTCGCCCAGCACCACGGCCACCAGATCCTCGGGGAAGACCTTGGCCAGCAGCTGCTTGACCAGCAGCGAAGTGGCCGGGGTCGACTCGCTCATCTTGATCATCACCCGGTTGCCGGCGGCCAGGGCGCCGAGCAGTGGGCCGAAGGCGAGGAACAGCGGGTAGTTCCACGGCACGATGATGCCGACCACGCCCAGCGGCTGGTAGATCACCTTGGCCGAGGCCGGCTGGAAGGCCACGCCGACCGCGCGGCGCGAGGGCTTCATCCACTTCTTCAGGTTTTTGCTGGCGTAGTCGATGCCGTGCAGGCTGGGCATGATCTCGGCCAGCAGGGTCTCGCTCTCGGCACGGTTGCTGAAGTCGCTGGAGACGGCGGCGACCAGCGCCTGCTTCTCGCTCAGGATCAGCTCGCGCAGGGCCTTGAGCCAGGCGCGGCGCTGCTCGGCGCTGGGCATCGGGTTGCTGCGAAAGGCGTTGCGCTGGCTGGCCAGCAGGGGCTGCAGTTGGTTGATCTGCTGCTGAGCCTGCTGCAGGTAGGCGATGTCGGCGACCATGGCGGAGTCTCCCTGGAGACAATGGAGGTTGGGTAGCTGCGATTTTTAGAGTAATTGCTCTAAACTGTCAAATCGGCGCGCCGACGGTCGTCAGGCGCGGCGCTTTGCCGTACTTTTGCCACTTTGCCTTGCCGAGCCGAACCATGGCCCCGAAGATCAACACCCGCGCCCGTATCGTTGAAGCCAGCCTGGAGCTGTTCAACGCCCAGGGCGAGCGCAGCGTCACCACCAACCACATCGCCGCGCACCTGGGCATTTCGCCGGGCAACCTGTATTACCACTTCCGCAACAAGCAGGCGATCATCGCCGAGTTGTTCGCCCAGTACGAAGACCGCGTCGCCGTGTTCCTGCGCCCGCCCGCCGGCCGCGCGCTGACGGTGGACGACAAGACCTTCTACCTGGAGGCATTGCTGGCGGCCATGTGGCACTACCGCTTCCTCCACCGCGACCTCGAACACCTGCTGGAAAGCGACGCCGAACTGGCCGCCCGCTACCAGGCCTTCGCCCATCGCTGCCTGCAGGCCGCCGGCGATATCTACCGCGGTTTCGCCGCTGCCGACATCCTGGCCATGAACGATCAGCAGATCGAGGCGCTGGTGCTCAACAGCTGGATCATCCTCACCTCCTGGGTGCGCTTTCTCTGCACCATCCGCAGCAACCCCGGCGACCTCAGCGAGGAGCTGATGCGCCGCGGCGTGTACCAGATCCTCGCGCTGGAGAGCGGCTATGTCACCGAGGGCGCGCGCGACGCGGTGCAGGCCCTGCTGCAGCGTTTGCACGTACCGATGGCGGCAGTGGTGCTGGAGTGAATCTGTGTCGGTTTCGTGTCGACTGCGTCACTAACTGAACAAGGCGTCAGAAAAATCGTCATTAAACCGGCGCCATGCTAAATTTGGACATTGTCTGGCGGCGGTTTAGCCGCCTCTGCCGATCTCCGAGTTGCACGCATGCCGACCACCACGCCCCGAGTCGCCGTCCTGGGCGCTGCCTTTTCGCGTTTTCATGGCCTCGAGCCGGATCGTTTTGCCGACCTGGCCAGCCTGCTGGCAGCTCCCGCCTACGACGTGCTGCTGATCGACCTGCCTGGCATTTCTGCCGGCCAGCTGCTGCGCAGCCTGCGTCTGGAACGGCACTATCGCTTCGCCCTGATCTACTGCTGCCAGGATCAGGACAGCTGGTGCGAGGCCCTCGGCGACGGCCGCCCGCCGGCCGACCTCGGCGCCATCACACCGCTGTGGCGCCTGTGGCAGGAGCGTTTCACCCTGTTCAACCGCGGCGTGGCTCCGGAGCGTTTCGAGGCACGGGTGCTGGCCTGGCTGTGGCTGCGCTCGCGCGGCGACGTGCACGCGGTGCGCGATGCCAGCGTGGCTCAGCACTACCGCTACCCGTTGCTGGAAGTGCTCAGCGACGGCGAGACGATCAATGATTTCTCCTGGCTGCAGCTGATGCTGCAGCATGGCTGGCTGGAGGAGGGCGCGCTGCTCGACCGCCTGCGCCTGTGCACCGACTGCGGTTCCGGTCGGCTCAACTATGTCGACGTGTGCCCCGAGTGCCAGGCCCTGGACATCTCCCGCCAGCCGTCGCTGCACTGCTTCACTTGCGGGCACGTCGGCGCCCAGGAGCACTTCCTCAAGGACGGCCTGCTGCTCTGCCCCAACTGCCTGAGCCGCCTGCGCCACATCGGCAGCGACTACGACCGGCCGCTGGAGAACTATCGCTGCCGCAGCTGCCAGGCGTTCTTCGTCGATGCCGCGGTGGAGGCGCGCTGCCTCGACTGTGGCGAGCACCATGCGCCGGACAAGCTGCGCGTGCGCGAGGTACGCCACTTCCGCCTGGCCGAGGCCGGGCGCCTGCGCTGCCGCCAGGGCTTCAACACCAGCCCGGCCGAAAGCGACCAGTTCGGCCGCCTCAACCTGCTGTCGCAGCGTAGCTTCCACGAGCTGCTGGAGTGGCAGCTGCAGCTGGTGCGGCGACACAAGACACCGCCTTTCGCCCTGCTCGGGGTACGTTTCGTCAACCTGCTGGAAACTCTCGAACACCTCGGCGAGATGCGTGGCCATGCACTGATCGACGGCCTGGTCGAGCGCCTGCAGGAAGCGGTGCGCGAGACCGACCGCTGCTGCCGATTGAGCGAGGAAGTGTTGTGGCTGCTGATGCCGCACACCGATGCGGCCGGCCTCGAGGTGGTGAAGAAGCGTCTGGCCAAGGGTAGTGAACGCCTGGCTGCCGATACCGACACGCATGTCGAGATGCGCCAGGTCGGCTTCGTCGCCCCCGAGGAACTGGTCGAGCAGGAAGACGCCGCGCTGCTCCTCGCCCGCCTGGGCGGCCTGCTGGCCTGAGCCGATGGAAGCCGTCGTCCAGCAGTGGCTGCAGCTGTTCGCCGAGCTCGGCAAGAGCGACGGCCTGGTGCGCCTGCTGGTCACCCTGCTGCCGGCCTTCCTGCTGCTGGAAGTGCCGCTCAACCTGCTGGTGCTGCTCGGCGTGCTGCGCTGGTTCGTGCGCAAGCCTTTCGAGCTGCCGCCGGGCAACGGCTACCGGCCGCGGGTGTCCTGCATCATCACCTGCTACAGCGAAGGGCTGGATGTGCAGAGCACCCTGCGCAGTCTGTGCGAGCAGACCTATGAGGGCGACATCGAGATGATCCCGGTGGTCGACGGTGCCGCGGTGAACAAGCCGACCATGCAGGCGGTGCGCGATTTCCGCGTCGACCGCGTGCTCTACCCGCGGCGCCTGCTACGGCCGATTGCCAAGTGGCAGCGCGGCGGCCGGGTGTCGTCGCTGAACTCCGGCCTGGCCCACTGCACCGGCGAGATCGTCATGGCCCTGGACGGCGACACCTCGTTCGACAACGACATGGTGGTCAACATCGTTCGCCACTTCGCCGATCCCAGTGTACCGGCCGTGGCCGGCAGCCTGCGGGTGCGCAACTGGAAAGCCTCGCTGACCGCGGCCATGCAGGGCCTGGAGTACCTGCTGTCGATCCACATGGCTAAGATCGGCCTCAGCGAGTGGAACCTGGTCAATAACGTATCCGGGGCCTTCGGCGCCTTCCGCCGCAGTTTCCTCGACAAGATCGGCGGCTGGGACACCCACACCGCCGAGGATCTCGACATCACCCTGCGGATCAAGAACTACTTCGGCCGCCAGCCCCTGCGCATCCCCTTCGAGCCGCGTGCCATCGGCCACACCGACGCGCCAACCACCTTCAAGCAGTTCCTCATGCAGCGCCTGCGCTGGGACGGCGACCTGTACTTCCTGTACATCCGCAAGCACCGCCACAGCTTCAATCCGCGCCTGCTCGGCTGGCCGAATTTCCTGATGACCCTGGTCAGCGGCTTCTTCTTCCAGCTGGTGCTGCCCTTCATCATCTTCGGCTACCTGGTGGCCGGCGTGTTCGTCCTGCCGCTGGCCAACTACCTGGCGCTGAGCGGGCTGATCTACCTGGTGTACCTGGGCACGACCCTGCTGATGTACCTGGCCATGCTGGCCATGGTTTCCGAGCGGCCGCGCCAGGATCTGCGCTTATTGCCTATCGTGTTCCTATTCCCCCTGTTCATGCTGGTGATGCGCTGCTGGAGTGCCGTGGCGATGCTCAACGAGGCGCTGCGCCGCGGCCACGAGGAGAGCAGCATGGCGCCCTGGTGGGTGCTGAAGAAGGCCAAGAGGTTCTAGATGCTGCGTACCCTTTCCCTGATCGGCCTGCTGCTGGCCGCCGGCCTGGCACGGGCCGAACCGCTGCCGCTGCAGAGCCTGCTGGCCGGTCTCGACGACGGTGCCGTGGCCCGCGCCGGGCGTGCCGAGCAGGACGCCCTGGAGGCCCAGCGCGAGCAGCGCGAGGCCGAGTCCGGCTGGCAGTGGTACTCCTCGGCCAGCACCGGCCACTACCGCGAACTGGTCACCGAGGACGTGCGCGACGACTACTACGGCCGTGACCTGGCCCTTGGTGTGCGCCACCCGCTGCTCGGCAGCCTGCGCCGCCAGGTGCAGGCGGTCGAGGCGGTCGAGCTGGAACAGCAGCGCCAGCAGGCCCGCGACCTGCTGCGCCGCGCCGAGCAGCGCCTGGCCCTGCGCAGCGCCTATGCCGACTGGTGGCGCGCCGAGCAGGAACAGCGCTGGTGCGGCGACCTGCTGCCGGCCGCCCGCGAGGCCCGCGCGCAGCTGCAGCGGCGCCAGCGCGCAGGCTGGCTGCTGGCCTCCGAGGCGCGCCTGCAGCAGGGGCAGTGGCAGGTGCTGGAGCGCCGTTGCCAGCGTGCCCCGGAACTGGTGGAAGAGACCCGTGGCGCGCTTGCCGGCATTGCTGGCCAGGCCATCGACGCCCGGCAGCAGGCCGAGGCCGAGCCGCTGGCGCCGCAGGTGCGCCCGCTCACGGCCTGGCAGCAGGCACTGGACGGCCACCCGCGCTTGCGCGAGCGCCAGGACGAGCTGCGCCAGGCCGAGCGCAATCGCCAGTCGCCCTGGTATTCCGCGGTGGACTCCAGCTTCAGCCTGGCGCAGAGCTATGAAGATCGCAGCGGTGCGGACAAGCCCGGTGACGGCCTGGTGGCCAGCATCAACCTGAGCGCGCCCTTCGACCTGCTCAACTACGGCCGCGCCCGCGGTCGCGAGGGTGAGGCCCGCCATCAGGCCGCCCTGGCGCGCCTGGAGGCCGAGCGCGAGCAACTGCTGCTCGGCCTCGGCCAGGCTTTGCGTGCCCAGCGCACGGCCATGGACGAGTTGGCGAGTGCCCGCGAAGAGCTGAGTACGGCCGAACAGGCGCGCCACGAACAGGGCCTGCGCCGCGACGCCGAGCTGGAGCGTGGCGTGCAGGGCGAGTTGGCCGCCGAGCTGGAGCAGTACGGCGCCGGCCTGCGCCTGATTGCTGCCTGGCACGCGGCCTGGTTGCGCGAGGCGGCGCTGCGCCTGTTCGTCGAGGACGACGGTGCGTTGGCTGGCCTGCTCGGTGATAGCCGCGAGCGCTGGAGCCTGGCGGCCGCCAGCACCGGCGAGTGGAGCCAGGGCACCTATGTGTGGGACAGCCGTCGCCTGCTGCAGGCCTCCAGTCGCCGCACCGAGCTGCGTGACCTGCGCCGGGCCGGCATGCAGCGCATCTATATCGGCCTGTCCGCCGCCCAGGTGGCGGATATCCCGGCCCTGCGCCAGCGCCTGCAGAGCAGCCTCGACGAGGCCCACGGTCAGGGTCTGCAGGTCGGCCTGTTGCTCGGTGACCCGGCCTGGATCGAGCCGGCCGGACGCCAGGGCCTGCTCGATCTGCTCGGTCAGCTGCAAGGCCTGCCGTTCGATGCCCTGCACCTGGATCTGGAAGTCGAGCAGCTGGGCTGGCCAGTACCGGACAGCCGCCTGCAGGACTGGCTCGACACCCTGGCCGCAGTGGCCAGCCTCAATCCCTGGCCGCTGGAGCTGTCCAGCCACCATCGCTGGTTCGCCGAGCCGGCCGCCGGGCAGACCTGCGTGCCCTGCGCCCTGCCGCAGCGCGGCGTGCAGCAGGTCAGCCTGATGATCTACACGCGCAATGCCGAGCGTAGCGCCGAGCTGGCCGAGCAGATCGCCCAGCGCTGGCCGGCCCTGCACTTCCGCCTGGCGCAGAGCGTCGAGCCGCAGCTGCCCGCCGAGGAAAGCTGGGCCGGTGTACCGCCGCGCCAGTTGCAACAGCAGGTCGAACGCTGGCGTGTGCGCCTGCAGCCGGTGGGTGTCACCGGCATCGACTGGCAGGACTGGATTCATTACCCCCATTGAGCCTTCCATGAAGATCCGTTTCAGCAGTTCGAAGGAACAACAACCCACCCAGGATCACGGCCTGCAGGTGCTTTATGCACCGGGCAAGCGCCTGGCATTCAAGCTGCGCTGGTACCTGATCCTGCTCGCCGTCACCAGTCCGCTGCTGTGGCTGGTCGGGCGTGCGCTGCTCAGCGTCTGGCTGATCGAGGCACCGGCCCAGCTGCAACTGGCCAGCAGCGAGCTGCGTGCCCGCGAGCCGGGGCAGGTGCAGCAGGTGTTGGTACGCCCGGGCGAGCGGGTGACGGCAGGCCAGGTGCTGGTGCGCCTGGACAACCCGGAGTGGCGCGCGCGCCTGGCCTTGCTGGCCGAGCCGGCGGCACCGCCGGTGGTGCCGGCCAACGACGTCCTGAGCGCCCGTGAACGCGCGGCCTTGCAGCGCCTGCTGGCCAGCGCCGAACAGCGCCTGAGCCAGCTGGCCGGCCTGCAGGCGGCCGGCGCCGCCACCCGCGGCGAGGTGCAGGCGGCGCGCGACGAGCGTGATCGTCGCCAGCGCGACCTGCTGCAGTTCGAGCGCCAGCAACAGGTAGTGGCGGTGCCGGATGCCGGCGAGCAGCAGCGCCAGCTCGAGCGCGCCTGGCTGCAGGCGCGTCTCGAGGGCCTGACCCTGGAAGCCGCGGCGCCGGGGGTGGTCAGCGAGGTGCTGGTGGCCGAGGGCGAGAATGTCGGCCCCGGCACCCTGCTGCTGCGCCAGCATCGCCTGGACGAGGCGCAGCTGTGGGTCTATCTCGACCCGCGCAACGCCGAGTATGCCGTGCCCGGCCAGCGTTTCCGCCTGCTGATGCCCGATGGCAGCCTTCTGCCGGCCGAGGTGGTACGCCGGGTCGAGGACAGCATCGCGGTGCCGGCCGAGCTGCAGCCAGCCTTCAGTGCGCCGAGCCGCCACCTGCGGGTGCTGGCGCGCCTGCAGGGCGAGCTGCCGGAGCAGTGGCGCATCGATCGCCTCGGCCTGGTCGCACGCTTCCCGCACCGCTGGGCCTGGCTGAACGCCTGGGCCGATTAGCAGGTCGTTGCAAACTACCTTTAGCGGCCGCTGCTGAGCCAGGCGGGGATGCGCCGCTCCAGGTAGAACTCCGGCTGGCGCAGCGAGCCGCCGATAAAGCCGACATGCCCGCCGCGCCCATGCAGTTCCAGCTGGGTGCTGGAGGACAGCTCGTGGGCCTGCGGCACGCTGTGGGGGAAGACGAAGGGGTCGTCGCTGGACTGGATGATCAGCGTGCGCGTGCGGATCTGTCCAAGGAAGTAGCGGCTGGAGGCGCGCCGGTAGTAGTCGTCGGCATCGGCGTAACCGTGCAGCGGCGCGGTGAAGCGGCCGTCGAAGTCCCAGAAGGTGCGCATGCCCTGTAGTGGGCCGAGAGCCTCCAGGGCCGCCCGGCGCTCATGGTGCCCCTCGTCGGTGAAGCGTTGCTGCTTGTCGCGCACATAGGCCACCAGTTCACGCATGAAGTGCGCCTGGTAGACCTTGGAGAAGCCGCGATCGATGCGTTCGGCGCAATGATCCAGGCGGAACGGCACCGACACCGCCACCGCGCCCTGCAGCCCGGAGTCGGCGCCGCTCTCGCCGAGGTACTTGAGCAGCACATTGCCGCCCAGCGAATAGCCCACCGCATACAGCGGCGCCAGTGGGCGCTGGGCCTGCAGGTGGCGTACCACGCTGAGTACATCCTCGCTGACCCCGGAGTGGTAGCCGCGCGGCAGCAGGTTGGGCTCGCCGGAGCAGCCGCGCCA
Source organism: Pseudomonas alcaligenes (assembly GCF_014490745.1). Lineage (NCBI taxonomy): Bacteria > Pseudomonadati > Pseudomonadota > Gammaproteobacteria > Pseudomonadales > Pseudomonadaceae > Aquipseudomonas > Aquipseudomonas alcaligenes. Next base: position 4,516,740 of record NZ_LZEU01000001.1, on the reverse strand, counting down.
GTTCAGCGCCACGCTGGCCCAGCCGCGCGCGGCCAACTGCTGCTGCAGGCCGAGCACGTAGTGCGAGCTGGAGGAGCCGGTCAGCCCGTGCAGCACCAGCACCAGCGGCGCCGCCGCCTCGTGCGGGCCGTGCCAGTCCAGGTCGAGAAAGTCGCCATCCTCCAGCCACAGGCGTTCGCGCTGGCGCTCGAGTTGCGGCGCGCGGCGGCACAGCGAGCCCCACAGGGTCTGCAGGTGCGGGCTGGGCAGCCACCAGGCGGGTTGGAAGTCGGCGGTCATGGGGGGTCGTACTGGAGCGATAGAAGACTCAGGCTAGAGCCTTGTCGGGCAAAAAAGAAGCACCATTGGCCCGACGAATGCTTGGGGGTAGCGCAGGGTTAACCAGGCCCCATCGATCCACTGAGCGGGTAGTGGCGGATGAGCAAGGCGCCATCCACCCTATGGACTCTCTAGGTGGTGGGCGTCAGGCCAGGCGCGCCCACAGGGCGTAGTACACCTGGCCGGCCTTCTGCTCGCGGTGCAGGCGCCAGTTGCCGGGCATGGCCAGGCTCGAGGGCGCCGCTTCGCTTTCGGTGTAGATCCAGGCGTCCTGGGCCAGCCAGCCTTTTTCTTCCAGCAGGGCGCAGGCCGGGGCCAGCAGCTCCTGGCCGAACGGCGGGTCGAGGAAGACCAGGTCGTAGGGGCGCGGCGGCTGGTTTTCCAGATGCTGCAGGGCGTTGGTCTGCAGCAGCTGGCCGTTGCTGCATTTCAGCGTGGTGAGGATCTGCCGCAGGCTGGCGATGGCGTTGCTGTTGCTGTCCAGGGCCAGGGCGCTGCTGGCGCCGCGCGACAGGGCTTCGAGAAACAGTGCGCCGCTGCCGGTGAAGCAGTCCAGTACATGGGCGCCCTCGACATAGGGCGCCAGCCAGTTGAACAGCGTTTCGCGCACGCGATTGGGCGTCGGGCGCAGGCCGTGGGCCATGGGGAAGCTGAACTGGCGGCTGCGCCACTCGCCGCCGATGATGCGCAGCTGGCCGCTGCCGTTGTGCTCTGCGGGTTTCTTGCCTGGGGACTTGCGCATCAGTGCTCCGGAACGCCGGTGGGTTGCTCGGCGGGTTTGGCGGTGGGCGGCGGCAGCGGCTGCTGGGCCACGCTCGGGCCGGCGGTGACGATGACCAGCGCATCGGGGTTCAGGTGTTTGGCCATGGCCGCCTTGACCTGGGCCACGTCGAGCGCCTGGATCTGTCCGACGAAATCTTCCAGGTAGGTCAGCGGCAGGTCGTAGAAGCCCATGGCGCCAAGCTGGCCGACGATCTCGGCGTTGCTCGCGGTGGACAGCGGGAAGCTGCCGGCCATCTCGCGCTTGGCGTTGTCCAGTTCGGTCTGGGTCGGGCCGTTGGCCAGGTAGTCGCGCAGGATGTCCTGCACCAGCTTGAGGGTGCCTTCGCTCAGTTCGGCACGGGTCTGCAGGTTGATCATGAACGGCCCGCGCGCCTGCATGGCGCTGAAGGTCGAGTAGACGCCGTAGGTCAGCCCGCGCTTCTCGCGCACTTCTTCCATCAGGCGGGTGCCGAAACCGCCGCCGCCGAGGATCTGGTTGCCCAGGGTCAGTGCGGCGTAGTCCGGGTCGCGGCGGTCGACGCCGAGCTGGGCGAGCATCAGGTGGGTCTGCTTGGACGGGTATTCGATATGGCTGGGGCCAGCCTTGGGCTCCAGCGGCTGGTCGATCTTGGCCAGCGCCGGGCCCTTGGGCAGGGCGGCGGAGACCTCGGCGGCCATGGCCTCGGCCTCGGCACGTGAGAGGTCGCCGACCAGGGCGATGACCACGTTGCCGGCGGCATAGGCCTTGGCGTGGAAGGCGCGCAGTTGGGCGGCGCTGATGCCGGGGATCGACTGTTCGCTGCCTTCGCTGGGGTGGGCGTAGGGGTGGTTGCCGTACAGGCGCTCGAACAGTTGCAGGCCGGCCAGCTTGCCGGGGTTCTGCTTCTGGTATTCGAAGCCGGCCAGCAGCTGGTTCTTGATCCGCGCCAGGGAGTCGGCCGGGAAGGTCGGCTGGCCGATCACCTGCTCGAACAGCTGCAGGGCCGGTACGCGCTGCTCCGGCGCGCTCAGGCTGCGCAGGCTGGCGATGGCCATGTCGCGGTAGGCACCGTTGCCGAACTCGGCGCCGAGGCCTTCGAAGCCTTCGGCGATGGCGCTGACGTCCTTGCCGGGCACGCCTTCGTTGAGCATGGCGTTGGTCAGGGCGGCGAGGCCGGGCACGCCGTCGTCCTGGCTGCTGCCGGCGGCGAAGGTCAGGCGCAGGTCGAACATCGGTAGCTCGGGGGCGGCGACGAACAGCACCTTGGCGCCTTCGGCGGTCTGCCAGGTCTGGATATCCAGGCTGCGCCGGCTCGGCGCCTTGCCTTCGAGGGCGGCCAGGGACTGCAGGTGATCGGCAGAGTCGCTGGTGGTTACGGGCGCCTGGGCGGTGCGGCTGGCGATATAGGTCAGCAGGCCGATCAGAACGATCAGGCCGAGGCCGAGCAGGGTGTAACGCAGGCTGTTGCGCTCACTCATGGCTGGGCTCCTTCAATGGCGGCTTTCTCGGGCAGGATGTGGGCGACCGACAGGCGCGTGGGAATGAAGTAGGTCTGGGCGGCGCGCTGGATATCGGCGGGGGTCACCGCTTCCAGTTCGGCGAGATCCTGATCCATCAGCTTCCACGACAGGCCGACGGTTTCCAGCTGGCCGATGGTGGTGGCCTGGCTGGTGATCGAGTCGCGCTCGTAGACCAGGCCGGCGATCACCTGGGCGCGTACGCGCTGCAGCTCCTCGGCGCTTGGTGGGGTCTTCTTCAGCTCGTCGAGCTGCTGCCAGAGGCCGCTTTCCACCTGTTTCAGGGTCTTGTGCAGCTGCACGTTGGGGGTGGCGGAGAGCATGAACAGGCTATCGCCGCGGGCGAAGCCGTCGTACCAGGCGGAAGCGCCGGACACCAGCTCTTCGCCGCGCTCCAGGCGGGCTGGCAGGCGGGCGCTGTAACCGCCGTCGAGCAGGGCGCTGATCAGGCGCAGGGCGTGCACGTCGCGCGGGTTCTTGGCGGTGGCCAGGCCCGGCACGTTGAAGCCCATCAGCAGGCTCGGCAACTGGGTCTGCACATGCTGGACGGTACGCCGCTCGCCGGGTTCGGCCAGCTCGGAGGGGATCTTCGCCGGCGGCACGTCGCGCCGTGGGATGGCGGCGAAGTAGCGCTGGGCCAGGGTCTGCACCTCGTCCCGGGTCACGTCGCCGACCACCACCAGGGTGGCGTTGTTCGGCACATACCAGGATTGGTACCAGTGGCGCAGCTCCTCGACCTGCATATGGTCGAGGTCGGCCATCCAGCCGATGGTCGGGGTGTGGTAGCCGCTGGCCGGGTAGGCCATCGCCTTGAAGCGCTCGAAGGCCAGGGCGCTGGGCTTGTCGTCGGTGCGCAGGCGGCGTTCTTCCTTGATCACCTCGATCTCGCGGGCGAACTCGTCGGCCGGCAGCTTGAGGCTGGCCAGGCGGTCGGCTTCCAGCTCGAAGGCGACTTCCAGGCGGTCGCGCGACAGCACCTGGTAGAAGGCGGTGTAGTCGTCGCTGGTGAAGGCGTTTTCCTCGGCGCCGAGGTCACGGAGGATGCGCGAGGCCTCGCCGGGGCCGAGCTTGCGGCTGCCCTTGAACATCATGTGTTCGAGGGCGTGGGACAGGCCGGTCTGGCCGGGCGTCTCGTAGCTGGAGCCGACCTTGTACCAGAGCTGGGACACCACCACCGGGGCGCGGTGATCCTCGCGGACGATGACCTTGAGGCCATTGTCGAGGGTGAACTCGTGGGTGGGCTGGGTTTCGGCAGCGATCGCTGTCGCGGACACGCACAAGCTCAGGAGCAGCAGGCCGGCGCAGCGGCGGGCTAGTCGATTCATCGATTCGGGACCTGTCGGACAGCCCGGGCGGTCGTACCGCCGGCGGGCGAAGAGGTGCTAGGATACCCCATCCTTTTCCGGGGCGGCGCGGCGGCCTGACTGGCCCTGCCGCGCAGCTCATCTGAGATGCACGCGACCCATGTTTGGTTCCAACGACGATAAGAAGTCGCCAGCCCCGGCTGGCCAGGCACCGGCCGAGGCCGGCGAGAAGAAATCGCTGTTCGGCTGGCTGCGCAAGAAACCGCAGGAGCCTAGCGCTGCGCCCCAGGAGTCGGCCGCACCCGTTGCGGTGAGCGAGCCTGCAGTGGTCGCACCGCCCGCTGCCGAGCCGTCGGCGGTAACGCCAGTGGAGCCGCCGGCTGCTGCGGCAGAGCCTGTCGTTGCTGTTGCCGCGCCTGCGCCGGTCGAGCCGGCGCCCGTTGTGGTGGCCGAGGTTGTTGCGCCGCTGGCGAGCGAGCCAGCCCCCGTGGCCGCACCGGTCGAGCCGCCCAAGCCGGCTGTTTCGCGCTTTGCCATCAATGCCGGCAGCGAAGTCACCCACGCCGTGCAGGCTCCGCTTGCCGAAGTCCCGGCCGCTGCTGTTGAAGCTGCCCCGGCGGTTGCCGCGCCAGTCGAGCAGAACAAGCCTGGCGATAACCAGGGGGGCTGGTTTGCCCGCCTCAAGCAGGGCCTGTCGAAGACCAGTGCCAGTATCGGCGAGGGCATGGCCAGCCTGTTCCTCGGCAAGAAGGCGATCGACGACGACCTGCTCGACGACCTGGAAACCCATCTGCTCACCGCCGATGTCGGCGTCGAGGCCACCAGCGCGATCATCAGCAACCTGACCAAGCGCGTGGCGCGCAAGGAACTGGCCGACAGCGGCGCGCTGTACAAGGCGCTGCAGGAAGAGCTGGCCGGCCTGCTCAAACCGGTCGAGCAGCCGCTGACGATTCCCGCCGAGAAACAGCCCTACGTGATCCTGGTGGTCGGGGTGAACGGCGTCGGCAAGACCACCACCATCGGCAAGCTGGCCAAGAAGCTGCAGGGCGAGGGCAAGAAGGTCATGCTCGCCGCCGGCGACACCTTCCGCGCGGCCGCCGTCGAGCAGCTGCAGGTGTGGGGCGAGCGCAACAACATCGCGGTGATTGCCCAGCACACCGGCGCCGACTCCGCCTCGGTGATCTTCGACGCGGTGCAGGCGGCCAAGGCCCGTGGCATCGACGTGCTGATCGCCGACACGGCCGGGCGCCTGCACACCAAAGACAACCTGATGGAAGAGCTGAAGAAGGTGCGCCGGGTGATCGGCAAGCTCGACGACACGGCGCCGCACGAAGTGCTGCTGGTGCTGGATGCCGGCACCGGGCAGAACGCCATCAACCAGACCAAGCAGTTCAACCAGGCCGTGGCCCTCACCGGCCTGGCGCTGACCAAGCTGGACGGCACCGCCAAGGGCGGGGTGATCTTCGCCCTGGCCAAGCAGTTCGGCCTGCCGATCCGCTATATCGGGGTCGGCGAGGGTATCGATGACCTGCGCACCTTCGTGGCGCAGGATTTCGTCCAGGCACTGTTCGCCGAAAGGGAGCACGCATGATTCGATTCGAGCAGGTCGGCAAGCGGTACGCCAACGGCCATGTCGGGTTGCACGAACTGAGTTTCCGTGTGCGCCGGGGCGAGTTCCTCTTCGTCACCGGCCACTCCGGCGCTGGCAAGTCGACCTTGCTGCGCCTGCTGCTGGCGATGGAGCGCCCGAGCAGCGGCAAGCTGCTGCTGGCCGGCCAGGATCTGTCGAGCATCACCAGCGCGCAGATCCCTTTCCTGCGCCGGCAGATCGGCGTGGTGTTCCAGAACCACCAGCTACTGTTCGACCGCTCGGTGTTCGATAACGTCGCCCTGCCGCTGCAGATCCTCGGCCTGTCCAAGCCGGACATCGCCAAGCGGGTCGGCGCGGCGCTGGAGCGGGTCAGTCTGAGCGACAAGGCCGAGCAGTTCCCGGCCGACCTGTCCACCGGCCAGCAGCAGCGTGTCGGCATCGCCCGCGCCGTGGTACACCGCCCGGCCCTGCTGCTGGCGGACGAACCCACCGGTAACCTCGACCCGCGCCTGGCCGCCGAGATCATGGGCGTGTTCGAAGACATCAACCGCCTGGGCACCACGGTGCTGATCGCCAGCCACGACCTGGCGCTGATCGCGCGCATGCGCCACCGCATGCTGACCCTGCAACGTGGCCGCCTGATCGGCGACGGGGAAGCCAGCTGATGAGCGAGACGCAACGCAACCTCAAGGCCGCCGAGCGGGTCGGCGCGGTGCAGAGCAAGGCCGACAAGCCGATCAAGGAAGGCCCGGATTTCTCCACCCTGCTGCGCGCCTGGCTGGAAAGCCACCGCGCCAGCCTGGTCGACAGCCTGCGCCGCCTGGCCACCCAGCCAATTGGCAGCTTCTTCACCTGCCTGGTGATGGCGGTGGCCCTATCGCTGCCCATGGGCCTGTCGCTGCTGCTGAACAACGTCGAGCGCCTCGGCGGCTCCTGGCAGCGCGCGGCGCAGATTTCCCTGTACCTCAAGCTCGATACCAGCGAAGCCGCTGGCCAGCAGCTGCGCGACGAGGTCGCCAGCATGGCCGACGTGGCGGAAGCGCAGTGGATCAGCCGCGAGCAGGCCCTGGCCGAATTCCAGCAGCAGTCCGGGATTGGCGAGGCGCTGCGCGAGCTGCCGGACAACCCGCTGCCCGGCGTGGTGGTGGTGACCCCCCATGAGGTCGATCGTGCCACCCTGGAAGCGCTACGCCAGAACCTCTCGGAAATGCCCGGCGTGGAGCAGGCACAGCTCGACCTGCAGTGGGTGGAGCGGCTGTCGGCGATCCTCAACCTGGGCGATCGCTTCGTCTTCGGCCTGACCCTGCTGCTGGTCATGGCTCTGCTGCTGGTGATCGGCAACACCATCCGCCTGCATATCGAGAATCGCCGCAACGAGATCGAAGTGATCAAGCTGGTCGGCGGCACCGACGGCTATGTACGCCGGCCCTTCCTCTATATGGGCACCCTCTATGGCGTCGGCGCCGGGCTGCTGGCCTGGGGCCTGCTGGCCTTCGGCCTGGACTGGCTGAACGACGCGGTGGTGCGCCTGGCTGGGCTATACGGCAGCGATTTCACCCTGCACGGGGTACCGGTTGCCGATGGTCTGTCGCTGCTGTCAGGGGCGGTGCTGCTCGGCTATATTGGCGCCTGGCTGGCGGTGGCGCGGCATCTGAGCGAGCTTGCGCCACGCTAGAAGAGCATTGATTTAGATCAAATTTTGCTCAACTGTAAGGGAACTTTTCCACGGGTTCCCTGCTCAGAATCGGCAGTGCTAGACTGCGCGAGCTTTGTAATTCCGGAGGTTTTTCATGACCACTTCTCTGCAACCTGTCCATGCTCTAGTCCCAGGCGCGAACCTGGAGGCTTATGTGCATGCGGTGAACAGCATTCCCCTGCTGTCGCCCGAGCAGGAGCGCGAGCTGGCCGAAAGTCTCTACTTTCAACAGGATCTCGAGGCCGCCCGCCAGCTGGTGCTGGCTCACCTGCGTTTCGTTGTGCATATCGCCCGTAGCTACGCCGGCTACGGCCTGGCCCAGGCCGACCTGATCCAGGAAGGCAACGTTGGCCTGATGAAGGCGGTCAAGCGCTTCAACCCGGAAATGGGCGTGCGCCTGGTGTCCTTCGCCGTGCACTGGGTCAAGGCCGAGATCCACGAGTTCATCCTGCGCAACTGGCGCATCGTCAAAGTCGCCACCACCAAGGCGCAGCGCAAGCTGTTCTTCAATCTGCGCAGCCAGAAGAAGCGCCTGGCCTGGCTGAGCAACGATGAAGTACACGCCGTGGCCGAGAGCCTGGGCGTGGAGCCGCGTGAAGTCCGCGAGATGGAGAGCCGCCTGTCCGGCCAGGACATGGCCTTCGACCCGGCAGCGGAAGATGACGACGAAAGCGCCTTCAAGTCGCCGGCCAACTACCTCGAAGACCACCGTTACGACCCGGCCATGCAGCTCGAGGATGCCGACTGGAGCGACAGCTCCACCGCCAGCCTGCACGAAGCCCTGGAAGGCCTCGACGAGCGCAGCCGCGACATTCTCTACCAGCGCTGGCTGGCCGAGGAGAAGGCGACCCTGCATGACCTGGCCGCCAAGTACAACGTCTCCGCCGAGCGCATTCGCCAGCTGGAGAAGAACGCCATGAACAAGCTGAAAGGCTCGATCCAAGCGTAAATTGCCCCACCTCGAAAAGCCGCACCCAGGTGCGGCTTTTTTCTGTCCGGAGAATTTCCATGGCCCTGCCGGCTTTGCGTCGTCGCCCACCCGCGCTGCTGTTCACCGGCGTCGCGCTGCTTGCCTGCCTGCTGGCCCTTGGGCTGAATTACCTGTGGCAGCGCCCGGCAGAGCCGCTGGGTTGGCTGGGCGAGTGGCAGGGCAAGGTTCTGCAGCCGCTGGCCGAGGGCCAGCTGAACCTGGGACAGCTGCGCGAACGTTTGCCGGATGGTGAACTGTGGGTACAGCCGCGGCTGGATGGCCTGCGCCTGCTGTACCGCGGCGAGTTGCTGGCGGACGACCTATCCTGGCGTCTGCAGGCCGAGCTGACCCTGAGCGAGGCGCAGCGCACTAGTCTGGGCCAGGCCACCGGGCTGGGCCCGCGCGATGCCGAGCAGCCACTGGCGGCGGCGCTGCAGGAGCACCTCGGCGGCTACCCGATCGGTGCCTTGGAGCTGCGCCCGCAGGGTGAGATCGGCGCGGCGCGCCTGGCCGCCAGCCTGGGTGAGCCGCGTCTGCGCCTGCAGTTGCCAGCGGGAGAGGCCTGGGTCTATCCGCAGTTGGGCCTCACCGCTCACCTGGCGGCCGAGCAGTTGCAGCTGCTCCACGCGGTGCCGCGCAGCCTGCTGCAGCACTGACGCCCGGCGCCGCCGGCGCTGGCGTGTGCGGCGTGGCGCCGGGCGGGTTCGGCGAGGCAGGATGCGGCTCAGCTGTCATCCACCCGAGGAGCATCCATGCCCGCCGCCCAGCGCTTTGCGTTCATCCTGGCCGTCCTGCTCGGCTATCTGTACATCGTCCTGCTGCCGTTCAAGCCCTACCCGCTGGGCTGGCTGCTCAAGCCCCTGCCGATGCTGCTGTACGCCGTGCTGGCCTGGCGCAGCCTGCCGGGCGCCGCAGGGCGCTGGCTGGCTCTGGGGTTCGTGGCGGCCGGGCTGGGTGACTTCTTTCTCGACTATGGCAACCGCGACGGCCTGTTCCGCCAGGCGCTGGGGGCTTTTCTGCTGACCCAGTTGGCCTTTATTCGCGGCTTCGGCCTGCTGGCTCGCGGGCGTTCCTGGCGCCTGCTGTGGAGTGTGCCGGCACTGTTCTACGGCACGGCCATGGCCGCGTGGATGCTGCCGGCGGCGCCGGGGCTGCAGGTGCCGCTGGCGCTGTATTTCTGCTGTCTGCTGGCGATGGTGTGCAGCGCGGCGCGGGTGGAGTCGCGGCCGGGGCCGCTGTGGCTGGGCGCCAGCCTGTTCCTGCTGGCCGACTCGCTGATCGGGCTGAACAAGTTCATCCAGCCCTTCCCCCATGCGGTGACGCTGATCGTGCTCTGCTACTTCAGCGGCCAGACCCTGATCGCCTGGGGCCTGCTGCGCCTCAGCGCTGGCTCTGCAGCCAGTCGGGCCGCCACGGCGCCAGCTGGTTGAGGTAGTGGCTGCCGCCCAGCTGGTAGGCCTGGCGGCTGATCCAGCCGGCCCGGCGGCTGACATGCGGGCCCGGCCGGCGCGGGTTCCAGGCCCGCGGGTTGGGCAGCACGGCGGCCAGCAGGCTGGCCTGCTGGCGCGACAGGTAGGGCGCGCCGATGCCGAAGTGATGGCGCGCGGCGGCTTCCGCACCGAACACCCCGTCGCCCCATTCGACGCTGTTGAGGTAGACCTCGAGAATCCGCTGCTTCGACCAGAACAGTTCGAGCAGGCTGGTGAACCAGGCTTCCAGCGCCTTGCGCGGCCAGCTGCGGCCGGACCAGAGGAACAGGTTCTTGGCCACCTGCTGGCTGATGGTGCTGGCGCCGCGCAGGCTGCCGCCATCGGCGTTGTGCGCCAGGGCCTGGCGGATGGCGGCGACGTCGAAGCCCCAGTGCTCGGCGAACTTCTGATCCTCGGCGGCGATCACCGCGATCTTCAGGTTGTCCGGTAGCTCCTTCCACGGCCGCCAGCTGCGCTGCAGGTCGATCGGCTCGCCGTCGACCCACGACTCGATCTTGCGCTCGACCATCAGCGCGCTGCCCGGCGGGTCGATCCAGCGCAGGGCGAGCACCAGCAATGCCGAGCCGATGGCGAACCACAGCAGCAGTTTGGACAGGCGGCGAAACAGGTTGCGCAGCATGGATGGCTTGGCCCCGGGGGATGAGCGGGCCATTATAGCGGCCGCTTTCCGTCTGTCTGGGGTGATTCATGTCGCGCATCTTTCTGTTGCTGGCCGCTTTTGCCGGTTTCACCGGGGTGGCCCTGGGGGCCTTCGCGGCCCATGGCCTCAAGGCGCGGCTGAGTGCCGAATACCTGGCGGTGTTCCAGACCGGCGCACACTACCAGATGCTGCATGCCCTGGCCCTGTTCGGCGTGGCCCTGCTGGCCCGCCAGCTGCCGGGGCGCCTGCTGGGCGCAGCTGGCAGTCTGTTCGCCCTAGGCATCCTGCTGTTTTCCGGCAGCCTCTACGTGCTGGCCCTGAGCGGTATCAGCCGGCTCGGCATGATCACCCCGTTCGGCGGCCTGGCCTTTCTCGCTGGCTGGCTGTGCCTGGGTTTGGCGGCCTGGCGGGCGCGCTGAGCGACTAAGGGACAAATGGCACGCACGTACCTTGGTCGATGCTGGCTAAAGGGCTAGAATGCCGACCCTTTCATGTTCTGACTGCCCAGCCATGCACATCCAATTGAACGGCGAACCCTTCGACCTGCCGGACGGCGCTACCGTCGCCGAGCTGCTCGTGCGCCTGGATGCCGTGGGCAAGCGGGTGGCGGTCGAACTCAACCTGGACATCGTGCCGCGCAGCCAGCATGCCACGACCGTCCTGCGCGACGGCGACCAGCTGGAAGTCGTCCACGCCATCGGCGGCGGCTAGTCGCCCGAGAGGAGCAGCCATGAGCGCGATCATCGACAAACCCTTCACCCTGGCCGGGCGCACCTATGCGTCGCGCCTGCTGGTGGGCACCGGCAAGTACAAGGATCTCGAGGAAACCCGCCTGGCCATCGAGGCCTCGGGCGCCGAGATCGTCACCGTGGCCGTGCGCCGTACCAACATCGGGCAGAACCCGGGCGAGCCGAACCTGCTCGACGTGATCTCGCCGGACAAGTACTGCATCCTGCCCAACACCGCCGGCTGCTATAACGCCGAGGAAGCGGTGCGCACCTGTCGCCTGGCCCGCGAGCTGCTCGACGGCCACAAGCTGGTCAAGCTGGAAGTGCTGGCCGACCAGAAGACCCTGTTCCCCAACGTGATCGAGACCCTCAAGGCCGCCGAAGTGCTGGTCAAGGAAGGCTTCGACGTGATGGTCTACACCAGCGATGACCCGATCATCGCCCGCGAACTGGCGGCCATGGGCTGCATCGCGGTGATGCCGCTGGCCGGCCTGATCGGCACCGGGCTGGGCATCTGCAACCCGTACAACCTGCGCATCATCCTCGAAGAGGCCACCGTTCCCGTGCTGGTCGATGCCGGTGTGGGCACCGCGTCGGATGCCACCATCGCCATGGAACTGGGCTGCGAGGCGGTGTTGATGAACAGCGCTATTGCCCACGCGCAGAACCCGATCCTGATGGGGGAGGCGATGAAGCACGCGATCATCGCCGGGCGCATGGCCTACCTGGCCGGGCGCATGCCGAAGAAACTCTATGCCAGCGCCTCCTCGCCGCTGGACGGCCTGATCAAGTAAGAGAATTTCATGAGCGACATCATCGAGCCGGCAGACGAAAGCGCTGCCGAGCGGCCGCTGCGCGGCATCAAGAGTTTCGTCATGCGCTCCGGGCGCATGACCGAAGGCCAGCAGCGTGGCCTGGATCAGGGCTGGCCGAAATACGGCCTGCAGCTGGAGGACGGCCTGCGCGACTTCGACCAGGTGTTCGGCCGCAGCGCGCCGCGCACCTTCGAGATCGGCTTCGGTATGGGCCACGCCACCCTGGAGATGGCCGCTGCCGCCCCCGAGCAGGACTTCATCGGTGTGGAAGTGCACAAGCCGGGCGTCGGCGCCCTGCTCAACGGCATGCTGACGCAGAACCTGAGCAATATCCGCGTGTACAGCTGCGACGCCCTGGAAGTGCTGCGCGACTGTGTTGCCGATGCCAGCCTGGATCGCGTCCTGCTGTTCTTCCCCGATCCCTGGCACAAGGCCCGTCACCACAAGCGCCGCATCGTCCAGGCGAGCTTCGCCGAGCTGGTGCGCCGCAAGCTCAAGGTCGGCGGCGTGCTGCACATGGCCACCGATTGGCAGCCATACGCGGAATATATGTTGGAAGTACTCAGCGCCGCGCCCGGTTACCATAACCTGTCCGCCGACAGCACTTATGTCGAGCGTCCCAGCGAGCGCCCGGTAACCAAGTTCGAGCGACGCGGCGAACGCCTCGGCCACGGTGTGTGGGATCTCAAGTTCCAGCGCATCGACTGATCAAGGCCCTGCGGAGCAGGGTTACAACATGACCGGGATCACCCGGCGCCAGGAAGGCATCCTCACCCCGACGGCAATATGCAGATGCGGCCTACACTGGTCGTACGAATAAGAATGGCGGCGCGTAAAAACCCGCGAGGAGAACGCTGTGTTGAGAATTATTGCAGTCCTGATGTTGGCGGCCGCTGCGCTGCCGGCCCAAGCGCGGGTCGATGCCGCTCAGGCCGCTCGCCTGGGGCAAGACCTGATGCCGCTGGGTGGCGAACGCGCAGGCAATGCTGCCGGCACCATCCCGGCCTGGGATGGCGGCCTGACTGCCGGCCCGAGCGGCTACCAGCCGGGCATGCACCACCCCGATCCCTATGCCGCCGACAAGGAGCTGTACCGTGTCGATGCGAGCAATGCCGGCCAGTACAAGGCCGTGCTGGCGCCGGGCTTCCAGAAGCTGCTGGAGAAGCACCCGGGCTACTTCCTGCGCGTCTACCCGACTCACCGCAGTGCGGCAGCGCCGCAGCGCATCTACGATGCCACCCGCTACAACGCCACCAATGCCGGACTGATTTCCGGCGGTAACGGCATCGAAGGCACTGCCGCCGGCATTCCCTTCCCGATTCCGCAGAGCGGCCAGGAGGCGATCTGGAACCACATCGCCCGCTACCGCGGCGACCAGATCCGCATGATCACCAACCAGGCGGCAGTGCTGGCCAACGGCGACTACACCCTGCTCAAGCGTGAGCGTGACGTGATGTTCGTCTATGGTCGCGAAGGCGTGACCCCGGCCGACCTGGACAACACCCTGTTCTACTACAAGTACGTGGTCACCGCGCCGAGCAAGCTGGCCGGCTCCTCGCTGGTGGTGCAGGAAACCCTCGACCAGGTGCTGGCGATCCGCAAGGCCTGGCGCTTCAGCCGTGGCGAGCGGCGCGTGCGGCGCCTGCCGATGCTGGCCTATGACGCCATGCAGCCGGACACCAACGGCATGGCCACCGCCGACGTGGTCGACGCCTACAACGGCGCCCCGGATCGCTACGAGTGGAAGCTGATCGGCAAGCAGGAAATGCTCATGCCGTACAACAGCTATGCCGTGCACCAGAAAGGCATCCCCTACGAGCAGATCCTGCAGAAGAAGAGCGTCAACCCCGAGCTGCTGCGCTACGAGCTGCACCGCGTATGGGTAGTCGAGGCCCACCTGCGTACCGGCTTCAGCCACCCCTACGGCGCGCGCCGCTTCTACCTGGACGAGGACAGCTGGCAGATCCTCGCCGTCGACCTGTACGACAAGAGCGGCGAACTGGTCGGCCTGCAGGAAGCCCACCCGATCAGCTACTACGACGTACCGATGTTCGGCAGCACCCTGGAGACCATCTACGACTTCAAGGGCAGCCGCTACTACGTCGACGGCCTGGACAACAACGAGCCGATGTACGACTTCAACGTCAAGCTGAACAAGGGCGACTTCACCGCCGCTGCGCTACGTCGCGAAGGTATCTGAGGCGACTCCCCACGAGCCGTTCAGCGCCCAAGAAAAAGCCCGCATCTGCGGGCTTTTTCATATCTGGCGTTTAGTCGCGATGTTTGTGCTTCTTGTGTTTCTTGCCATGGCTATGGCCGTCATCGTCGTCATCACCCGCGAAGTTGCTGCCCAGGGCGCCGCCGGCGCCGCCACCCAGGGCGCCGCCGATCACTGCACCGGTGGAGCCGCCGACCTTGTTGCCGAGCACGGCGCCACCGGCCGCGCCGAGGCCGCCGCCGACGGCTGCCTCGACCTTGCGGCCGTCCTTTGCGGTGACCGCACTGCCGGCCGCACCGCCGACCCCGGCGCCGATGGCTGCGCCGGTGTTGCCGCCAACCTGTTGGCCGACCACGGTACCCAGGGCGCCGCCCAGGGCACCGCCGATGGCGGTTTTGGTGGTGTCGCCGGCGTACAGCGGTTGCGCCAGCAGCAGGCCGCCGAGGGCCAGCAGGGAAAGGGAACTACGCATGGGAAAACCTCAGGAAAAATGCGCGCGGAGCGTGGCGCAGATGGCGCGCCAAGGCAAGCCGCGCGTACCCGCGCGCGACGGCCGGGTCAGTCGTGCCAGTGCTTGTGCTTGCGCCCGTGGTGGTGACGGCGTTCGCCATAGTGGTGGCCGTTGTCCTCGTGGTAATGCCGACGGTAGCCATCATGGTCGTCATCGTCGCGGTTGCCATCACCGTAGTTGTTGCCCAGTGCGCCACCGGCGCCGCCACCCAGCGCCGCACCAATCAGGCCTCCGGTGGTGCCGCCCATCTGCTGGCCGATGGCGCTGCCGCCGGCTGCACCCAGGCCGCCGCCGATCGCCGCTTCGGTGCGGCTGTGCTTGTCGGCGCCAACTGCGCCACCGGCTGCGCCACCGACGCCAGCACCGATGGTGGCACCGGTGCTGCCACCGATCTGCTGGCCTACTACCGAGCCCAGCACGCCGCCGAGGGCGCCGCCGACCCCCGCCGAGGTGTTGCCGGCGAAGGCGCTGGCACTGGCCAGGCTGAGAGTGAGCAGGAACAGCGAGGAATACTTCATGACTACAGACCTCCGAGGGAACTCGCAGCAGATCCTGCCAGCGTCAGCGCTGCCGACAAGCTCTGGCTGCCGACCCTGCGAATGCCTTCACAACCGGCGAAAAAAAAGCCGCAGGCAGCGAACTGTGCGGCTTGTGTGGGGTCAGCCAGACTTAGCCCGAGGTCTTCTGCAGGCCTTGGGCGAGCCCTTCACAGAGCTGCCGGTAGTCATCCACGGCGGCAAACTCCTCGGTATCCTTGAGCGCCTTGCGGCTATCCGGCTGGCGAATGCCAAGCAGGTGGGCGACGCCAAAGCGCTGGGCGCTGCGCAGGATCGGCAGGCTGTCGTCGATGAACAGGCTGCGTGCCGGGTCGAAGGGGCAGTCCTGCTGCAGGGCAAACCAGAACTGCTGGTCTTCCTTGGGAAAACCATAGTCGTGGGAGCTGATCAGGCGATCGAACCAGGGCGCCAGCTCGACCTTTTCCAGCTTCAGCGACAGCGAGTCGCGGTGCGCGTTGGTGATCAGCACCACGCGCTTGCCGGCGGCGCGCAGGGCGGCGAGGAAGGTGTCGGCATGCGGGCGCAGGGCGATCAGCTCGGCGACTTCGCGCTTGAGATCGCGCACCGAGAGGTTCAGCTCGCGGCTCCAGAAGTCGGTGCAGTACCAGGGCAGGGTGCCGGCATGCTGGCGGAACAGCGGCAGCAGCTCGGCATCGGCGGCGGCGCGGCTGATGCCATGCAGCTCGGCGTAGCGCTGCGGCAGGTGCTCGAGCCAGAAATGGTTATCGAAGTGCAGGTCGAGCAGGGTGCCGTCCATGTCGAGGAGGACGCTGTCGATGTCGGCCCAGGGCAGTAACGGCATGGCGGATTCTGGCGTGAAAGGTGACGGAGTGTGTCGCGCTGCAATATCCCACGCGGACAATTCGGGTGGGCGGGGTATGATACCCGTTCGTATCAAGGAGTGAGCCCATGCGTGAGAAACCTGTCGTGCTGGCCCGCGAGATAGTCGCGAGCAGCCGCCTGTTCCGCGTCGAAGAACTGCAGCTGCGCTTCTCCAACGGGGTCGAGCGCACTTACGAACGCCTGGTCGGCAAAGGCTCGGGCTATGGCGCGGTGATGATCGTGGCACTGCTCGATGCCGAGCACGCGGTGCTGCTCGAGGAATACTGTGGCGGCACCGACGACTACCAGTTGTCGCTGCCCAAGGGCCTGGTCGAGCCCGGCGAAGACGTGCTCGATGCGGCCAATCGCGAACTCAAGGAAGAAGCCGGCTTCGGCGCCCACCGCCTCGAGCTGATCGCCGAGCTGAGTTTGTCGCCCGGTTACATGAGCCAGAAGATCCAGGTGGTGCTGGCCCGCGACCTGTACGAGGAAAGCCTGCCGGGTGACGAGCCCGAGCCGCTGCGGGTGGACAAGGTCAACCTGCGCGAACTCAGCAGCCTGGTGCAGCACCCGCAGTTTTCCGAGGGCCGCGCCCTGGCGGCGCTGTATCTGGTGCGCGACCTGTTAAGCCAACGTGGAGAATTCAGCCTGTGAGCCATCCCTTTCTGCCGGCGGTGATCGCCCTGGTACAACGCGCCGGTCAGGCCACCCTGCCGCACTGGCGCAACGACGTGGCGGTGACCGAGAAGGCCGATGCCTCGCCGGTGACCGCCGCCGACCTGGCCGCCCACCATATCCTCGCCGACGGCCTGCGCGCCCTGGCCGCAGACATCCCGGTGCTGTCGGAGGAAGACGCCGACATCGCCTTCGCCGAGCGCGCTGCCTGGCAGCGCTGGTGGCTGGTCGATCCGCTGGACGGTACCAAGGAGTTCATCTCCGGTAGCGAGGAGTTCACCGTCAACGTGGCGCTGATCGAACGTGGCGAGGTGGTGTTCGGGGTGGTCGGCATCCCGGCCAGCGGTCGCTGCTACTACGGCGGTCGTGGTCTCGGCGCCTGGCGCGTGGAGCGCGATGGCGCCGCTGCAGAGGTGGCCGTGCGCCTGGCCCCGGCCGAGGCCTTCACCGTGGTGGCCAGCAAGCGCCACTCCAGCCCGGCCCAGGAGCGCCTGCTGGAAGGTCTGAGCGAGCGTTTCGGCGACCTGCAGCTGGCCAGCGTCGGCAGCTCGCTGAAGTTCTGCCTGCTGGCCGAAGGCAATGCCGACTGTTACCCGCGCCTGGCACCCACCTCGCAGTGGGATACCGCGGCGGCCCAGGGCGTGCTGGAAGGCGCCGGCGGCGAGGTGCTCGATCTCAAGGGCGAGGCCCTGACCTACGAGGCCCGCGAGTCGTTCCTCAACCCGTCTTTCCTGTGCCTGCCCGTGGCGGCACAGTGGCGTGCCGAGCTGATCCAGCTGGCCCGTGCCCTCGACTGAGCCTCGCAGCACAAGCGGCCAGGGCTCAGCCATGCATGATGATCGCGCCTACCTGGAGCAACTGCTGCACCAGGACATCCCGCTGACCCAGGCCCTCGGTCTGGGGGTGCTGAGCTGGCAGGCTTGCGAGCTGCGTCTGAGCCTGCCGCTGGCAGCCAACCTCAACCACAAGAGCAGCATGTTCGGCGGCAGCCTGTACTGCGGCGCGGTGCTGGCCGGCTGGGGCTGGCTGCATCTGGCGTTGCGCGAGGCGGGCGTCAGCGACGGCCATATTGTCATCCAGCAGGGCCAGATCGATTATGCCGAGCCGGTGCTGAGCGATGCGGTGGCGCTCTGCACTGCCCCGGCGGCAGCCGAGTGGGACAGGTTCCTCGCCCTCTACCGGCGCCGCGGCCTGGCTCGGCTCAGGCTGCACAGCCGCATTCTTGTCGGCGAATGCGAGGCGGTGCGCTTCAGCGGCCAGTACGTGCTGCACCGCTGACTTTCATCCCTCTCCGGGGGGGAGAGGGAGTTGCTTCGATAAGCGTCCGGCTCTCCGCGGCCTTCACAGCATATCGGCGTAGCGCTCGTCCTTGCGGTAGACCAGCGGCTGGGTGAAGCCGGGGATGCGGATCTGCCGGGTGTCGATCTGCAGCTGCTGCTCGTCGATCAGCTCGTGGCCGAAGTTGTAGAGAATCTCGAACTGGCCGCGCAGGGCCTGCTGGTCGTATTGCGCGGCGGCCGCGCGAGTGGCCTCGCGCTTGACCTGCCAGGCAGCGAAGGCGGCCTCGCCGTGGCGCTTGCGCAGCATGCGCTCGACTATCTGCGGCGCCAGCAGCACGCCGGTGGCGTTGTTGCCGCCGAAACCCTTGGAATTGACGAAGCACAGATCCATGTCCACGCGGCGGTCGCGGGTGTCCAGGCTCAGGTGCTGGCGGTGGACGTCGTCGGCCACCTTGTCGATGGTCTTCAGACCCGGCAGCAGGCCGTGGCGGAAGGTGCCGAGGGCGGCGATCACCTGGTCGCCGCTGGCGGTGGCCAGGGAGTGGCCGAGGAAGGCCTTCACCGCGGTCACCGGCCAGTCGCTGATGCCAAAGGCAGCGGCGATGCGGTCGAGCAGCTCGGATTCGGTGACCCGGTTGGCCGGAGTGCTGGAGCCGTGGGCATGCACGAAGCTGCGCTGGCGCACGGCATCGCTGCCGAGCAGCTGGGTGGCACTGGCCACGGCCTTGGCCAGGGTCAGGTAGTTGCCGGGGCCGGGGGCGGAGATGGACTTCTTGAAGCCGTCGGCATTGATGAACACGTCCGGCACCGCGCCGTGGATGTCAGCCCCCAGCTGCAAGGCCAGCTCGTCATCCATCAGCACCACGAACTGGCTCGACTCGGAGAGGGTGAAGCCGCAGTTGTCGCCGAATGGCCGGCTGGCGCGGCGGAAGTCCACGTCGTCGCGCCCCTCGATCTTGCGCAGACCTTCCTCGGTGGCCAGGGCGCCCATGGCGCCATAGCCGTCGATGCATTCCTGGGTGATCGGCGCCTCGCTGTTGCCCACCAGCACCACCCGCGACTTGCCGCTGGTGATCTGTTCGATGGCCTTTTGCAGGTTGTAGAGGAAGGTGGCACAGGCGCCGGTGACGCTGCCGGTGGTGCCGACGCTGCCCAGTACGTAGGCATTGATGAAGTCGGCCGGCATGGTGTTGAGGCCCAGCGGGCACTGCTTGGCGGTAACCCGGCCACCCTTGAGGCGGGCCTGCAGCATGCCGCCGAAACCGTTCTCGTCGAGCTGGCTCATGATGCTGCCGGAGAACACTGCCACTTCGTCCGGCTGCACCTGGTCGAGAATGTGCTGCCAGGCCAGGCCGGTGGAGCGCAGCGCGTCGGTAGCGCCGACCACGGCCATCTGCAGGCCGCGCGGGTGGAAGCGCGAGTTGTACAGGTCGCCCGGCTCGAAGCCGCTGGGCAGCTGGCCGGCCGACTTCACCGGCAGGCTGCGGTAGCTGTCGACCTTGAACTCGCTGCTCTCGGTGAGGGTGACGCGCACCTGCAGTTCGTCCACGTCCTCCACCTGCCAGCTGGCCGGCAGCGGTTCGGGCAGGTGCTTGCGCAGGGTGGTGAACTGCGCGTTGCTGATGGCCAGGTTCTTCTGCCAGTGGGCGGCGTCGACGTCCAGGTGGCGCTTGTCGATGCGCCGTACCAGGGTGCCGGCGAGAATCTCGGCGCCATGGCGGCTCTCGATCTCGGCCAGGCTCAGCGCCTGGCCGTCGAGGCTGTGGAACTGGCCGTCGACCACCTGCACCAGCTGCATCATCACGGCCAGGCCGGCCAGGGTTTCCTGGCGGCGGGCGGCGTCCAGGGATTCCTGGACGATACGGCGGAAACCATGGTGGAACGAACTTCTGCCCGCGGCGTTATAACCGCCGAACCCTACGATGACGGGTAGTCGAGACATCACGCGGAACTCCTTGAAACGGTCTGCCTCGGCGCTTGGCGGGTGGCGAGTGCGTGAGGGCAACAGGCTCACCGGCCAGACGGCAGATGCCGGGTGGCGACTCAATATGAATCGGGATATCCGGATGACGCAGGTTGTGACTGGCAGGTCACGCCGTTCGGCGTGTGGAGTGTGCAGGAGTGGGCGGGGCCAGGGCGGCCCCGCGCGGGTGCAGAGGCCAGGCTAGTAGTAGCTGAGGCCAGGTTTGGCGGTGCTGATGCGGGTGCCGGAGGTGCCTTTGACAATGGCCTCGATATTGGCCAGCGAACCGATCACCGCGACCTGCCCGGTGTTGCGGGCGAACTCGCAGGCGGCCTGGACTTTCGGGCCCATGGAGCCGGCAGCGAAGCCAAGGCGTTCCAGTTCGTCGGGGTGGGCCTGGGCGATGGCTTTCTGGGTCGGCTTGCCCCAGTCGATGTAAGTGGCATCGACGTCGGTGGCGATCACCAGCAGGTCACTGCTCAGCTGCTCGGCCAGCAGCGCCGAGCACAGATCCTTGTCGATCACCGCCTCCACGCCCTTGAGCTTGCCGCCTTCGTACATGGTCGGGATGCCGCCGCCGCCGGCGCAGATCACCACCGAGCCTTTCTCCAGCAGCCACTTCACCGGGCGGATCTCGAAGATCCGCTGCGGCCGCGGGCTGGCCACCACGCGGCGGAACTTGTCGCCGTCCGGGGCGATGCTCCAGCCCTTCTCGGCGGCCAGGCGCTCGGCGTCGGCCTTGCTGTAGACCGGGCCGATCGGCTTGGTCGGGGTTCTGAAGGCCGGGTCGCCGCTGTCCACTTCGACCTGGGTGAGGATGGTGGCGAAGGGCACTTCGAACGGCAGCAGGTTGCCCAGCTCCTGTTCAATCATGTAGCCGATCATGCCCTCGGTTTCGGCGCCGAGGACGTCCAGCGGATAGGGGTTGGCGGCATCGTAGGCGTTGCCCTGCAGGGCCAGCAGGCCGACCTGCGGGCCGTTGCCGTGGGCGATCACCAGTTCGTTGCCGGGCGCCACCTTGGCGATCTGTTCGCAGGCGATGCGCACATTGACGCGCTGGTTCTCCGCGGTCATGGCCTCGCCACGCCGCAGCAGGGCGTTACCGCCCAGGGCGATGACTAGTCGCATGGTTGTTCTCCTTGAAAGAGGTTGGCCGTAGGGCGGGCGCAGCCCGCGGGTTGCACCCGCCCTACGGCACGCGCGTCAGACGTCGGCCAGGGTCGAGACCAGGATCGCCTTGATGGTGTGCATACGGTTTTCCGCCTGTTCGAAGGCGATACACCAGGGCGACTCGAACACGTCGTCGGTCACTTCGATGCCGTTCTTCAGGTGCGGGTACTGCTCGGCGATCTGCTTGCCGACCTTGGTCTCGCTGTTGTGGAAGGCCGGCAGACAGTGCATGAACTTGACCCGCGGGTTACCGGCAGCCTTCATCAGCTCGACATTGACCTGATAGGGCATCAACTCCTTGATGCGTTCGCCCCAGGCTTCCACCGGCTCGCCCATGGACACCCAGACATCGGTGTGGACGAAGTCGACGCCCTTGACCGCTTCCTTGGCATCTTCGGTGAGGGTGATGCGCGCTCCGCTTTCCTCGGCGAATTTCCTGCAGGCGGCGACGTGCTCGTCGGTCGGCCACAGGGACTTGGGCGCGGCGATGCGCACGTCCATGCCGAGCTTGGCGCCGATCAGCAGCAGCGAGTTGCCCATGTTGTTACGGGCGTCGCCGAGGTAGGCATAGCTGATCTCGTGCAGCGGCTTGTCGCTGTGCTCGCGCATGGTCAGCACGTCGGCGAGCATCTGGGTCGGGTGGTATTCGTCGGTCAGACCGTTGAACACCGGCACGCCGGCGTATTTGGCCAGGTCTTCGACGATTTCCTGCTTGAAGCCGCGGTACTCGATGGCGTCGTACATGCGGCCGAGCACGCGGGCGGTGTCCTTCATGCTCTCCTTGTGGCCGATCTGCGAGGAGCCTGGGTCGATGTAGGTGACGTTGGCGCCCTGGTCATAGGCGGCCACCTCGAAGGCGCAGCGGGTGCGGGTGGAGGTTTTCTCGAAGATCAGCGCGATGTTCTTGCGCAGCAGGTGCGGTTGCTCGGTGCCGGTGTACTTGGCGCGCTTGAGGTCGCGCGACAGGTCGAGGAGGTAGCGCAGCTCGCGAGTGCTGTGGTGCATCAGGCTGAGCAGGTTGCGGTTGTGCATGTTGAAAGCCATGGTTCTTTCTCCTTGTGGACGGCTTGAACGGCGCCCCGGCGGCCATGGATTGGCCGCCGGGGTGGCTTTTTAGTAGTCGATCGGGTCGCGGATGATCGGGCAGGTCATGCAGTGGCCACCGCCACGGCCGCGGCCCAGTTCGCTGGCACTGATGGTCACCACCTCGACACCGGCCTTGCGCAGCAGGGTGTTGGTGTAGGTGTTGCGGTCGTAGCCGACCACCACGCCGGGCTCCAGGCAGACCACGTTGTTGCCGTCGTCCCATTGCTCGCGTTCGGCTTCGAAGCTGTCGCCGCCGGTCTCTACCACCCGCAACTTCTTCAGGTTGAGGGATTCGGCGACCACGTCGATGAACGACTTGTCTTCGCGGCGCACGTCGATGCCACCCGGCTTGCTCTCGTCCGGGCGCAGCACGAAGGGCACGATCTGGTAGGCCACTTCCGGGAAGACGGTGACCAGGTCGCGGTCGCAGAAGCTGAACACGGTGTCCAGGTGCATGGCCGCGCGCGACTTGCCGAGGCCGGCGACCACCACTTTCTCCGCCGCGCCCTTGGCGAACAGGGCCTGGGCCACCTGGCCGATGGCCTGGTGCGAGGAGCGCTCGCCCATGCCGATCAGCACGGTACCGTTGCCGATCGGCATCACGTCACCACCTTCCAGGGTGGCGGCGCCGTGATCCTTGTCCGGATCGCCGTACCAGATCTCGAACTCTTCGTTGACGAAGTCCGGGTGGAATTTGTAGATGGCACTGGTCAGCAGGGTTTCCTGACGGCGGGCCGGCCAGTACATGGGGTTGAGGGTGACGCCACCGTAGATCCAGCAGGTGGTGTCGCGGGTGAACTGGGTATTGGGCAGCGGCGGGAAGACGAAGCTGGACTCGCCCTGGTAGGCGTTGAACATCTTCGCGACTTCCGAGTTCTTGTGCTTGGCCAGGTCGGAGCCGGACACGCCGCCGATCAGGAACTCGGCGATCCGGCGCGACTCTAGCCCCTCGATGAAGGAGCGCACTTCGCCCTGCAGGCCGAGGCCGACGCTGTTGGGGGTGATCTTGCGATCGAGGATCCACTTCAGCGCTTCCGGATTCTTCACCGTCTCCTCGAGCAGGTTGTGCATCTCCACCACCTCGATGCCGCGTTCGCGCATCTTGGTCATGAAATCGAAGTGGTCGCGCTTGGCCTGGCTGACCCAGATCACGTCGTCGAACAGCAGTTCGTCGCAGTTGTTGGGGGTCAGGCGCAGGTGGGCGAGACCTGGCGAGCAGACCATCACCTTGTGCAGTTTGCCGGCTTCGGAATGGACGCCTAGGGCTTTCTTGGACATATCGAACTCCTTCTCTTACAGACTCAGGAAGCCGTCATACAGCCCGTAGGCGGCGATGGCGGCACCGATCAGCACGACGAGGAAAATGATCTTCTCGACGCCGGTGAAGATGGGTTGGCCCAGCTCGCGCTTGGCCTTGGCGAACAGAATCGCGCCGGGCGCATAGAGCAGCGCGGAGAGCAGCAGGTACTGGATGCCGGCGGCATACACCAGCCAGACGGCATAGAGGGTGGAGACCAGGGCGATGGCCAGATCCTTGTTGCGTTCCCCACCGGCGTTCTCGTAGGTCTCGCCGCGGAACGCCAGCAGCACCGCATAGGCACTCGACCAGAAGTACGGCACCAGGATCATCGACGTGGCCAGGTACAGCAGGCTGAGATAGGTCGAGCTGTTGAACAGGGTGATGATGAGGAACAGCTGGATCAGCGCATTGGTCAGCCACAGCGCGTTGACCGGCACCTGGTTGGCGTTCTCCTTGCGCAGGAACTCCGGCATGGTGTGGTCACGGGCGCTGGCGAAGAGGATCTCGGCACACAGCAGGGTCCAGGACAGCAGGGCCCCGGCCAGGGAAACCAGCAGGCCGATGCTGATCAGCTGGGCACCCCAGGGGCCAACCACATGCTCCAGCACGCCAGCCATCGACGGGTTCTTCAGGCCGGCCAGCTGGGCCTGGGCCATGATGCCCTGGGACAGCACGTTGACCAGTACCAGCAGCAGCAGAACACCGACGAAACCCAGCACGGTGGCCTTGCCCACATCGCTGCGTTTCTCGGCGCGGGCGGAGAAGATGCTGGCGCCCTCGATGCCGATGAACACCCAGACGGTGACCAGCATCATCTTGCGCACCTGATCCATCACGCTGCCGAGCTCGCTGTTACCGCTGCCCCAGAAGTCAGTGGTGAACACGTCCATCTTGAAGGCGATGGCGGCGATGACGATGAACAGTGCCAGCGGCACCATCTTGGCGATGGTGGTGATGGTGTTGATGAAGGCGGCTTCCTTGATCCCGCGCAGTACCAGGAAGTGCAGCAACCAGAGCAGCACCGAGGCACAGATCACGGCCGGCAGGGTGTTGCCTTCACCGAACACCGGGAAGAAGTAACCGAGGGTGGAGAACAGCAGCACCATGTAGCTGACGTTGCCGATCCAGGCGCTGATCCAGTAACCCCAGGCCGAGGAGAAGCCCATGTAGTCGCCGAAACCGGCCTTGGCGTAGGCATACACCCCGCCATCCAGGTTGGGTTTGCGGTTGGCCAGGGTCTGGAAGACGAAGGCCAGGGTCAGCATGCCGACCCCGGTGATCAGCCAGCCGATCAGGGTGGCACCGGCGCTGGCGCTGTTGGCTATGTTCTGTGGCAGGGAGAAGATCCCGCCACCGACCATCGAACCCACCACCAGGGCAATCAACGCCCCCAGGCGAAGTTTGTTTGCTGAGTCGGACATCAAACACCTCCAAAATGGCGGAGAGAAGTTAGGAGCTATTGGGCTCCTTATCGGAGAGGGCGATATTGATTTTTATCAATAGCTCGCTATCCATCGCTCGGTATTACTGTCCCTGTACTGCCAGGTGTTGCGCAGGGGCACCCCAGATATAGCGGCAGGGCTTCAGCTAGACGGCCCTGGCCCGTTTTTGATCAGGCGTGCAGGAAAAGCTAGTTGAGCTTTTATCGCTTGCAAGTTTCAGTCGTACGACTGTTATTCGTAATGGCGAATAGCTTTCATCGCTTGCTGATTGAAAAGTGACCGGTATTTCCAGCACTGATTATTGGAAAACCACAGGCGAGGCGGGGGCCAAGTTTCGTCCGCTCTGTCGCGATACGCTGTGAGCGCGCTCCGTGGCGCATGGATTGCGTGTCGGTATGGGCGCTGGGCTGAGCCACGAGGAGGTGGTTTGCCCGTGGCGGCCTGGCAACTTGCTGGCAAGTGCTGGCCGCTGGACTGGGAGGCTGCTGTCTGCACTGAGCCGGCCCGGGCGGGGCGGTGAGGAATCAGTCCGGCTCGTCGCCGGCGCTGTCCAGGCCGTGCTTGCGCAGCTTGTCGTGGAGGGTCTTGCGCGGCAGGCCGAGGGCCTCGGCCAGGCTGCGCAGGGAGCCATGGCCCTTGGCCATTTCCGCCGTGATCAAGGCGCGCTCGTAGGCTTCCACCTGTTCGCCCAGGCTGTGTCCGCCCGGTGCCGCGGCGAGGCTGGCGCCGGGCAGGTCGAGGCCCAGTTCCAGACCCATGGCGAAGCGCTCGGCGGCGTTCTGCAGCTCACGCACATTGCCCGGCCAGGCGTGGCTGAGCAGTTGTGCGCGCTGCCCGGCCTGCAGCTCGCGAATCGGCAGGCCGTGGCGCTGGGCGGCGGCCTCGGCGTGGTGCTGGAACAGCAGCAGGATGTCGGCGCCGCGCTCGCGCAGCGGCGGGATGCGCAGTGGCGCCACATTCAGGCGGTAATAAAGGTCGGCGCGGAAGCGGCCCTGATCGGCGGCCACGCGTAGATCTTCCTTGGTTGCGGCAATCACGCGGATATCCAGGGGGATCAGCTGGTTGCCGCCGAGGCGCTCGACCACCCGCTCCTGCAGCAGGCGCAGCAGCTTGACCTGCACGTCCGGGCTCATGCTCTCGATCTCGTCGAGGAACAGGGTGCCGCCGTTGGCGAACTCGAACTTGCCGATGCGCCGCTTCGACGCGCCGGTGAAGGCCCCTGGTTCGTGGCCGAACAGCTCGCTCTCCACCACCGACTCGGCCAGGGCGCCGGCGTTGATCGCCACGAACGGGCCCTTCTTGCGTGCCGACAGCTCGTGCAGGGCGCGCGCCACTACTTCCTTGCCGGCACCGGTCTCGCCGAGGATCAGTACATCGGTGTGGATCGCCGCCAGCGCGCCGACCTGCTCGCGCAGACGCAGCATCGGCGCCGACTGGCCGATCAGGCGGGCGCCCAACTCGTTGCGATCGGCCAGAGCCAGACGCAGGCTGCGGTTCTCCAGTACCAGGCGGCGCAGTTCCAGGGCGCGGCGCACGCCATCGATCAGCGCCTCGCTGGCGAAGGGTTTCTCCAGGAAGTCGTAGGCGCCGGCACGCATGGCCTGCACCGCCAGCGGCACGTCGCCATGGCCGGTGATCAGCAGCACCGGCAGCTCGGCATCGCGCTGCTGCAGTTGCTCCAGCAGTTGCAGGCCGTCGATGCCGGGCATGCGGATATCGCTGACCACCACGCCGGGCCAGTCCGCGCCGATGCGTTCGGCCACGCCGCGCGCATCGGCCAGGGTTTCGGCGCGCAGGCCGGCGAGATCGAGGGTCTGCGCCAGGGCCTGGCGCAGGTGCGCGTCGTCGTCGATCAGCAGCACCTGGGTGCGGGCATCTAGGGCGCTCATGAAAACTCCTCGGGCGGTTGCAGGGTGGCGCCGGGGGTGGCGCTGCGCAGCTGCAGGGTGATCAGCGCGCCGCCGTCCGGGTGGTTGGCCAGCAGCAGCTCGCCACCCAGGGCGCGCATCAGCGTCTCGCAGATGGCCAGGCCGAGGCCGAGGCCCTGGGTGCTGGTCTTGGTGGTGAAGAAGGGTTCGCGGGCATGCTGCAGCGCCTGCTCGGAGAAGCCCGGGCCATTGTCGCGCAGCAGCAGGTTGACGCCGCTGGCGGTGACCTCGCTGCTCAGCCAGATGCGCCGCGGTGGAGCCTTTTCGGCGAGGGCGTCGAGGGCATTGGCGAGCAGGTTGCCGAGCACCTGGCGCAGGCGCGTTTCGCCGGCCTGTACCCACAGGGTGGCATCCGGCAGGTCGCGGATCAGCTCTACATCCAGGGCGCGGCGGCGCTTGGCCAGCAGGGCCAGGGCATCGTCCAGCGCCGGCTGCAGGGCGACATTCTCCGGGGCGTGGCGGTCGCGCCGGGCGAAGGCGCGCAGGTGGGCGATGATCGAGGCCATGCGCCCGGTCAGCTCGCTGATCTGCCTGAGGTTGTCGCGGGCATCGTCGGTGCGCTGGTGGTCGAGCAGCACGCCGGCGTTGTCGGCATAGCTGCGGATCGCCGCCAGTGGCTGGTTCAGTTCGTGGCTGATGCTGGCGCTCATGGTGCCCAGGGCACTGAGCTTGCCGGCCTGTACCAGTTCGTCCTGGGTACGCAGCAGTTCCTGCTGGGTCTGTTCGCGCTCCAGCACTTCGTCCTTGAGGCGGTTGTTCAGCGTCTCCAGGTCGCGGGTGCGCTCCAGCACGCGTATCTCCAGTTCGCGCCGGGCGCGGGCATCGAGGGCGATGCGCTCGATGTAGTGGCGGCGGCGTTGCAGCAACAGGCCGAGCAGCAGCAGGCCGACCAGCAGGGTGGTGCCCGCGACGACCAGGCTGATGCGCACCTGGCGGTCGACCAGCTGGCGCGGGGCGAGGATGCTGGCGGTCAGCCCGGTTTCCTGCAGCTCGCGGCTCTGCATCAGCCAGGCGTTGTCCTGCAGCTGCAGGGGCGCGGGGGCCTGGGTCGGGTAGGGCTGGTTGGCGGCGATGGCGGCCCGCTCGGCATTGTCCAGCTCGCGGGTGGCGCGGAAGCGCCAGTCGCTGCGCGAGGAGATGATCACCACACCGTTGCCGTCGGTGACCATCAACTGCTCGGGGGTGTTGCCCCACAGCGCTTCGGAGTCGTCCAGGTCGACCTTGACCACCAGGATGCCGATCACCCGTTGGCCGTCGCGCACCGGGCTGGAGAAGAAGTAGCCGCGTTTGCGCGAGGTGGTGCCGAGGCCGAAGAAGCGCCCCTGCTTGCCGGCCAGCGCCTCGCGAAAGTACGGGCGGTAGCTGAAATCGCGGCCGACGAAGCTGTCCGCCTGATCCCAGTTCGACGAGGTTAGGGTGAGGCCCGCCGGGCTCATCAGGTAGATCACATCGGCACCGGTGTCTTTGCGTACCCGCGCCAGCAGCTGGTTGGCGCGTTCCTGCTGGGTGCGGTCATCCGGCGCGGCGAGCAGGGCGCGCAGCGGCGGCAAGTCGGCGAGGATGTTCGGCAGCACCTCGAAGCGGTGCAGGGTGCCGAGCAGGTTGGCGACATACAGGTCGAGGGTCTGGCGGTTCTGCTCGATCAGCTGATCGCGGTAGTAACGCTCGGCCAGTTGCTGCAACGGCCACAACAACGGCGCCAGCAGCAGTGCCAGCAGGGCCAGGCTGCGCCAGCGCGGGCGATGAGGGGGCGAGGTCTGAGTCATGCAGTCATGCGCCTGGGGGACAGACGCATTATGCACCGCAGAGCATCAGCGCGGGCTGGCCAGGCATTCCAGCAGGGCGGCGTGCCAGTCCGGCAGGCGGATGTTCCAGGCCTGCTGCAGGCGCGAACAATCCAAGCGTGAATTGAGCGGGCGCTGCGCCGGGGTCGGGTAGGCGCTGGAGGGAATCGGCTCCAGGCGCGCGCAGGGCTTGCCTTGGGCGCGCAGCTGCGCAGCGATGGCGCTGGCGAAGCCGAACCAGGAGGTCTCGCCCAGTCCGCTCAGATGGTAGGTACCCCAGGGGCCAGCCTGGCTGGCCTGCCAGTGCTGGATCAGCTCGCCAGTGGCGCGGGCGATGCTGCCGGCCCAGGTCGGCGCACCGATCTGGTCGGCGACCACGCGCAGCGCCTCGCGCTCCTGCAGTAGGCGCTGCATGGTCAGCAGGAAGTTCTTGCCGTGCAGCGAGTAGACCCAGCTGGTGCGCAGGATCAGGTGCTGGCCGCCAACGGCGCGGATGGCCTCTTCGCCGGCCAGCTTGCTGCGGCCGTAGACGCCCAGTGGGCCGGTGGCGTCGTCTTCACCGTAGGCGCCGTCCTTGCTGCCGTCGAACACATAGTCGGTGGAGTAGTGGATCAGCGGCACGCCGAGCGCCGCCGCTTCCTCAGCCAGCACGCCGGGTGCCGTGGCGTTGATCGCGAAGGCCAGCTCGGGCTCGCTCTCGGCCTGATCCACGGCGGTGTGGGCGGCGGCGTTGATCAGCAGATTCGGGCGCAGCGCGCGCACCTGCTGACGGATCGCTTCACTATCGGCCAGGTCGAGCTGCTCGTGGCCCAACACCAGCAGTTCATGCTGGCTCAGGGCAGCCTGCAGCTCGCGGGAGACCTGGCCATGGCGGCCGGTGATCAGCACTCTCATGGGAACGGCTCGGCCTCGCCCAGGGCCACGCCGGCCTGATCCTTGGCCGACAGCTGCGGAACGCCGTCGAACTGCCAGTCGATGGCCAGCGTGGGGTCGTCCCAGCGGATGCTGCGCTCGAAGGCAGGGGCGTAGTAGTCGGTGGTCTTGTAGAGGAACTCGGCGTATTCGCTGAGCACCACAAAACCGTGGGCGAAACCTTCTGGTACCCACAGCTGGCGCTTGTTCTCGGCCGACAGGCGCACCGTCACCGACTTGCCGAAGTTCGGTGAGCTGCGACGGATGTCCACGGCCACGTCCAGCACCTCACCGTGGCTGACCCGTACCAGTTTCCCCTGGGGTTGCTGGATCTGGTAATGCAGGCCGCGCAGCACGCCGCGCTGCGAACGCGAGTGGTTGTCCTGGACGAACTCGGGCTGCAGGCCGGTGGCCTCGGCGAAGGCACGAGCATTGAAGCTCTCGTAGAAGAAACCGCGCTCGTCGCCAAAGACTCTGGGTTCGAGGATCAGTACTTCCGGTAGCTCGGTACGGATGACGTTCATGCGTGTTCCCCGGCCAGCTGGTAGAGGTACTGGCCGTAGCCGGTCTTGCCGAAGGCCTTGGCCTGTACCAGCAGCTGGTCGCGGTCGATCCAGCCATGCTGGAAGGCGATTTCTTCCAGGCAGGCGACCTTCAGACCCTGGCGGTGCTCGATGGTCTGCACATACTGCGAGGCTTCCAGCAGGCTGTCGTGGGTGCCGGTATCGAGCCAGGCGAAGCCACGGCCGAAGCGTTCCACGCGCAGGTCGCCGCGTTGCAGGTAGGCGTTGTTGACGTCGGTGATCTCCAGCTCGCCGCGTGGCGACGGCTTGACCGCCTTGGCGATCTCGATCACGTCGTTGTCATAGAAGTACAGGCCGGTCACTGCATAGCTGGACTTCGGCTGCTTGGGCTTCTCCTCGATGGAGATGGCTTTGCCCTGGGCGTCGAACTCGACCACGCCGAAGCGCTCGGGGTCGCTGACCCAGTAACCGAATACAGAGGCGCCAGTTGGCTCGGCGGCGGCGCGCAGGAGCATTTCGCTGAAGTGCTGGCCGTGGAAGATGTTGTCGCCAAGGATCAGGCACACCGGATCCTTGCCGATGAACTGCTCGCCGATCAGGAATGCCTGGGCCAGGCCATCCGGCGAGGGCTGCTCGGCATACTGGAAGCGCACGCCGAACTGGCTGCCGTCGCCCAGCATCTTCTCGAACTGCGGCAAGTCGTGGGGCGTGGAGATGATCAGGATGTCGCGGATACCGGCCAGCATCAGTACCGAGATCGGGTAGTAGATCATCGGCTTGTCGTAGATCGGCAGCAGCTGCTTGGATACGCCCAGAGTAATGGGATGCAGGCGGGTGCCGGATCCACCGGCGAGGATGATGCCTTTCATGCGCTGGCTCCCAGGCGTTCGCGTTGATAGCTGCCGTCCTGCACGTGGCGGCACCATTCCAGATTGTCCAGGTACCACTGCACGGTCTTGCGCAGGCCGCTGGCGAAGGTTTCCTCCGGCACCCAGCCCAGTTCGCGCTGGATCTTGCCGGCATCGATGGCGTAGCGCTGGTCGTGGCCGGGTCGATCCTTGACGAAGGTGATCAGGTCTTCATAGCGCGCCAGGCCGGCTGGCTTGTTGGGCGCCAACTCTTCCAGCAGGGCACAGATGCTACGCACCACCTCGATGTTCTTCTGCTCGTTGTGGCCGCCGATGTTGTAGGTCTCGCCGACCTGGCCTTCGCTCACCACCTTGAACAGGGCGCGAGCATGATCCTCGACGAACAGCCAGTCGCGTACCTGCGAGCCGTCGCCATAGACCGGCAGCGGCTTGCCGTCGAGGGCATTGAGAATCACCAGCGGGATGAGCTTTTCCGGGAAGTGGAACGGCCCGTAGTTATTCGAGCAGTTGGTCAGCAGCACCGGCAGGCCGTAGGTGCGCTGCCAGGCGCGTACCAGGTGGTCGGAGGCCGCCTTGCTGGCCGAGTAGGGCGAGCTGGGGGCATAGGGCGTGGTTTCGGTGAACAGGTCGTCCACGCCATGCAGGTCGCCGTACACCTCGTCGGTGGATATGTGGTGGAAGCGGAAGGCCTGCCTGCGCGCCTCCGGCAGGGCCGACCAGTAGGCGCGGGTGGCTTCGAGCAGGTTGTAGGTGCCGACTATGTTGGTCTGGATGAACTCACCCGGGCCGTCGATGGAGCGGTCGACATGGGATTCGGCCGCCAGGTGCATGATCGCGTCCGGCTGGAACTCGCCCAGCACCCGGCCGACGGTGGCACGGTCGCCGATATCGGCCTGGACGAACTGGTAGCGCGGGTGGTGTTCGACGCTGGCCAGCGACTCGAGGTTGCCGGCGTAGGTGAGCTTGTCGAGGTTGAGTACTTCGTGATCAGTATGGTTCAGCAGGTGGCGAACCAAAGCAGACCCGATGAAACCGGCTCCGCCGGTAACCAGAATGCGCATGCAATGCCCAAAGTGTCGGATTGAAATTGAAGGCGGCTAGCTTGTCGGGTGTAATTATGCTTTGCAAGGGACTCGCCAGCCGTTTAGCGGGCTGTTCTTGCCCTTCCCCGTACAGAAGAGACGCAGATGTTGAGAGTAGGTGTCGATTGCAGGCCGCTAAGCAGGCCTCTGTCAGGTATAGGTCGTTATACTTGGGAGTTGTTGAGCATTCTCACCGACGCGCAAGACGTGCAGTGGTTTCTCTACTGTGACCAGGCCTTCGACGCGCCATTCATAAACAAGTCGAACGTCACCGTGCGCCTCTCCGGACAGATCGGCACACTGGCCGAGCACTTCTGGTACCAAGTTGGCGTACCGCGTCAGCTCCGGCGCGACGCAATCGATGTGTTTTGGTCGCCACGACATCACCTGCCGCTGTTTATGCCCTCATCCGTACGGACCGTCGTGACGATCCACGACCTGACCTGGAAACGCTTCCCCGAGACGATGAAGCGCCTACAGTACTGGTCCGAGCGTCTGCAGATGCCGCATTCGCTGCGTCAGGCTGCGCGTATTATTACCATCTCCGAGTCGAGTCGCAGCGATCTCGAACACTATTTTCCCGGAGCCCGGGACAAAATCCGGGTCATACCCAGTGGCGTGACTCGCCTGCAGCCAGGAGCCTTTACACGTCCTCTGCCGCAGCAGTACCTCTTGTTCGTCGGTACGCCCGAGCCGCGCAAGAACATTCGGCGCATGCTCGGGGCTTATGCGCAACTTCCGACCACATTGAGGTCATCTTATCCGTTGGTGCTGGCGGGTGGGCATGGCTGGCTGGTTGATCTCGAACAGTGGGTTGAGGAACTAGGTATTCGGCCGGATGTAGTTGTCCTCGGGGCCGTCAGCGCGGACGAGCTTGGATACCTGTACTCGCAAGCCAGACTGCTACTGATGCCTTCGCTCTATGAAGGCTTCGGCTTGCCGATACTAGAGGCTTTTCAGTTCGGCGTACCGGTTGTCACTGGCAATTGCAGCGCGATGCCTGAAGTCGCCGGTGGTGGTGGGTGTCTGGTCGATCCGTTGCAGGTCGCGAGCATTTGCGCCGGTATCGAGCGGCTGTTGATCGATCAGGATGCCTATGCAGAATGCGTTGCTCGTATTCCCGAGCAGCTCGCACGATTTGATTGGAAGCGAACAGCGCGGAGTACCCTTGAGGTACTGGTTTCTACTTAGTCATTCCTGTGAATCAAAAGGTCGCGTAGTTTCTTGATGGGGGTAAACAGGGAGAACTGCATCGCCTTCTTCAGGGTGAGAAAGAATGCATAGTAGATCCATGCCTCCAGGCGACCGCACAGCCCGTTGCGGATGACTGAGTCACGATACTGCTGCAAGCTTATCGTGAAGTCGCGATCACTCAGGCCGCCGAGCGACATATTTGCCAGTACGGCAGGCACGACTGCAAACTGCTCACCAAGAGCCAGTGCCCGATGGCACCACTCCGAGTCCATGGCGTGCGTGTATTGTGGCTTATAGCCACCCACCCGCGCATAGGCGGCACGGGAGGCGAACAGCGAAGGGTGGAATACCCACATCCTGTACTTTAGTGCCGCGGGGGAGGGGTAGCGCGTGTAGCTGTAGCCACTGTCGGGATCCAGATAGCGTATAGCGCCACAGAGAACTGAGGCTTGTGGATGACGTTTGCGGCTCTCCAATACCTGGCGCAGGGTGTCAGGCTCCCAGATATCGTCGCTGTTGAGGGTGGAGACAAATTCACCGCGAGCCCGCGCTATGCCTCGATTGAAGGCATCCGCAATGCCCTTGTCGAGACCCGACTCCCAGTAATGAAGCTGATCTTGATGCGCCGTGATCTCATCCAGAGTTCCGTCGGTAGAGCCACCGTCGATAACGATGATTTCCAACTCCTCGGTTTTTTGTGCCATTACACTGGCGAGTGCTCGGCGGAAACGCAGCTTGTCATTCCTGACGACCATAATGACGCTAAGTGTAATGCTCATCGAGTGAGTGTCTTCAGGTCTTCAATATTGGGAAATTGTTCTTTTATTCTGCTTGCGATTAGCTGGGCCCCAGCCATAGAAAGATGGCTGTCATCGAGGTAGAGCATCTGGTTGTTGCTATCGACGATGCTGCATTGGTCTGGGCACTGTAGCTTGATGAAGTCAACGAAGTTTAGCTTTCCGTCAATTTTCTTTCGGATGTTTTCATTAACCATAAACTCATGTTCGCGTATCAAGTGATTCGCACGCTCAATTCCTAGCTTCATAGAGGTAGAGGAGCTGAGTATGGATGGGAGTGAATTATGAAATCTGATTCTTTGCCCAATTAGATAGATGTCGAGTTTTTTTGTTTTGAAGAAACTATAGAAGTCCTCAATCTTGTAATAATGGCCGTGCGCCCAGTTTGATGAGAGAATGATGCCCGTATAGTTTGGGTTGTTGACGAGGTTGTCGAGAGCGAGTTGGTATAGATGAATACACTCGGCTTGCTTCTGATTCTCGAAACGTTTGGGGAGCTGAAGCAAACACCCTGGCAAGGTGAGTTGGCCAAAATATATATCTGGGTAAGCTTTGCTGAAAACAAGGTATGCATCAGAGGCAAAGCTGTCGCCAATAATTAAATACGACCTCTTACCCTTTGGCGGGTTTGAGCAATAATCGGCGTCGTAAGTTTTATAGGTGAATGTGTTGGGCGGGAGGTTGCATCGGCCTGTTCTTAATGCGGTCTGTCGAGACTCCCATTCCTTATCTAGCCCTTTCGAAAAAATTTGCATTTCCTGTGGGACGCGTGACTTTAGGCCATCCATGCCCCAGTAATGCGCGCCAATAAAACAAATTGCCAGCATAGAGGCGAAAGTCATTGCTAATGTATTAGCTTTGAAATGGCTGGAGCGCCCGGAATGGAAGCGAAATTTCTTTTCCACGCTCTCGTGCAATAGAGCGCCGCCCACTATGGTGAGCGTTAGGAGCACTCCGGTGTCGGCTATTGATAGACTGTAGTCCGTGGCAATTTTCCAGAGCACAATAAGTGGCCAATGCACTAGGTATATGGAGTACGACCTGCGGCCTATCCATTGGGTGAGCCGTGTAAAAAAGGATTGGCTGTTAGTGCTGCTTTGGCAGGCCCAGATGAATGTCGAAGTGCAGACTGCGGGTGCTACTGCGCTAATGAGATACCGACTGGAGTGAGTGATGAAATAGGCGAGCAGAAGAATGAAGAAAATGCTGGCGAGACTGACGAGTCTCTGAGTATTGCCGGGGCGTGGAACGGGAAGTAGGGCGACAATGGCACCTAGCGCAAACTGATAGGCTCGAAAGGGGGTCAAAAAGAAAACGGCTTCCGGTTGGCGATTGGCGTAATAGAGTGCGGCCAACAGAGACAGTCCGCCGACAATCAGTACCGTGTTTTTAAGTCCATTATGGCCCAGGCGTCGTACGGTGAGGAAGACGAAGAGTGGCCATAGCAGGTAGAACTGCTCTTCAACGGACAACGACCAAGTATGTAGCAGGGGCTTGAGTTGGGAGTTGATATCGAAGTAGCCCGAGTCGAGAAGAAAGAAAATATTCGACAGAGACAAGACAGCATAAATGGCGCTGTGGCCGAGGTTTTCCAAGTCTGCTGGGGCGAGGATTAGGTATGCGCCGGCCAGCGTAATGAGTGTGGCGGTGAAGAGTGCCGGGAGTAGTCGTGCTGCTCGTCGAGTATAGAATCGATAGAAACTGAATTTCCCCGCATTGATCTCCTCGGCCAGATTACGTGTAATTAGAAATCCAGATATGACAAAGAATATGTCGACACCGATGAAGCCACCTTTGAACAAGTCGATCTCAAGGTGAAAAAGTACGACAAGGGAAACTGCCAGTGCACGAAGGCTCTCGATAGGGGGGATGAATTTTCTGGCTTGGATATGCATCAGTTATTATCGGCGAATTAATGTGGGGTGGATGCGCGTCTTGATGAAGTTGGGGAAATGATTAAGCATTCGGTAAATGCCTGCAATCAAGATGCCGCTGGTTTCCCCTCCAGTAATTCGAAGCGCTTCTGCATGGTAGCCCTCAAGAGCGCTAGACAGTTGCCCAGGATGCTTTCTGAAACAACCGACAAGGGCGTTCAGGGTCCACAAAGTATGATTCTCGGAAAAACAGTGCCATAGATAAAAGTCACCCGCATACCTGTAGCTTTTCAGGCGCGAGAAATCTATGTCTGCCAGCAGAGAACGTGACCAAAAGGTGCTTTCCTGCTGGATGTGATTGTTATATTGACCATAGAAATAGCTCTGGATGAGTTGCCGAGGGTAGCCGAATGGCAGTTTGGAGGAGGTAATAACTCCGTCAACGTCCATGAAGCTGTTCCAGCCGGTCACCCAGCGGATATGTGGATGCTTCGAGAATGCTTGCTCAACAGCGATCAGGGCGCCGGGTAGCAGGATGTCAGAGGCATTGAGGTAGCCCACGATATCGCCTTGCACTAGCCGCAATCCTTTGGCCAATGCGTCATACATGCCAGTATCTGGTTCACTGTAAATCGATATGGAAATATCTCGCTTGGGACTCATGCAAGATGTGCTTGCTACTTCCTCTCTAAAACACTGGCAGATCTGCAAGGTGTCATCCGTGGACTGGCCATCCACGATAATGAGTTCGAGTGGGGCATGCAGCTGTTGTGATAGCAGGCTACGAAGGGTGTCCCCGATATAGGGCGCGGCATTGAATGTGGGGATAACAATACTGATCATCTAGTCCAATGCAGGCCCGTTGCCAAGCCTGCATCTGCTCGAGCGTTAGTGAGTAGCCGGCTTGCCTGCCTTGTTCGCTGCAGTCCATGTCGAGTAGCACGGGATTTTGCTGCGATCACAACGATCAGCATATTTCTTGGCAATGCAGGTGACTTCGTCCAGCAGTCCATCTTCCAGCTTAATCGGGTTCAGACCGAGGTTGAGGAAGGTCTCGTTCTCGACGATCAGATCGTTTTCATCGGCCTCGTTGCGCGGGTTGGGCACCAGCTCAACTGTGGCGCCGGCGATGCGTGCAACCATCTGGGCAAGGTCGCGCACACGATGGGTTTCGGTCATCTGATTGATGATCTTGACCTTTTCCCCGTGCTTCGGCGGGTTGTTGAGCGCAAGCTCGATGCACTTCACCGTATCTTGAATATGGATGAAGGCACGGGTCTGCCCGCCAGTACCGTGCACGGTCAGGGGATAGCCGACGGCTGCCTGTGCCAGGAAACGGTTGAGTACGGTGCCATAGTCACCGTCGTAGTCGAAGCGGTTGATCAGGTCTTCCGATAGCTTGGTCTGTTCGGTCTGGGTACCCCAGACAATTCCCTGGTGCAAGTCGGTGACACGGGTCTTGTCGTTCTTGTTGTAGTAGGAGAAGAGCAGCTGATCCTGCGTCTTGGTCATGTGGTAGATGCTGCCAGGATTAACTGGGTACAGAATCTGCTGTTTGATCTGTTCGCCACTGTCCGTGGTGACATTCACTTCCAGGTAGCCTTCTGGGATTTTCATGCCGGCGGTGCCGTAGCCGTAAACGCCCATGGTGCCCAGGTGGATCAGGTGGATGTCCAGACCGGACTCAACAACCGCCGCCAGGAGGTTGTGGGTGGCATTGATGTTATTCGAAACGGTATAGCGCTTATGCTGCGAGGATTTCATCGAATAAGGTGCGGAACGCTGCTCGGCAAAGTGCACGATAGCTTCTGGCTTCCACTCTTTGATCAGATTCAGCAGGCGGTCATAGTTATCGGCAATATCGATGTTGTAGAACTCGATATTCTTTCCGCTCAGCTCTTTCCACTTGGAGAGACGCTTGCCGATTGGGCGAATCGGGGTCAGCGAGTCGACCTCCAGTTCGTTATCGATGTTACGACGGGAAAGATTGTCGACTATTGCAATCTCATGCCCCTGTGCCGAGAGATGCAGGGCGGTTGGCCAGCCGCAAAATCCGTCGCCACCGAGAATCAGTACTTTTGTCATATGCATCTCCAAATGTTTAGATCAGTTTTCTATAGGGAGTTCCAAGCGGGAGCTCCGCTGGTATTGCGGTTGATTGTTGCTCTTCGAAGCTGTGCGCAGAAGCTCTACCGCTCCGAATGTCCATGAAAAATTTATCTGGTGAAACCTCCTCCAAGAATCTGCGGCTCCGTGCCTGGGCATTTTTCTGATAATGGTCGTAGTTGTCCGCGATCTTCATGATGCAGTTGATAAAGTCGCTGTTGGATAAGTAGCTGACGGACAGGCCGGCTTCCTGAGCGATGTGGCTGGGAAAGGTCGCCTCCGTGGTAATGGCGATCTTTCCGTTTGCCAGTGCCTCGAAAATGATGCCGGAGCTGCGTACGGCATAACGACTGGGGTCGTAGCAAAGCAGCAGGACGTCGGATCGGCTCAAGGCGGCGTCGTAGTCTGCGGGGCTTTGTGGCCGGGTAATGATATGCAGGCGCGAGTCACTAATTGACATGAGCCTGTCAACTGCAGCCTTGATGGCCGGGGCATAGCCCACAATCTGCGGAGAGGCCTGCAGTTCGAATCGAATATCGTCGCGCTTGCAGGCGGCGAGGAATTCCTCGATGGCGCCGGCAAGATAAATAAAGCCTTTCTCTTCGCGGGCCGCACCTAGATAGGAAAAGGTAATTGCCCGTGTTGGCCGGGCCTGAGCTTCGCCCGGCAGGGGGCTTTGAGGAATGAAAAGAGGTTTGACCGGTGCGGACCACTGTTGTGACAGGTGCTCGGCCAGCAAGTCGTTCTCGGCATGCAGGAAAACCTGGCGGTCAATGAGGTTGAGAGACCGGAGGTAGCGGATAGAGGTGGCCGCGGTGATGGTCGTTTTATTGTGCGGCATTATGCCTTCATCGTAAGGAGTCGAAAGATGAAGGCTGGGCAGTGTGTGCCATTGCTCTGGGGGCAACGACTTGACGAAGAGCTCGACGATAGTGAAGTAGGTTTGAGCATCGCTGGTGTGAAAGAAAATACTGTCCTCGGGGGAGTACGGATACTTTTTGAGCGTATGCATGAGCTCTTCATGCTGGCGCTTTGTCGGTGCCTGTGGTGCATGCGATTGCGCAGTGGCGGAAATGAGCCGGTCAAATGGCTTTATTCTCCGCAGAACAGTCTTCGCCATGATTCGCAAAGGTGCCGGCATGCGCATGTACAGTACTTGGGCTTTCCGATAGAGCCGGCTTTTGGGGGGCGGCTGAATCAGGCTCGCACTTTTTTTGGCTTGCGCATAAGCG
Organism: Pseudomonas alcaligenes; assembly: GCF_014490745.1. NCBI lineage: Bacteria > Pseudomonadati > Pseudomonadota > Gammaproteobacteria > Pseudomonadales > Pseudomonadaceae > Aquipseudomonas > Aquipseudomonas alcaligenes. The sequence goes on along the minus strand of NZ_LZEU01000001.1, from coordinate 4,477,603 downwards.
TCATAGGTCCCTTCGGAAAATGCGCGCTCAATGGTCACATTCCCCGAGAGGTTGTAGTCGCCATGCGGAAGGCGCTTGCTTACCAGCCAAATAATGCGCAAGTCGTGCTTGCTGGCGGCTTCGCTGAAGGTACGGGTCAGCGAAAAATGGTGGCCTTGAAAGCTGGATAAGGCCGGGTCAGCGATGAACAGCTTCATCAGAAATAGCTCCAGATTTCCTTGTGAGGTACAAGGTTGAAAGGTGGAGCCAAGAATTTGGGATCAATAGCAAAGCGAGAAGCACCCTCACCGATGCCGCAGTTATAAATAATGCGCTTGGCCGTGGGCTTGTGTGTGCGCTTATCCAGTGCCGTGAGCAAGGCCAGTGTTTCATCCCAGGCAAAGAACTTGGTTAGAGTCTCGGAGGGAAGGCGTGGCGGGGTCACGTCGAGACGCTCCAGGATTTCCGGCGTCAGCGCGTCACGGGTAAAGGCCAGGAAATCTCTTTCATACATCGAATAGCAGTCGATCAACTTGCTGAGATAGGGAGCAAGTTTTTCCGAGGTCGTGGCCCAGCCCCAGCCTTGGAAGCGTGAGCAGTAGCCACTCTCTTCAGCGACCAGGAAGGGGTGGCCATAGACGGAAAACACCTGCTCATCATGCTCGACGGCCTGCAGCTCCGAAATAAAGATATCGACTGCATCCTTAGTGGGGAAGCAATCGTCCTCAAGGAGGATGATGTACTTGTAGTTCTGCACGGCATGCTGCATTGCCAACAAGATCATCTTGCGAAAGCCCAGTTGGCCGCGATGATAGAACTTGTTCCGAACCTGGTAGTCGTCAGCTATTTTGTGACAAAGGGCAATCTTGTTGCGCAGGTCGGAAATACCCTGGTCACCATCAATCCAGAGGTCGACTTTGTCTATGTGCCCTTGGATTTTCAGGCTTTCCAGAGTGTCAGCCAGAAGAAGAGGTCTGGTGTGTCCGAAGACAAGTATTCCGAGTTCGTTCATGTGTGATCTGCAGTATTGGAGATTTCGATAAGTTGTCTGTAAATGTGCCAGGCTTTTCGTGGGGTTCGGAGAGCGGACTGTTTGGCCAATAGGTCAACGTGTCTTTTGATCTTCATGAGCGACTCTATTTCTCGGCCCATGGCGCTGTTGCTCTGCTTTAGCTCGGTCAGTTGCGCATCTGTCTCCCGCTGTTGACGCTTCATCTCATCAAATTTTTTTCTGGTGGCTTCTAGGTCTGCAAGAAGTTCGGCTTTTTCTTGTTCCAGTTTTTGTATGCGTGGTTGGGCAGCAGCATTGGCGCGCTGGAACTGCTTGTTGAACTGGCGGCCGAGCGACAGGAAGAATGGAGCGTATTCGCTATTGAGAAGCGCGGGGGTGTTATCTGAGTACCCCATGGCTTTCATTTGTTCGTGGTTCGTCATCCAGAATGCAAGCTGCTCTTCCTCTGACATCCGATGGAGCCAAGAGTCTTTCTTGCCGGAGTTGAAGAATTTCGGATTGATTGCCTGCAGTTCTTTGAATGAGGGTGCTTGCTGTTTTGACGCGGGGATCCCGATAAAGTCGGCTATGCGAGGATAGAACTCTTCCGGGGCGCTGACGAGATCTTCAAATTTTATCAGCAGGGTGTTTGGCCGGGTTTGAGGTGACCAACTGTTGACATGCTCCCCCCATGTACCGAAAGCGGCTGCGCCGGTAATGACGTCGTACAGAGCAAGCGGAGAGGAATAGAAGTTCTTCAGGTACTTGTGGTAAGAGACGGTGCTCTCCCGGCCATCGCGCACAAGGTAGATTGCCTTGTCAGTTTCGTTCTGCGGCGGAGTATGTGTCTTTATGACGTAGATGTTGTCGCTAAGGCGGGCATGCGCCAGGTCAAAATTATCCGGGAGATGCTCGTGGCCGACAACTTCTGACGTGGGTTGATCCGCGGCGATGTCATGGGTGTCATTATGAATGGAGTAGGTTCTTACTCCAAAAATGCTATTCAGGAGTACCCTGAAATACGTATTACCACTGCGGGGGTAAGAGGCGAGCCAGATGATCATCGATTAGCCTAGCAGACAGGGAATTCTAGTTGGTTGTTATAAGAGTCAATAAAGACCGTGTCGATTCCGGAGTACAGGCCGCCGTAAATGCGCTGTGACGAATCCATGACTTTGAAACAGTATGCGTCGACCTTCCGGTTAAGAACTTGTTGTTCACCATTGGCAAATGAAGAGATGCCATGGTTGGTGAAATATACGCCGCCGGGGAATCGAGCATGAAACTCAAAGGATGCGGTGATCTTCTCGCCTGGCATGAGTTGTTTACAGGTCAGGCCTTGCGTATATGAGCGTGTCGATTCTATCGAGCAGATCGCGAGCCCCTTCTGGTTCTTTATTTCGAAGCCGAAGGCGACGTTTGAGAAGGTCTTCTGCGAGCGGGATGTGTAGGTGACGACATATTTGTAGCGCTGGCCAAAGACCAGTACGTTCACCGGTTTGCCGCTGTCGTCGAGAATGAGTGGTGTGTCTATGTCGATATCTTCATTTCGATATTCAATGAGCGATTTGGGGGTGAAGTTATCGATGTGATATGCCGAGTTCGGCGAGTGGGTGGCCGCGGGGGTATGCTGGTCGGGCACATTGCCAGAATCTTTAAATGTTGCCTTGAGTATCTTTTGCGTCTCGGGCGGAGAGTAGAGGTATTGGTGGTATTTTTTTACTATCACATTGGCTGGGCCGTCGCAGATGATTTCGCCGGCATCCATGAAGATGGCGCGCTTGCAAAGTTGGGAAATCGAATCGATTTCATGCGAGACATAGATGATGGTCTTGCCGGCCTCGAAAAATTCCTGCATTTTGGCGTAGCACTTGCGCTTGAACAGCGCATCACCAACGGCCAATATCTCGTCAAGGATGAGAATGTCTGGGTCGACATGAATGGCCACGGCAAAGCCGAGTCGAGACTTCATGCCGCTGGAGTAAGTGCGAACGGGCTGATCTATGAATTCATTGAGTTCCGCGAATTCAATAATCTTGGGCGTTGCCGCAGCGACCTGTGCGCTGTCCAGGCCAAGCAGGGTCGAGTAGAACGCGATGTTCTGTCGCCCAGTGAACTCTGGGTTGAATCCTGCGCCCAGTTCCAGCAGTGCCGTGATCTTGCCATTCACCCGGATGCTGCCGGTATTGGGTTGTAGTACGCCACTGATGAGCTTGAGCAGGGTGGACTTGCCACAACCGTTGCGGCCCAGTATTCCGATAATGTCGCCCTTGCCAATATCTAGGCTGAGATTCCTGACTGCATAAAAGTCGCGATGGTATTTCCTGGCGAGCGGATGCAGCGCTTCCTTTAGTCGATCGGAGCTCGACTTATAAAGTTTATAAGCCTTGGATACGTCTTGTATGCTGATGGCAAGGTTATCCACTAGATCACCTCTGCGAAATGCGGTTTCAATCGTTTAAAGGTGATCGCGCCAATAACGAGTGTAATGGCTGTGATGGCCCAATATGCCAGCATGTCTTCGGGGCGCTCCCAGAAGTAATGGCCGCCGCTGAGACTGTCCCGATAACCGGTGACAAGGTAGTTTGCCGGATTCAGGCGAAGCAACCATTGATGCTGTTCTGGCAGGGTCTGCGCGTTCCAGAATATAGGCGTTAGCCAAAGGCCGAACTGGGTGATCACCGCGATGCCATTCGTGATGTCGCGTACGAACAGGCTGGCGGCAGAGGTAATCCAGCCAAAGCCCATTAAGAAGACTGCCATGCAGAGGTAATAATAGAGCAGCTGCAGGTTGTGGAGGCCGAGGGTAAAGCCATTGAAATGGGCCAGCAGTAGCATCAGCGTTACAAGCACGGCATGAGGAGGCAGTGAGCTCAATAGCTTGACCAAGGGCAGGATGCTCAGGCGGAATTCAATTTTTTTCACAAGAAAGGAATAGGATCGAATGACACCGGTTATCGAGATCAAGTTGGAGGAGAAATATAGCCAGCAGGTCATGCCGCTGAGAAGGTATAGGCCAAAAGGAATTTCGGTATTGTTTGGAGTATGTCGGAAGCCAAATGCAATAACGCCATACAGCACGCTGACGAAGAGCAGGGGCTGCAGGTAATTCCAGATGAACCCCAAATAGGAGCCTTGGTTCTGCTGCTGATAGTCTCGCTTTACAAGCTCGAGAATTATATTTCTGAGCTTGTAAAGGTCTTTGGTGAAGGTGAAAAGCATAACGGGCCTAGAGCCGAGTAGTGTGGTTGTGCTGGTGGGCCACATACCACTCATATGCAGACGCCAGCCCTTCCTTCAGTTCAATCGAGGCCTGCCAGCCAAGTCGTTTCAAGCGGCTAACATCCATCAGCTTTCTAGGCGTGCCATCAGGTTTGCTGGTGTCGAAGACCACTTTGCCACTGAAACCAACGACTTCGGCCAGGGTCTGGGCCAGCTCGTGGATGGTGACGTCAGTCCCGGTACCCACATTGATGTGGGACAGCATGGGCTGCGTGTTGGCCTGATAAGTATCGGTATCGATATTCATGACATGCAGGCAGGCTGCAGCCATGTCATCGACATGCAGGAACTCGCGCATGGGCGTGCCTGTGCCCCAGATCACTACCTCTTCAGCCTTGGCCTGCTTGGCCTCGTGGAAACGGCGAATCAGTGCCGGAATCACATGGCTGTTTTCCGGGTGGTAGTTGTCGTACGGACCGTAGAGGTTGGTCGGCATAACCGAGCGGTAGTCGGTGCCATGTTGCCGGTTGTACGACTCGCAGAGCTTGATGCCGGCGATCTTGGCTACCGCATAGGGCTCGTTGGTGCTCTCCAGTACGTCGGTCAGCAAGGCGTTTTCCTGCATGGGCTGGCTGGCCAGCTTCGGGTAGATGCAGGAGCTGCCGAGGAACAGCAGTTTGCGAACCCCGGCTGCGAACGCCTGATGAATGACGTTGCACTGGATCATCAGGTTTTCGTAGATGAAGTCGGCCGGATATTCGTTGTTGGCATGTATCCCGCCGACCTTGGCGGCGGCCAGCACGACGTAGTCGACCGGGTTCTCCTGGAAAAATGCCTGGACGGCCGGCTGCGAGGTCAGATCCAGCTCGGCGTGGGTGCGCGTGATGATATTTTGGTAACCCTCGGCCTGGAGCTTGCGCACGATGGCGGAGCCGACCATGCCACGATGACCGGCCACGTAGATACGGGTGTTGAGAGGGAGCTTGTGCATATCGGACTCCCCTCTTACTCGTGGTAGGACATGATCTTGTAGCCGCTCTGCTCGACCAGCGCATCACGCTGCGCCAGCTTGAGGTCTTCGCTGATCATTTCGGCCACCAGCTCCTCGAAGCTGATCTTCGGTTCCCAGCCTAGGTCGCGCTTGGCCTTGGAGGGGTCGCCGAGCAGGGTTTCCACTTCGGTCGGGCGATAGTACCGTGGGTCGACGCGCACGATGATGTCTCCGGCCTTCATGCCGGTCACGGCCTCGTTGGCCACGTCGACGACCACGCAGACTTCTTCCTCGGCCTCGCCGCGCCACTCGATGCTGACGCCCAGCTCCTTGGCCGAGACTTCGATGAACTGGCGTACCGAGTACTGGCGGCCGGTGGCGATGACATAGTCGTCAGGCTTGTCCTGCTGCAGCATGAGCCACTGCATTTCCACGTAGTCGCGGGCATGGCCCCAGTCGCGCAGGGCGTTCATGTTGCCCATGTACAGGCAGTCCTGCAGGCCTACGGCGATACGGGTCAGGCCGCGAGTGATCTTGCGGGTGACGAAGGTTTCGCCGCGCAGCGGCGATTCGTGGTTGAAGAGGATGCCGTTGCAGCCGTAGATGCCATATGCCTCGCGATAGTTGACCGTCATCCAGAAGGCGAACTGCTTGGCAACTGCATAGGGTGAACGCGGGTAGAAGGGCGTGGTCTCCTTCTGTGGGATTTCCTGCACCAGGCCATAGAGCTCGGAGGTCGAGGCCTGGTAGAAACGGGTCTTCTTTTCCAGGCCGAGGATGCGTATGGCTTCGAGAACTCGCAGGGCACCCATGGCATCAACGTCTGCGGTGTACTCGGGGGACTCGAAGGAAACAGCCACATGGCTCTGGGCGCCGAGGTTGTAGATCTCGTCCGGCTGGCACTGCTGGATGATGCGCACCAGGTTGCTGGTATCGGTCAGGTCGCCGTAGTGCAGGATCAGGTTGCGGTTCTTGGTGTGCGGATCCTGGTACAGATCGTCGATGCGATCGGTATTGAAGGAGGAGGCGCGACGCTTGATGCCATGAACTTCGTAGCCTTTTTCCAGCAGGAAGCGCGCGAGGTAGGCGCCGTCCTGTCCCGTTACGCCAGTAATGAGTGCAACTTTACGGGGCATGGTGTCTTTCCTTGTTCGGCCGGGCATTCCGGCGGATAACTAATGAGAAATATAGGCTCGTAGTGGCCGGGTTCAGGACGTGGGGGTAGCCACCCTGCTGCTGTTCTGGCCGTGCTGGGCAAGCAGTTGTCGGTAGAGGTTGTCGTAACCTTCCGCCATGCGTTTGGCGGTAAAGTATTCCCAATACCGGTTTTCTGCCTGGCGTCCCATCTGCTTGGCCTGCTCGGGATGTGCCCACAGGTGATCCATGGCCTGTCGGAAAGCCACGGGGTCGCTCGGGGGGACTACCAGCCCGGTTTGCGCATGCTGGTTGATGTAGCTAGTGCCTGTGCCTATCTCGCTGGAGATCATCGGCTTGCCGTACATGGCGCCTTCCAGCAGGGAGATGCCAAAGGCTTCCGAGCGCAGGTTGGAGGGGAAGGTAACGGCATAGCAGAGGTCTAGCAAGGCAACCTTGTCGTCGTCGGATACGGCGCCGACAAAGAAAACGTTATCCAGTCGGTTGGCTTGAGCCTGGGTCTTGAGCTCCTCCTCAACCGGGCCCGCACCGACTATCACTAGCTTATAGGGCGCACCTTTCATCGCCTCAAGTAGGATATGCAGCCCTTTGTAGTAGCGTAGAACGCCCACGAATAGGAAGAATCGTTCGCCACAGAGTTGCCGCCAGCGATTACGGTTGGCTGGTGAGGGCGCGGGGTAGGCAGCCTTGTCCAGCCCTATGGGGATCACTCGGGTTCTGTCGCAATGTCGCCGAAGGACCGGGCTGCTGTACAGATAGTTCGGTGATGTTGCCACTATGGCGTCGACGCTGCCCAAGAAGCTGTGCATCAGCGGGCGATACAGTTTGAGTAGCGTCGCCTGGCGCACAATGTCGGAGTGGTAAGTGACCAGACTGGGTTTGTTCGGGCGGCTGGCCAGATGCACCAGATCCATGAAGGGCCAGGGGAAGTGGTAGTGGATGATGTCGGCCTCCCTAGCCAGCTTGCGGAACATGCCTAATGCTGAGAGGGAGAATCCAGTAGACGCTATCTGCAGGTTCAACTTGGCCTTGTAAGCCTTGTGACTGCCCAGATCGACAGGCTGCGGGGTGGCTTGTTTGCTGAGCGAGAGCACATCAGTGCTGATGCCCAAGTCGGCAACGCCGCTGGCGATCTGAAAAATGACCTGTTCGACCCCGCCGACAGAGTCGGGATAATAGGTCTTATAGAAGTGCAATACCTTCATCGGTAGTGTCTTGATTCGTCAGAGACCGGCCAGCCCGAGGGCTCTAGCAGGTGCTTATGCGGTAGAGAGTCCGGATGGCTTATGACCGGCCGTACTTGTCATCGAATCGCACGATGTCGTTTTCGCCCAGATAGTCACCGCTCTGCACCTCAATGAGGACTAGCTCGATGACCCCGGGGTTGGCGAGGCGGTGCTTGTGGCCCGCGGGAATGAACGTCGATTCGTTGCTATTCAGGATCAGCTCGCTATCACCATTGATGACCAGTGCTACGCCGCTGACCACAATCCAGTGCTCGCTGCGATGATGATGCATCTGTAGGGAGAGTGAGGCTCCAGGCTTAACGACGATGCGCTTGATCTTAAAGCGCTCGCCTTCCTCAAGTGTTGTATAGGTTCCCCAGGGGCGATGAACAGTGCGGTGCGCCAGATAGGCCTCATGCCCGCTGTGCTTGAGTTGCCCTGCAATGTGTTTGACATCCTGGGCATGTGCTCTATGCGTGATTAGAAGCGCGTCGGGAGTGTCCACCACGATGAGATCCTGTACGCCAACGAGTGCCGTCAGGCGATCAGGGCTATGCACGAAGTTGTTGGTCGCAGAGTGCTGCACTGTCTCGCCGGTGAAGCGATTGCCCTGTGCGTCAGCCTTGACTAGCTCGCTCATGGCGGACCATGAACCGATATCGCTCCAGCCGATGGCGCAGGGAACAGTCGCGACATGATCGGAGCGCTCCATCAAGGCATAGTCGATAGAGACGTCCGGAGCCTTGCTGAAGCTACTGGCATCAAGGCGGAGCCGTTGGTCGTTATCCGAGTAGGTCGAAGCTGCGAGCGTGGCCTCCACTGCATCAAGTACATCCGGGGAGTGAGCTCGCATCTCATTGACCAGTACGCCGGCCTGGAAGCAGAACATGCCCGAGTTCCAGTAGAAGTTGCCGGCAGCGCAATAGCCTTGTGCGGTCGCCAAATCCGGTTTTTCCACGAAGCGCGTGACGCGCATGCCTTGCTCAAGGTTGCCGCTGGTGTCGGCTTCTATATAGCCAAAACCCGTTTCGGCATAGGTCGGCTCGATGCCGAAGGTCACCAGATAACCCTCCTGAGCTAATGCCTTGGCCTGCTGGGCTGCATTGGCGAAGGCTTTTTCATCTTGGATCAGATGGTCGGCAGGAAGCACCAGCATGGTGGCATCAGGACCGTGGCGACGCAGTAGATAGAGCGCCGCACTAGCAATGGCCGCTGCTGTGTTACGGCCAGTCGGTTCGAGAATGTAGTTGAGCGCAATTTCTGGCGACTGTTTGACTGTCCGGTAGAGGTCTTCGGTGGTGAAGAACAGCTCTTGATTGGTAACGGTCAGGATGTCGTTAACGCCCTCAAGGCGGGCCGCCCGAAGCAGGGTTTTCTGGAGCAAACACTGGCCGTCAGGCAGCGGCAGGAACGGTTTCGGGTGCTTCTCGCGGGAGGCGGGCCACAGGCGGCTACCAGCGCCACCGCAGATAATCACGGGGTACAACATCTATCGTCCTTAAGGCTCGCCTATCAGGCTGATCACTAGTGCCGAATTATCACTTGAAAATGACGTGGTCGGTCGATCACTGCGACGGAGGGCATTCCTAGCTGCGCAGGGCGCAAATAATGTGTGAAAAACCACACAATTTAACCGCATTTCTGGCCGGCTGGCCAGAAATGCAAAAGCCCACCAAGTGGTGGGCTTTTATACGTATGGTGCCGGCACCAGGAATCGAACCCGGGACCTACTGATTACAAGTCGTAGCCCAATGCACCGAGGCTCGTCCAGTCTAGACCCTGCAAGACCCGGATACAACAGCCTAAGCCATTGAATATACTGGGCTTTGATCAATTTTAGACCGGCCGCTCCATACAGGCACTGTACCTCTGCTGTACCTCTGCCAATCTCATGTGGACTGGTATTTCATTAATGCCGAGGCTCGGCTTTGCTGGGGGGCGAGCATCATGCTCATTGCGAATAGTTTCGAGGAGCTGGCGGTTAAGCTTGCTGTTATGGAGGTTGGTGTTCCGGCGCGCTCAGAGCGGCGCCAGAGCCATCACGTGGAGCGCTACTGTATTGCCCATCTGTTATCGACCCTGCCGACTACAAGCCTTGCTTTCCCTCTGATTCTCGTTCACCGGGATAAGCCTGACTTCCACCTGTCGATGTCAGATAGCTCCATAGGTGTGGAGCATACAGAGGCAGTCCCAGTTAACTTTGCACGTGGCCAGGCTATGCGTGAGAGCGGGCTTGGACCGGATATCTACTTCACACCGCATTTCAAGCCTGGAGAGGCGAGAAAGGCGGCTGAGATTCTACGAAGCGATATCGAGGCGGATCTACCAGGAGAAGGGTGGTGTGGTGATTCTCCGGAGCGCGAGTGGGCTAGTGCGATGGCCTATCACGCAGCGGAAAAGCTTCCTAAGGTGGTGGAGGGCGGCTTTGAGCGGTACCCCAGCAACTGGCTACTCATCTATGACAATTGGCCTCTCCCTGCTGTGGACTATGTTGCCGCCGCGTCGTATCTGGCTCCGTTACTGGTGCAGATGGAGGCTTTTTCGATTTTTGATAAGGTCTTCATCCATGACGAGTCATGGCTATGCGAGCTTTCAGAGGCTGGTGTGGCCATTCACAAGCTGGTTAAGCCTTGCTCTTTGGGGCGCGCCTAGGCCGAAGACGCCTTGGGTGGTTGCCACCCTGCGACAGGCCCAACGTGCACATCAATGCCATATGCATACTGGTCTTGGTGATAGGGAGCGCCGATATAGAGTATTGCATCGCAGGACTGGGCCAACTCGCGGTAGAGTTTGTTTCCGGTGGCGCAACTATACAAAAGCGCGATGCACATATTTTTGTGCTCTGATCTTGCAATCACTTTTATATGTAGCGCTCTATCGTCAGGCTCACCGACTTCAACACTCCAGCCTGCGTTTCGCAGCGGGCGGACCAAGTCATTTATACATTCATCCTGTAGGCGAGCCTTACGAAGCAACACTCCGTCATCTGTGGGCATAATTGGTACTGTCCGCCCCTCCGAGTGATACATCTTCTCTTCTAGATTTTTTATGACGAACTGGGCTTGGGCTTGAAGTAAGGCTTGTTGCCAGAGCAGCTTGCTGTCTTCGCTCATTTCTGGGAAGAAGAGCGAGACACGATGTGATTCATCATGCCAAGACTCAATCACTCCCAGAGTAGCCAGAGCAACAACTAGTCGGCAGAAGTTTGCGGAGTTTTGCCACTCGGTTGAAGTGCCATGGGCAAAAAGATGCCGATTTAACCATGTCACTCCATCATATTCTCCTGTTCGGCAGAAGAATGAGTCTTTCAGCCAGGAGCGGAAAGTTTCGAAGACGAAAACTCGCTCATCTTGGCCATATAAGTAATTTGTAGTGAGATACTCTCGTGGCACCCACATATCGTCGAAATGCAGGCGTCCTGCAAGGGTGCAGGCTCTATCAATGATTCGATCAACCTGGTCTGGAATCGGCAGGCTTGCCGTCGAGCCAGATATCCTTTGAAGCCCACCTTCTATAACGGGGATCAGTGCAGCGATACTTGATGCTCTATGTCCGGAGTAGAAGGCTAGATATGCTTCTCTAGCAATAGGGGCGAAGTCGGCTAGGCTTCTGGAGCTTGGAATAAGCTGTGCGATGCAGACAGCTTGAAATGGCAATGTGTAGAGAGTTGATGTGTGATAGTCGAATAGTTTTATTGATTCGTCTTTTGATCGGTATTCTACATCTCTGAGTAGCTCGCTAATTTTTCCCTGAGCGATCCAGAGCGGGCAAAACCACTCCATCTTTTTCCATAGGCCAGCCTGGTGGTCGGCAGCTTTTCTATTTTCTAGCCACTGCGAGTCATTTTCATGAAGAACTTTGGGAAAGCATGCTGCGCCTTGATTTGTAGCCAATACGATGGCTCGAACTGGTCGGAATGCTCCGGCGTCCTGCTCCGTTACGCTCAACACATGCAGTCCTGCTTGATTAGCCCAATCCGAAACAAGTTCCGTACTAAGGTCGCTTAAGGCAGGTAGAGCTAATGCGCGGCGCCATATTCCTAAAAATTTCTGCTTCTCTACATTAAGCGGCTTGCTCATCTCACTAATCCTTTGGGAGCAGGGCAGCGGTTTTGTAGTTATTTTTAGTCGGGAGATGATCCCCACCTATTAACCTTTCGAGGTGGAAGCTTTTCTAACTCATGGTCCCACTGAGCTTTCATCGGATGTTGATTGATGATGTCCCCGATGCTCTTCCCGCAGTGTCTGCAAACAACAGCCTGCCGCTGAACCTGCTCAGCGCAATAGGGGCACGTTTTAAGAGCATGTGCCGGCTGGGCGGGTAGGTGCCTCGGGGTTGCTGACATGGCTGCTGCAAACAGCAGGGCCAGAGGGCCAAAGAGGCATCCCAAGAGAAACCACCCGATAGCGCTACGCCCCTTGGCCAGGGCGATAACCGCGCATATCACTCCCATCACTAGCCAGCAGAAAACTACAAAGCCCATAGCGGATGTCCCTATTCCGGTTTTTTGAGTGGTTGCCACGATTTCGGAAGACCGGTGCCTAGACCGCAGTTCAGGCACTCCAAGCCTTTCTCGTCGACGGCCCGCACGAAGGCGTAGGTTTTTCCCTGTGTGTTTGTGAGCAAGAGCTTTTCGGCCTTGCTCTCGGCGCTCCAGACCTCCGCGTGCATGACGCGGTTCCTGATCATATCCACTTGGGAAACTGTGGCTTCGCTTCCTGCAACCTGTATCACAACGAGCGGCCCCATGAATCCGCTGACGGCTGAATAGCCACCGTCATAGTCATTCCCACAGCCGGCCAGGACGGCCATAGCTGCAGTAAGGGTGCAGGCTCTCAGGTACTTTACGGGCATATCTCTATTCCATGTTGGCTACTACTGGCGCATCCTCGCGCTAAATCGCCGTGACAGAAGCCTGTCAGATGAGTTTTCAATCCGCTAGCTGGACTTCGAATGCGCCCAGGCCGAGCTCTTCAATCAGAGCGGCGAGCTTATCGAGGCTTTTGAAGATGCGGTTACCACCGCGTTGCCTCTGGAGGGGATGTAGCTCGCTTCCGAGCTGGATCTGCAGCAACCAACCATCGGCGGCCTTCTTTATCACAGTGCGCTGCACAATGCCGGCAGCTACGTATTGGCGCAGATCGGCCTCTTTGACTGGCATGGGCCACCTTTTCTCGGGGCTGAAAAAGCGAAGGGAGGCGGCCCGTAGGTCCTCCTCCCTCTCACTAGCAGCAGAGCCTCTACATACTCTGTTGCGCTGCTGTGGGTCAGTATATTGGTGCCGCGAGATCCGTCAATAGATCAATATTGATTTATCAAAGTTTGTCTATTGATTATTCGCGAGCCTGACTCCGAGCTCACTGGCCAGTCGTTCTCGCTCGAGCGTCCTATCGTCAATTGCGTGTGCCCAGCAGCTTTCTGCAAGCTCAATCCGCGCCTGCGGCTCGGTTTCGCCCAAGATCTGCAATAGCACCACTCGGATCAGTTGTTCATCTGTCATAAGGGCGGTAGCGCGGATACGGTGCCGCTCTGGAGCGTCGGCTGGCAGGAGAGGGCTGCAGACCATTAGGTTTATCTCCAGCGCCTGCAGGCCGGCGTACAAAGTTGATCTCCAGATGGAACTGGCCAGCGCCTCCGTTGCCATTTCTATGCTCTCGCCAAGGATCGCCAACAGGGCAGCCCTAGCTGCCGCATCACTGGTGAGCAAGGCAACAACGCGCAAAGGGTCTCCTGCTTTTCCAAGACTCATCAACTCCCTCCAGCCGCAAATGCGGACAGTAACAGGGCCATCGAAAGGCCCAAGAAAATGCTGGTGAACTGCTGCTTTTGATTGGCTTGGTGGCGCTTGTGAAGCGCAGCTATTGCAGTAGCTGTAGCCATCAACAGGAGGGCCAGGTAGATGCTGTGTGCGGGGAATGCCGTTAGCCACGAGACTGCATTAGCTGCCGGAATTGAGAGCAGCACCGATGCAAACCAGCTACGTCGCACGATTGAGGCGTTCATCAGGCTTTCCCCCAATACGGCACAGTGACGGGCGGCAGCATGCCGAGCACCTGCTCGTAGTGTTCTTCGTGGATATCTTCCCGGCGGGCATCGATCCCGGCTCGCCTATTCAGCTCGCTGACGATCAGGAACCAGTCGATAGCATCTAGGTCCGGTGAGCTAACTGGCCGGATTTCTACGGGAGTGCTTCCAGTCTTGACCCGGCCACAGGCAATCGCACTCAGCTGTGGTCGCTGATGATGAGGATCGCCCCTGAGCAGCCAGCACAGGTCTTTGTGCATGGCTGCTTGATCCAGGATGTAGCGGACGTCGATAGGGGTTTCCCAATGTGACGCGTAGTCGGCGGTTAACCAGGCAGGGAAGCTGAACATGATGGGCTCCAGTAGGTGTTCGAGCTGCCTGTTTACTTCGCTGCTATGCGTGCCAGAAGCTATTTTCCATTCCCGGCCTGGGGCACTGAATTTCGGTGCAGCGGTCATGTCGGATCTTTCTCTGAGGGACGGTTCTTCTGGCTGCGAGGTATGCGCCCTGTAGCGAATCGATCACTGTTGCTGGCAGGTTGGTTCAGTTGAGGTGGGCGGGCGAGCCCCGGATTGGACGTCCAACTGCGGGTTCTTGCAGATGAGTAGGCATCCTGCATGATGGTTGATCGGCCAGGGTGTTGCTCCGTTCGATTTGCGCCACCGCCTCCACCATTGTTGTTGCGCGGCCCAGGACGTTTACCTTTACTCGCGTCTGACCCAAGGCCTATTGAGGACAGAGATCTCGCGAGTAGGTTGAGGGATGCACTGACCGCCTCTGGGCCAGAAACCACGCTGCTTCTTGCGGTTCTAGCCAAGGCGCTAACGGAGACGCGAGTCATTGAGGCTGCTAGCCAGGTGCTGGCAGCCAGAAGGACGCCGAAGACCATCTGCAGAGCGCCATACAGCAAATCGAGGTCAGCCCCACCGCCTTGCCAGCCCGCTGAAAGTGCCGCTTGTGCCAGTGCAACCGAGCTCATCGCTACGGAGGCTGAGACTGCAAGTAGGTGAGCGAAGATGATGCACAGCACAGGGAAGAACAGTCTGCCAAACCACTGGGCCAGGCTCTCTACCCCCATTATTGGAGACATGGCTAGTGCAATGGGGCTAGTAAGGAAAACCAGCCAGAAAAAGCCGGCTTGGGCGGCCACATAGGCGGGTAGAAGAGTCTGAAGCTCCAGCCAGCCCAAGTATGATTTGAGCATCTGCCAACTGGCGACGGTGCCTGCAAAAAGAGTATTCCAATGGCCCGGCTGCTGCTCTGGCCCCCCGGCAAAAACAGCTTGCTGGATCTTCATCCAGGAGCGGCCTGCTGCGATGGAGCCCGCCTCGGTATCTGTGCTCTGTCCATTGGATGCGCGGTTGTCCCCGATCTCGGTGAAGGCGCGGTATGCCTGCTCCGCTGCGAACTGAGCAACCTTATAGGCCTCTACGCATGACATGGGGTTGTATCCAAACCCTGCCTCTTTACCTCCTTCCGGGGTCCAGACTACTGCGTGAGCTACCAGGTTCTCACGAATGTCCTCGGGGGCTTCTGAGAGGCTGAGATAGCCGAGTTTGGCATCGGACTGACCGGAGGCGAGCGCGGCCCAATGCTCTTGAGTGGGTAGGGTGTATGGGCGGGAGCTAGCTACAAACACCCGGTTTTCTTTCTCTAGCGCCGCAAGACCCTCTGCGCGTCGTGTTCTGATGGCGTCTGCATCCAGGACGCTGTTGATCGTGTCCACGCCGCCCGTGTTGTTGGACCAAGGATTGAGGGCTGCTGCTATATCGGCGAGCCCGCGACCGACAATTTTGACTTGTGCCCATCTGCTGACTTGATCGTCAGGTATGCCCAGCCCCGCACCGCCAAGGAGGCCAATTGCATGATAGGCCTGTACTTCTGTGCTACTCGCTGGGTTTGCATAGAGGTTTGGAGAAGGGGAGCACTGCTCGTTGTAGTCACGGATCAGTCTGCCTAAATCGCTATTGGCGTACTGGGCAGCAGTGCGTTGAACGCTGTGGTCGACCAGGGCAGCTGTTGGAATGAACTGTCCATCCACGTTCACAGTCGCCATGGTCTTGCTGATGGCGCTATTGAGCGTCTGGTTGAAGCTCATGATCAGGTTGTAGCTAATGCGCTGGGCGTGGGTAGTTTGGACGGTCGCGCCGCTGGTCAGCGTAAGCGTGGTCGGCTGTAAGCCGTAGGTGATCATCATGAATATAAAAAGACCGCTACCGACTGCGCGCCATGGGCCATCGAAGGGGATGCGCAAGATGATGATGGTCATGGCTATGTAGCCAACAGCGATTAGCCACCCACTGATCTCTGCGCCAATCATGGCCACAAATGGCTCTGTAGCCAGCAAGAGGAAGTCGACCACGCCATCGAACAAACTGAACAGCCACGATAGGCCGGCTAACGAGTTGCTATCCATTACGCATCTCCCTCCCTGGTCGTCTGCGCTGCATCAGCTGTTGGCGTGAGCCGATAGAAGAGAAGGACGCTCAGCACCAATCCAGGCGTATGGGCGAATGGGCCCAGCCAGGGGAAAAGCGACCGTCCATGGACCGCTATCCAGGTGCCGACGATGTAGCTTGCAGCGAGCAGAGCTAGGCGGAGCGGCGAGTAATCGTGGCCGAAGAGCTTCATGCCTGATGCTCCTGGCTGGATTCCTGTTTCCTTTCCTCAGTACGGCGCTGTTTCTTAGGCTTTTTGCGCTTTCTCGGTGTGTTGCTGCTTTCGAGACGATTAAGCATGTTCAGAAGGCTGCGGATGCTCATGGGCTTTTGTCCTTGCGTGATCAGGCGTTAGGGGAGCCGAGATAGGTGTTAGTGATTGCGATCCGCTCATGGCCGAGTTCGTGCGAGATAAGCAGCCGGGCTTCGCGATCACTAAGAGGGGGCGTTATTGCTGCTTCGGCGCTGGGAATGGCGACCTTTCCAAGCCAGCCGGACTCCGCTCCTGCAAGCAGATGGCCGTTGATTGAGGCCTTCACTGCCGGTGCTTGCTTGCCGGTCAACTCGAGATAACGGCGTTGGGCGTAGAGGTGCCGCAGCCCGTGCATCTTGCTGAGGCCAGCTGCAGCAATCTGGCGTTCGTACTGCTTCAGCTGTTGCTTGTAGCTGAGCTCGGCTGGGATGAGGCTTCTCATACGAGTGAAGGCATGTACTTCGGTGAGTAGCTCTTCCTGGGCCCGCGTACGGATCGGGATTTCTCGGGCTTTCCCGCCTTTCGTCCAACTGCCTTTGAGCTCAAGGTGTCCGCCTTTGTCGGCAACTGCGGCGATGAATTTGATGGACTCTTCCCTGCGTAGTCCGAACTCGGCTTGCAGGCGGAGGCTGAATCGAACGTACGGATCGGTGATCGCTTCGAGGTTTGCCTTCGGCAGATCCCGGGCACGGCTTTCTTTGGCGACGTATGAGCGGCGAGCGATACCCAGGTCGTCGTTACTGATCTTGGCAACACCTGCGCGGCCGGCTTTCTCGCACGACCAGCGCAGATGGGCCATGCGGTTTTTGATAGTTGCTGCAGATACGCCGGAGGTTTGCCAATGCTGAACCAGCGCGCGGAGGTGGCGTTGGCCGAGTGTGTTGGCTCGTAGGTTGCGGTAACCCAGCTCGCGCAACTGGCGGGCGCTGAGGCTCAGCGTTGCTGAGCGCGCGGCCTGAGTTGAATACGAGCCGTCTCGGTTATGTTTCTGTTGCTGGACGAAATCCCAGCCGAGCTTGTCCATGTTCACGATCCACTTGCTGATGAACGAGGTTCGAAACGCCAATCTCGAGGTAAGTGTTTGTTCCTGTCCTAGTCGCGCGTGCGATAGGAGCTGAGCTTTCACTCAGGAGCGGAACGGCGTTTCACACAGACGGCCAAACGTGGCTCGCAACGACCAGCCCGGCAGCGGGCGGTGATTACGACGACAGGCGCTCAATCAAGTCGATGAGCTGCACCATCGTTGTCTGCGGGCATGCGAGGCATGCCATTTCTCGTCGAGCGTGGATCGACAAACTCATTCCGATCTCGGGGATCGGAAGGGATACCCGGACGCCACGCAGCGCCGGGGGGGGGGGCTCAAACTGAGCGGTCCCTGGTTCTGAAAAATGTCCCATTCATTCTTCAGGCCGTTTACGCGGGGCACGACTCAGTTTTTTAGGTCCGGAGCTGGACCTTTTGCTCATTGTGAAAACCCCGACAGACGCTGAGCGAGCGGCTATCGGAGGGCGGTGTAGCGAACGGGTCGGTTGCCAAATCGACTCGCTCTTGCCGCTCTGAATACGCGCAGTAGCCACGTAAGCAGAGCGGGCTGACGATGCTGCAAGAATGCTTGCTACGCATCGCCCCTTCGCCAGCCGATCAAAAAATCTGAACAGAAATAGCTGACAGACTTGTTGATCGTACGGCTGGCGAATGAGGGTTTATCACCTAGCTGTCACTGCAAAATATCTGAATCCGCGAACACTGCAACTCATAATCGTGCAGGAAATTCGCATGGTCTGGAGGGCTCGAAAATACTGCTCTTTCTCTCTTCCTAGGTGCTTTTCTTCGGCTCGCTCCGCGAGCCGTTGGGGCCGCTCTACGCGGCCCTACGCTGTGCGTCACTACCCGGAGGTAGTGACGCACAGCATCAGTGAGAGTACCTGCCCGCTCTAGCATCCGAACGGGATGCGCCGTTAGGCTAGTGGCCATTAATCAATGAGGTGAACAAATGGGCTGGGACTCACGTGATACTGCTGCGCTGAATGCCGCGACTGCGGCCGGCATCAAATGCTTCGCTATTGGCGTCGTCGGGGATAATGGGCGCCAAGTGATGCTGAACAAAATTGAATGCCCTGGTCAGCCAGGCAGCGGGTCCCCGGAAAAGCTTCTCGCAGATGCGATCGAAGGTGTTACCAGGCTGTCCGCTGGAGGTGACTCATTATGGATTGAGGTCATTAGCGACGAAATTCCACAGTACGTAGCGGATGCAGTCTCTGCACTTCACGGCTTTGGTTGCCGAATGATTGTCACCCACGGGAGTAAATCTACTCGCGGCAATGGTGTGCTTCTCGACAGCTCTCTTTGCACTGCTGTTGAAGCAGCGAACCAAGGTGGGGCTATTTGGCATCCATTTGAAGAGACATTCGTCTTCGCAGCCTAAGCGGTTTACGGCGAGGTGGCCGCTTGGCCTCGCCACAGGGCGAAGTCATGCTGCCTGTATCTATTAATCTCTATGTTCTATTTATGTCAGGTCACCAGTGACCCACCTCCCAGCTCGTGGATGACCCGCCTTGTGGGTAAAGTGGCTCACCGATGACCTGGCTCACTGATGAGCTAGGTCATCGGTGAGCTGGCTGTGGATAGGTTCGGAGAGGTTACCGGTTCGGCGCAGATGCGACTCGAGGACAGTCCTGCTGCGGGCCGATGGATAGCTCACATCTCTGGAGTCGATAATGTTGTTGATCGTGATGTTATTGACGGTGAGCTCAATCCTAACGCTGCTATTGGCCTCTGCTGTGCCGTCGAACTTTCCATGCTCAATGAGCTGCATTAACTGTTCGCGTCGATCCTGTGCGGTCGAGCCCGTATAGAGAAATCGGGCGGTACCGATCTGCTGGCCTCCTCTGGAGAGGGGAAACTGCTCGATCAACCTGTAGCGATTCCTCTGTCCTGGTCGCTCGTCGCGGCTGAGATAGCCAGCATCGGTCAATTCGCGTAAGCCCCGTTTGACTGTCGCAACAGAAAGCCCCGTTTCCCTTGCCAATTGCTCATGCTGGATCTCGGCCTCTCCAGAGCTTAGGTGGGCGCGTGATTTCAGGGAGAGGTAGACCTTCACCGCTGAGCCCTGCAGGCGAGCCAGATCTCCACTTGTCACGAAGCTCCGGAAGAACTGGCTCCAGAATAAGTCTGCTTTCAGGTGACCATCAGCGCTCATTTCGGCCACCGCATAGCAGGGCTGCAACATCTGCAGCGGGGAAATAGACACTTCGACCGAATTTGACCTTAACGGCATTGAGTGCGACGGCCAATTGGCAGCCAGCTGGGTGATAGAGGGTGTGATCAAGAGCTTTCTCGGTGCGATGCAGCAGCTCTGCTAGCTGTTTACGCGAGATTAGGAGGCCGTAGCGTTCGATCAGTTGCTGTTCTAGGTGCGTAGTTTCAATACTCATTGCGTGCATCCGCTTTCTGTCTGGATGCAATGAATAGTGGGAAGCGACTACCCCAAATCGGTGCTTTTAGCCCCGACAAAACCCTGCTCATGAAAGTAAGCCCCGGTTCAGAAAGATTCTGCATGCAGAATCTTTCTGAATGTCGGTAAACCCCTTTAAGCCCCGCTTCGCCCCTCAATTTGGTCGAGTCGCTCTACCAGATCCTCCGCCCTGAGGTGTGTATAGCGCCTGAGCATCTGCATCGATTTATGCCCGCTGATTGCCGACACCTGCTGATCGGATAGGCCTCCCTCGACCAGCCTGCTGACCGCTTCATGCCGCAGATCGTGGAAACGTAGGTCGGGCATGCCGAGGTCCTTCTTCAGCAACCCCCAGGTTTTTCTGAAGGCATAGGGGCGGCGTTTCTGATCCTTTCCTGGTTCGCCAAAGAACACGAGGCCGCAATCCTTGGGGCGAACGGCGTAGTCCAAAGCCGCTCTGAAAGTCTCGGTAGCCACCTTTGTGAGGGGGACGGTTCGGGCGCTGTCGTTCTTGGTATCTGTAAGGCGTACTACGCGCTTTTGCAGGTCGACCTGCTGGCAGCGTAGGCCGGTGATCTCTGACGAGCGCATACCCGTTTCAATGGCTATGCGCACGATCCAGCCGAGCATAGGGTTGCTGTGCGCATTTACGGCTGCTACCAGGCGGCGTTCCTCGTCGGCAGAGAGACGGCGATCACGGCCTTGGCCGGGGCTAGGTTTACGGATGTTGAGAACAGGGTTCATTGGAAGCCCAATCCGCCACTCTTGGATTGCCACCGTAAATAGGTGACTTAGAAGGGCTAGCTCCAGTCGGACTGTGTTGGGGCTGACTAGGGTTTTGCGCCGGCTGCGCTCAGCTAGCCGAGAGTCTCGGTAGTCGGCCAGGATGTCTGCAGACAGAGCGGCCAGCGAGTATTTGCCAAGGCGAGGTATCAGTATCTTTGCGCTACCGGCTTCAGATTTCGCAGTCTTGGGGGCTTTGGTGGGGGAGACCTCCGCGAGATAGCGGTTGAGAGCTTTCTCTAGTGTCATGCGCTCCGAGCTGCTGCGTTCGATATAGACGCCACGCACCATCTCGTCTTCGGTGCGGCGTGCCCAGTCTTCGGCATCACGCTTGGTTCGGAAGGACTTGGAGCAGGTTGGCCAGCCAGTCTTGCGGATGACTGCTTTCCAGGTACCAGAAGGGGTTTTTACGAGGGTCGCCATATGTTCTCCGAGGTGGGCTCGGTACGGGACTGTACCGAAACTGTACCTCGGGAACATCTGATTACGGGGTTAGGAAATTCCAAAGCCCGTAAAGGCTTGATGTAGATGGTGCCGGCACCAGGAATCGAACCCGGGACCTACTGATTACAAGTCAGTTGCTCTACCAGCTGAGCTATACCGGCAAGGGGCGCCATTATAGCCATTGGCCGCGCGGAGTAAACCGCCGCGCGGTAGAAGAAATCGGCTCCGGCTATCAGCACGGTTTTGCTTATGCACAATCAGGCGGCAGCGGCGGCGGTTATGCGCGGCTTTTGTGCGCTACTCCGCGGATTGTTCTAAGCATATGTTCTTATTGATTTTTTTAAGCTGATCAAAAAAGCCGCAAGAGCGCCAGGGGGTGATGGCGCCTGCTTTGCAGCGCTTTCTCCAGAAACTGCTCACAGAGTTATCCACAGCTTCTGTGGATGATCCGTCAGGGCTGCTCGGCCAGCAGCAGCAGGTTGCGCGGGGTCAGCTGGTGCGCGCAGAAGGTGCCTAGGCGTACCTGGTAGCCCTGCTCGGTGAGGTACAGGGCGCGGTCGAGCAGCAACCACAGCTCCAGGGGGCGGCGGAACAGGTTGCGCAGCAGTTCCAGGTTGCGCACCTGGGCCAGGCGCAGCCAGCCGGCGGCCTCCAGTTCGTCCCAGGAGTGGGGCGCATGCAGGGAGAGGGCCTTGAGCTCGGCCAGGTCGCGGCAGTAGCTGGGGAAGTCCTTGGCCAGCCAGCTGACTGGCAGCGATGGCGTGGGCAGGTAGTCGTCGCTGCCGCGCTGGTCGCGCTGCCACAGGTCGAAGGCCAGGCGCCGGGCCATCGACTGGTCGCGTTGCTGGCGCTGGCGTTGGCCGGCGGTGACGGTTTCGCTGAGTGGCAGGCCGAGGTCGC
The DNA here is from genome assembly GCF_014490745.1 of Pseudomonas alcaligenes. Taxonomy (NCBI): domain Bacteria; kingdom Pseudomonadati; phylum Pseudomonadota; class Gammaproteobacteria; order Pseudomonadales; family Pseudomonadaceae; genus Aquipseudomonas; species Aquipseudomonas alcaligenes. Next base: position 4,455,743 of record NZ_LZEU01000001.1, on the reverse strand, counting down.
TGCGCGACAGCTGCAGCGTCGACTGCCGGGCCGCGGTCGACAGCGCCTGGTACTGTGCGGCGCCGATCCGGTTGTAGCAGCAGGGCGCCACGGCCAGCTGCCGGCAGCCTTTGGCGCTGGCCAGCTGCAGCAGGCGCACGTGCAGGTCGCCACAGGCGTGCAGGGCCACCGGGCTGTGTTCGGCGTGCAGGCGGGTGGCAGCATCGGCGGCCAGTACATCCTGCTGCAGGTGCTGGGCGTCGATGTGCAGGCGCTGGCTCATCTGCTGCCCGGCCTCGATCAGGGCGGCGTCCTGTTCCAGGCAGGTCAGGCGGCTGCCGTCGCGAGCCAGCAGGCGACCGAGGTGGCCCTTGCCAGCGCACCAGTCCAGCCAGTGGGTGGTGGGTTGGCGGAAGGCCAGGCGCTGGCTGAAGGCCTCGATCTGCTGCCACTTGCGTCCCGGTACGTCGAGGCTGAGGCGCGGCGAGAGGGCCTCGAGGTCATGGCCCGGCAGTTCGTCCAGCATGCTGAGTGCCTGGGCCGTGGCGGCCAGCTCGGGGAAGGGCGCGGGTGCCTCCAGCAGGTGCGGCTGGTTGTGGTTGGCTTCGGCCTGTTCCAGGCTGCGGGCGCGCAGCCAGCGGGCCAGCTCGGGGTGATCGCGCTCCCAGGGCAGGCTCAGGCTGGTAAAGGGCTTGGGGCGCCACAGCGCCTGGTGGGCGACGAGGAAGTCGTCCAGGGCCAGGAAGCGGGGCAGCAGGTCGGGGCCGGTCAGGGGCATGGTGGCGGTGGCGGGCAGGAAGAGACGCTCATTCTACCCGCGCCCCTCCCGGGTGGGAGGGGCGGCGAGGCTCAGCGCCCCTGGCAGGCGTCGACCCGCAGCCGGCGCTCCAGCAGCTTGAAGGCGCGCACCAGAACGTAGGCGATGACCAGGTAGAAGATGCCGGCGGCGAAGAAGATCTCCACCGGCAGGTAGGTGCGGGCGATGATGGTGCGCGACATGCCGGTCAGCTCGAGCAGGGTCACGGTGCTGGCCAGGGCGCTGGCCTTGAGCATCAGGATCACCTCGTTGCTGTAGGCCGGCAGGCCGATGCGTGCGGCGCGCGGCAGGATGATGTAGGTCATCGCCTGCGCGCGGGACATGCCGAGGGCGCGGGCCGCCTCGATCTCGCCGGGCGGTACGGCCTGGATCGCGCCACGGATGATCTCGGCGATATAGGCCGCAGTGTGCAGGGTCATGGTGACCACCGCGCAGACGAACGGGTCGCGCAGGCCCTTGATGCGCAGGCTGAAGTCCCAGCTCCAGTCGCCCAGGCTGAAGGTGTGGGCGAGGATGGTGCCGGTCCACAGGCTGCTCTGGCGGATGGCGTCGAACTGCGACAGGCCGTAGTAGAGCAGGAACAGCTGCACCAGCAGCGGCGTGCCGCGGAAGAAGAAGATGTAGCCGTAGGGCAGGGCGCGCACGTACCAGTGGCGCGAGGCCCGGGCGATGCCCATGGGCAGGGCCAGGATCAGCCCGGCGATTACGGCGATGGCCACCAGCTCGATGGTCAGCACGGCACCTTCGAGCAGCTTGGGCAGGTACTTGTAGATCACTTCCCAGTTCATCAGGCGCTCCGAACGAAACCGCGGCTGGCGCGCTTCTCGAGGAAATGCAGGCCGATCATGGCGATGATGGTCAGGCCCAGGTAGATGAAGGCGGCGACCATGAAGAAAGTGAAGGGCTCCTTGCTGGCGGTCACGGCGATCTGCGAGCGGCGCATGATCTCTTCCAGGCCGATCACCGAGACCAGGGCGGTGTCCTTCATCAGGATCATGAACAGGTTGCCCAGGCCGGGCAGGGCGATACGCCACATCTGCGGCAGGATCAGCTTCCACAGGATGCGCCCGTCGGACAGGCCGAGGGCCATGCCGGCTTCGCGATGGCCCTTGGGGATGGCCAGGATGGCGCCACGGAACACTTCGGTGGCGTAGGAGCCGAAGCACAGGCCGAGGGCGATGGTGCCGGCGGCGAAGGCGTTCAGTTCGAGGCTGGCCACGCCGAGCAGCTCGGCCAGCGAGCGCATCAGGTTGACCGTGCCGAAATAGATCAGCAGCACCCAGAGTAGTTCGGGTACGCCGCGGACGATGGTCGAGTAGCTGCTGCCCAGCCACTGCAGCGTTTTGCGCGAGGAAGTCTTGGCCAGGGCGCCGAGCAGGCCGAGCACCAGGCCCAGGGACAGCGCGGACAGCGCCAGCTGGATGGTCGTCAGCGTGCCGGCGAGCAGCGCCGGGCCGAATCCGTGAAGGTCGAAGATCATCTGAGGGCTACTGCGAGGAAGCGACCGCCGCCCAGCGGGCGGCGGTCAGGGGCATCAATAGATGCTGAACGGGAAGTACTTGTCGTTGATCTGCTTGTAGGTGCCGTCGGCGACGATTTCCTTCAGCGCAGCGTTGAGCTTCTCGCGCAGCGGGTCACCCTTGCGCACGGCAATGGCGATCTTGTCGTTGTCGAACACCGGCTCGCCCTTGAACTCGAAGTCCTTGCCGGCATCGCTCTTCAGCCATTCCCAGTTGACGAACTTGTCGGCCAGCACGCCGTCGAGGCGGCCCGAGGACAGGTCGAGGTAGGCGTTTTCCTGGGTGTCGTACAGCTTGATTTCGACGGTGTCGGCCAGGTTGTCTTCCAGCCAGGTGCCGGCGATGGTGGCGCGCTGGGCACCGATCACCTTGCCTTTCAGGCTGGCCTTGTCGGTTTTGAAGTCACCGCTCTTCGGCGCGATGAACTGCAGCTTGTTGGTGTAGTAGGCGTCGGTGAAGTCCACCGCCTGCTTGCGCTCTTCGGTGATCGACATCGAGGCGGCCAGGAAGTCGAACTTCTTGGCGTTGAGGGCCGGGATGATGCCGTCCCAGTCGGAGGTGACCACTTCGCAGTCGGCCTTCATCTTGGCGCACAGGGCCTGGGCGATTTCCACGTCGAAGCCACCGACCTTGCCGCTGGCGTCGATCAGGTTGAAGGGCGGGTAGGCGCCTTCGGTACCGATTTTCAGTTTGTCCGCGGCGACTGCACTGGTACCGAAAGCCAGGGTGGCGACGGCGGCCAGCAGGATCTTCTTATAGTTCTGCATCGTTGGTGCTCCGTTAGCGATTACTGGACATGAATTGTTTACAGCGCGCCGATTGCGGGTTGTCAAACACCTGCTCTGGCGATCCTTGCTCTTCCACCAGGCCCTGGTGGAGGAATACCACTTCGCTGGACACCTGCCGGGCGAAGTTCATCTCATGGGTGACCAGCAGCATGGTGCGGCCCTCATCGGCGAGCGCGCGGATGACGTTAAGCACTTCCTGTACCATTTCCGGGTCGAGGGCCGAGGTCGGCTCGTCGAACAGGATCACCTTGGGCTGCATGGCCAGGGTGCGGGCAATCGCGGCGCGCTGCTGCTGGCCGCCGGAAAGCTGGTTGGGGTAGGCGTGGCGCTTGTCGGCGATGCCGACCTTGGCCAGCAGCGCCTCGGCGATCTCGGTGGCTTCGGCGCGGCTCTGGCCGAGCACGCGGCGCGGTGCCTCGATGATGTTGTCGAGCACGCTCATGTGCGGCCACAGGTTGAAATTCTGGAACACGAAGCCGATCTCGCTGCGCAGGCGATTGATCTGCTTGCCGTCGGCGGCGATCAGGTCGCCGTTCTTCGCGGCTTTCAGCTTGAGTTCTTCGCCGGCTACCAGGATCTGGCCCTGGTGCGGGTTCTCCAGCAGGTTGATGCAGCGCAGGAAAGTCGATTTGCCGGAGCCGGAGGAGCCGAGGATGGAGATCACGTCGCCGTCGCGGGCCGTCAGGGAGATGCCCTTGAGCACTTCCAGGTCGCCGTAGCGTTTGTGCAAATTGCGGATTTCCAGCGCAGGCGTTGCCTCGGCCATGGGGTGTCCTCTTGGGTTCGGATGCGCTCCGGCTGCAGGTCGCCATCCTGGCGTGGCGCCAACCTAGCATAGCGTCCGCGGCCGCGCCAAGCGCAGCTCCCGGCCCCGGGCCAGGCGTGGCGGGTCGGTGTCGCATGGATGCAGTTGCTTGTCGCGCGGGCACAAGAAGAGCGTGGTTGGCGGGTATTTCTGCAGCAGTTCCCGCCCGGTTGCGCAGCGGGAAGCGGCGGGGCGCGCAGTGTACTGGAGCGTTTCCGACAGGTGAAGCGACCCGCTCGATGGGGTGGCACCACGCCATCTGCTAGAGTCGGCACAGTCCACCCAGGGGAGCGGGTGGCCAGGGCACTTATCCAGGGGGGACGCATGCCGCAGGCGCCGCAATCATCGAGGGCTTTTCGCACAGCCTTGTGGCTGCTGTGCGCCGTGCTGGTGCTGCTGTTGCCGGTGGTGCATCTGTGGGCCCCGGTGCAGCGCTGGAGCAACAGCCAGGTTGACTGGCTGATCCGCCAGCGCGCGGCCGAGCAGGTGCCTGATCCGCGGCTGGTGGTGATCGACATCGACGACACCAGCCTGCAGGCGCTGGTCGGCGAGGCCGGCAAATGGCCCTGGCCGCGCTCGCTGCATGCCGAGCTGGTGGAATACCTGCTGGCGCAGAAGGCCGATGCGGTGCTGTTCGACGTGCTGTTCAGCGAGGCCGATCGCTTCCATCCCGATGCCGATGCCTATCTGGGCGAAGTGCTGGCGCAGACCGACCGGGTCTACCTGGCGGCGCTGCAGCAGCAGGCCAGCGATCCGACCAGGGCGCCGCTGCTGCGCAGCTACCCGGCGCAGGCCGGCCTGCAGCCGGGGCGCGATGCCGAGCAGCGCGGCCTGCTGCTGTTGCCGCGGGCCCTGCCGGCGAGCAGCTGGAAGACCGGCACCATCAACTTCACCCCGGATGCCGATGGCGTGGGGCGGCGCTATGACCTCTATAGGGCCTTCGGCGACTGGCACATGCCGTCGCTGCCGGCGCGCCTGGCCCGCGATCGCGGCGTGGCCCTGCCGGCGCAACCCAGTTTCCTGCTCGACTGGCAGAGCGCACAGCGCCTGGCCTATCCGCGGGTGTCCTTCGCCGAGGCGCTGGCCCAGGCTCGCGGCGAGCCGGGGCGGCTGCCGGCGGACTACTTCGCCGGCAAGATCGTGGTCATCGGCACCACTGCGGCGGGCCTCTACGACCTGCGCCGCACGCCGCTGGACGATCTCTACCCGGCGGTGTTCATCCTCGCCACCGCGGTCGACAACCTGCTCAATGGCGAACAGCTGCAGGCCGCTCCGGCCTGGCTGATGCCGCTGCTCGGCGGGCTGCTGTTGCTGCTGGTGCTGCAGCTGCTGCTGCGCGAGCGCCTGCTGCTGGCCAGCCTGACGACCGCCGGCCTGAGCCTGGCGCTGTTCGGCGGGGCCTACCTGCTGGCGCTGCGCGGCGTGCTGGTCGGCGTGCTGCCGACCCTGCTCCTGCTATGGCTGCTGCTGGCCCTGGCCCTGGCGGTGTTCTACCGGCGCCGGCGCCAGCAATTGAACACCACCATCAGCATGTTCAGCCGTTTCCTCGACCCGCAGGTGGTGGCCCAGCTGGTGGCTCGCGAAGACCCTCAGGCACTGCTGGCCAGCCGCGAGTGCCAGCTCACCGTGCTGTTCTCCGATATCCGCAACTTCACCACCATGTCCGAGCGGCACAGCGCTCAGGCCATCATGCAGATCCTGGAGAACTACTTCGCCGGCCAGGTCGATGTGCTGTTCAAGCACCATGCGACCCTCGACAAGTTTATCGGTGACGCGATCATGGCCTTCTGGGGCGCGCCGCAGGACAACCCCAACCAGGCGCGCGATGCGATCAATGCGGCGCTGGAGATGCTCGACAACGTCGAGCGCTACCGGCGCGACTTCGACCACCCGGATTTCGATATCGGCATTGGTCTGCACACCGGCCCGGCGGTGGTCGGCATGGTCGGAACCAGCAAGCGCTATGACTACACTGCGATTGGCGACACGGTGAACCTGGCCAGCCGCATCGAAGGCCTGACCAAGGGCCGTGCCCGCCTGCTGGTGTCCGCGGCGACCATGCAGGCCTGTGCCGAACATTTCGATTTCATTGCCCACGGCGACTTCCAGGTCAAAGGCCGTGACGAACCCGTGAGCCTCTTCGAACCCAGGAGAAAACCAACATGAGAAAAGCCCTGAGCGCGGTTCTGTTGCTGCTGGCCGGCGTGCTGGCCTGCGGCGCCGCACTGGCCGAGGTGCGCGGCGGCATTACCGTCGAGGCCACGGCCCTGCGCGACAAACCCGGGGCCAGTGCCGCGGTGCTGCAGCAGCTGCCGGCGCAGAGCCGCCTGAGCATCCTCACGCGCCAGGGCGGCTGGTACCAGGTGCAGACCAGTGCCGGCCAGCAGGGGTGGGTGGCGCTGCTGGCGGTGCGTTTCGACAAGAGCGCGGCGGCCACCGGCGGCAATATTTCCGACCTGCTCGATGGCAGTACTGCAGTGGCGCCGGCCACCGGGGTGGCCACCGGCGTACGCGGCGTCAGCGACGACAAGCTGGAGGGGGGCGCCGGCGGCGCGGGCAGCAGCGCCCTGCAGGAGCTCGACCGCTATGCCGTGCAGCCCGGCACGGCGCGCGCCTTTGCCCAGGCCGGCGGCCTGCGCAACCAGACCATCGCCTATCCCGCCGACGCCCAGTGAACGGAGCCTGCCGATGAACGCGAATCTCTATCCTGCGGTGCTGTTGCTGGCCCTCGGCGCTACCCTGAGCGGCTGCCAGAGTCTGGATGCGCTCGAGGGCGTGAATATCCAGGGTGTCGATCTCGGGCGCCTGGCCAGTGCCGGCAAGAACCTCAGTGCGATGACCGAAGACAAGAGCGAGGACGAGGAGCAGGTGATCGGTGCCAATACCGCCGCCCTGCTGCTCAAGCAGGCGCCGCTGCTGGACAACCCGGGCGTGCAGAGCTACGTCAATCAGGTCGGGCGCTGGGTGGCGCTGAACAGTGAGCGGCCCGATCTGCCCTGGCGCTTCGCCGTGCTCAACAACCGCGCCGTCGGCGCCTACGCCGCACCGGGTGGCTACGTGTTCATCACCAGCGGCCTGCTCGCGCGGATGGACAGCGAGGCCGAACTGGCCGGCGTGCTGGCCCACGAGGTGGCGCACGTGGTGCGTCAGCATCACCTCAAGGCAATCAAGCAGAGCGCCGGCGCCGGCCTGCTGGCGGATATGTCGCGCCTGGCCCTGCAGGTGCACCAGGCCAGCTCGGGTGACCTGAGCGGCAGCGATCCGCTGGCCAACCAGAAGTTCGATACCCTGGTCGGCAACCTCTATACCCGCGGGCTGGATCGCGGTGACGAGTACGAGGCGGACGAGATGGGCGCGGTCATCGCCGCCCGTTCCGGCTACGACCCCTATGGTCTGGCCACGGTGCTGCAGGGCATGGCGACCATGAAGCAGGACGACGCCACCCTGGTGACCTTCCTCAAGGTGCACCCGAATATCGGCGACCGCCTGACCCGCCTGCAGCCGACCTACCAGTACCTCGACCGGGTCGCCGCCAGCGGCAGCCAGCAGACCCTGGCCGAGCGCTATCGCCAGGCCCTGTCAGGGCGCTGAGGGGGCTCAGTGGCTGTGCCTGCCGCTGGGCTCGAAGTCGCAGACATGGTGGGCGTAGGTCGGCCCGCTGCCGCTCGCCAGGGTGCTGCTGGGTGCGGGTAGCTGCTGGTACTGGCCAGGGTTGAGGTAGCAGCGTGACTCGATGAACACCCGCACCAGGTCGCCATCGAGCAGGCCGCTCTTGACCTCCGACTGCAGGATGTCGAGAGCATGCTCGGTGGGTACCGCTGGCTTGTACGGGCGGTCGGAAGCGGTCAGGGCGTCGTAGATGTCGCAGATGGTCATGATCCGCGAGGCGCAGGGAATCGCATCGCCGGCCAGCCCCTTGGGGTAGCCGCTGCCGTCGAGCTTCTCGTGGTGCGCCGCGGCGATCTCCGGAATGCGCTGCAGTGCCGGCGTCCAGGGAATCAGCTTGAGGAAGTCGCGGGTGTGCACCACATGGCGCTCGATCTCCGCGCGCTCTTCCTCGGTCAGGCTGCCGCGGCGGATGGCCAGGGCGCAGAACTCCTGATCCGAGAGCAGGCCGATCAGGCTGTCGTCGTGGCTTTTCACCACGTGGCCCTGGATCTCCTGCAGGTGGTGGAAGTCGCCCTCGGTCAGCACGCTGGGTTCGTTGGCCTTGAGGATGTCGCGCAGGTAATGGTCGAGGTGGTCGCACTCCTGGGCCAGTTCGCTCTCCCACAGCAGGCGCTGCTCGTCGGCCAGGCCGCCATGGTGGCGGTAGGCGTGCAGCATGCGCTTGAGCATCTGGTTGTGCAGGCTCTCCTTGGCCAGTGCCACCCGGTAGCGCAGGTTGTCGATCACCGGTTCGGGCAGCTTCTTGGCCTTGGTCAGCACGTGCTCGCGCACCCCGACCTTGCCGAAGTCGTGCAGCAGGGCAGCGTAGCGCAACTCGCGCAAGCCCTCGTCGTTGAATGCCTGGCGGCGGATATGCGACTGCGGCGCGGCCGGCAGCTGGCGGGCGAGGGCGATGCACAGGTCGGCGACGCGGAAGGAGTGGCCGCTGGAGGTCGGGTCGCGCTGCTCGATGGCGAACACCGAGGCCTGCACGAAGCCGTCGAACAGCTGGCTGATGTCGTCCAGCAGCTGGCGGTTCTCGATGGCCACCGCGGCCTGGCTGGCCAGGGCGCGCAATGAAGCAGCCATCACCTCGTCGAAGGCAATTGCCTGGCCCTGATCGTCCTGGCAGTTGATGAACTCCAGCACGCCGACCACCTCGTGGCGATGGTTGAGCATGGGAATGGCCAGCAGCGACATGGTGCGGTAACCCACCTGCATGTCGAAGGAGCGGTTGAAGCGGTAGGGCGCCTCGCCAGGGATGGCATAGGCATCGGCGATATTCAGTTCGGTGCTGGTCAGCGCCACATAGCCGGCGATCGAGGCCTTGGTCAGCGGCATGCGCTGTTCCTGGAAGCGGGTTGGCATCGAGCTGTTCTGGGTCAGCTTGAAGATCAGCTGGGCCTGCTCGCCCTTGTTGTCGACCAGGAACAGCGAGGCGGCATCGCTGTTGGACAGGCGCCGGCCCTCGGTGAGGATCTTGCTCAGCAGGCGCTCCAGATCCTTCTCGGCGGACAGTGCCAGGCCGACGTCGACCAGTTTCTGCAGGTCGCCGTCCTTGTCGTGCAGGGCGGCGGCCAGCTGGCTGGTCTTCTGCTTCAGGCGGAACTGCTCGGCGGCGAAGCCGAGCAGGGCGACCAGCTCATCCTCGCTGGCGCCGGCGGGCAGCGGCAGCACCCCGGCGGGTGCACTGAAGGCCACCAGGCTGGCGCCGGTGGCCTGCCAGGCGGCCAGCGGCTGGCTGGTCAGCAACTGGCTGTCGAGCAGCAGCACCTCGAGACTGTTGGCGGGAAAGTCGTCCGGCTGCTCCAGGCAACGCAGGGCGATGCCCTCATGGTGCAGGCGATCGAGCAGACTGGCATCGGCAAGCAGTGGGCTGTGCCCCACCGTGAAGCTGGCTGTCATCACTGATTACCCTCGGCGGCGTGCCGGCTCGGACGGGAGTAGGCTCGTCCGAGTATTGCACCGCTACCTGACCCCTTCCAGGCCGTTTGGCTTGTACGCCGGCTCGGTCGCCGCGGCGTGCTAGTCGAGTGTCGCGCCAGTAATGCGGCGACCGTGGGCAATCAGGCCGAGCTGCAGGGGCACCACCATCTCAGCGACGGCGAAATTGCTACGAGCGGAGAAGCGCAGCGCCTCGCCGCGGGTCAGGTCGATCAGTTCGATCTTGCCATCCTTGAGGCCGCGTGGGTCGAGGGTGCCGGCCAGGGTTAGCCAGGGCATGCCGTCGGCGAAGGTGGCCTGGTGCAGCCACTTCAGCGTACTGGGTATGTCCCGGCGTTTGCTCAGGTCGGCGCTGCTCCACTCGACGACAGTGCCCTGGCGGTTGGCGCTGATCAGGCTCTGGCCGTCGGCACTGAAGCCCAGGGCGAGGAGCCAGTTGCCGGTCTCGTAGGGTTTTCTCTCCTGCTTGAGGTTGAGTTGGAGTTGCCCGCCCTGTTCCGTGACCTGCCACAGCTGGATCGCGCCCGAGGCATTGCCAACGGCGACTAGGTCGCCGCGCGGGCTGCTGGCGAGGGCGGTTACGCCATCCAGGGACTTGTAGCGTCCCGCCAGCAGTTGGCGTTGCTCCAGGTCGTAGAGCAGCAGTTCGCCATGGGCGCCGGCGATCAGGTACAGCGCTTCCCGTGGGCCCGGGGCGACGGGGCCGCGGGCATCGGGAATGGTGGCGAGTAGCTCACCGCTCTCGCTATCCCACAGGCGGGTGACATCGTCGAAATAGGAGTTGCTGAAGAAGCTGGAGCCGTCGCGGCTGAACTGCAGCTGATCCGTGCGGTTCGGATGCGCGCGCAGACTTATGCGCGCCTCACGCTGGGTGGCATCCCAGATATGCACAAGGCCGGACTCCATGCCGACCAGTAGGTGTTTGCTGGCGCTATGAAAGCGTATCGAGGCCACGCGATCGCCGTCGGCAAAGCGTTGCTTGAACAGCGCCTGAGTGAACTCGGGGTGAATCGGCGGGAACAGGACAAAGCGCCAGAGCAAGCCGGCGGCACCGGCCAGCAAAAGCAGGAAGAGGGCTGAGAGCAGCCATCTGTGACGGTTGTTTTGCATTACGCCTCCTTGCGCATGTTTGCCTCACTGCAACGGCCTCCCGCATGGCGGTGGTCGTGTCGTGAGACGAGTTTGCCAGAGCGGAGGTCGGTGGGGCGAGTCGCGTCGGCATGCCCTCAAGAATGCCCCTAAAGCTAGGGCTATAGATGAAGCGATAAATTGCAGGCAATAAAAAACCCGCACTAGGCGGGTTCTTTAAGGCTTTCGGGTGGTTTTGGCACCACCTGAAAACGAAAGGTGGTGCCCAGGGACGGAATCGAACCGCCGACACGGGGATTTTCAATCCCCTGCTCTACCGACTGAGCTACCTGGGCAACGGGGCGCTATTAAACGGATTTGGTCGGGTGGTGTCAAGCGAGGGGAAGAAAAAAATTCAGTACAAACGGGCGCTTACGATTTTTGCGTGGGTACGCAGGGGCTGCGCACCCGTTCGCGGGCTCAGGCGCTTGGCGGCACGTAGCCGTCGGCCTGGGCGTATTCCTGACCGGAGAGGAACTTGTCCATTTCGCCCTGGAGGAACTTGCGATCCTCGGCGTTCATCATGTTCAGCCGGCGCTCGTTGATCAGCATGGTCTGGTGGGCCTGCCACTCGTCCCAGGCCTGTTTGGAGACGTTGTTGAAGATGTCTTCGCCTTTCGGGCCTGGATAGGGCGGGCGATCCAGGCCAGGGAGGTCTTGCTTGTGCTTGCGGCAGTGGACGGTGCGGCTCATGGCTGCTCTCCAGTAATCGATTCGGTATTCAGTGCCTGTGCGGCTCGTTTGAGGAGCTTCTTCACCGGGGCGGCCAGGCCCAGGCGCGGCGGGGTGGCGAGGTTATACCAGAGCCAGTCGCCCTCGGCCACGCCAGGCGCGGCCTGCTCCACGTGCACCAGCCAGGGTTCGATGGCCAGCTGGAAGTGGCTGAAAGTATGGGTCAAACCATCCAGTTCGCGACGGCTGCCCAGCTGCAGGGCGTGTTGGCTGGCCAGTGGCGCGAGGGCGTCGAGGTCGTCCAGTTCCGGCAGACTCCACAGTCCGCCCCACAGGCCGCTCGAGGGGCGGCGATAGAGCAGGATGGCGCCGTCGCGATTGGCCAGGATCGGCATCAGGGTGCGCTTCTGCGGCAGCTCTTTGCGCGGCTTGGCGATCGGGTAGCGGATCTCCAGGCCCAGCAGGTGCGCCTGGCAGCCGCTCTGCAGCGGGCAGATCAGGCAGCTGGGCTTGCTCCGGGTGCAGAGCGTGGCGCCCAGATCCATCATCGCCTGGGTGTAGTGGTTGACCCGTTCGTCGGGCAGGAAGCGCTCGGCCACCGCCCACAGCTGCTTGGCCACCTTGGGCTCACCCGGGTAGCCCTCCTGGGCCACGTAGCGGGCCAGCACGCGCTTGACGTTGCCGTCGAGGATCGGCGCGCGCAGGCCCATGCTCAGGCTGGCGATGGCGCCGGCGGTGGAGCGGCCGATGCCGGGCAGTGCGGTGAGGGCTTCGACGTCGCGGGGGAATTCGCCGCCGTGTTCGCGCATGACGATCTGCGCGGTCTTCTGCAGGTTGCGTGCGCGGGTGTAGTAGCCGAGGCCGGTCCACAGGTGCAGCACTTCGTCTTCCGGCGCTTCGGCCAGGGCCCTGACCGTGGGCAGGGCGTGCATGAAGCGGTCGAAGTAGCCGAGCACGGTGCTGACCTGGGTCTGCTGCAGCATGATTTCCGAGACCCACACCCGGTACGGGTTGATGTCCTGCTGCCAGGGCAGATCCTTGCGTCCGTGCTGGTCATACCAGGCCAGCACGGCGCCGTTGAATTGCGTGGGGGTCATTTCTTGAACAGGCCCTTGAGCGCTTCCTTGAGTTCCGGGCTGACCTTGTCGCCGAGCTTCTCTTCGATCTTTTCTTCGAGGCGGGCGCCGGCCAGTTTGCCGGCGATCTTGCCCATGCCGTCCTTGTCCAGGCGGCAGGCCTTGGCGCCCAGCTCCAGCGGGCCGCGGCAGCGCAGCGGCCATTCGATGCCGGCATAGCGTTCGTTGACCTGGCAGGCCGGATCCGGCATGGCGCCCTTGTCGCCTTCGATAACGATGCCGACGCGGTAGTCCATGCCCAGCACGCGCAGGTCGACATCGCCCTGGCCGTTGATCGTCAGGCCGGGAATGCGCGCCTTGAGGTCGGGGTTGCTGGCCACGCCATTGCGGAAGGTCAGGCTGCCGTCCAGCTCCTCGAAGGGCGTGTCCTTGCCGCGAGCCTCGCCGGACAGCGACTTGCGATTGAGGGTGGCGATGCCCTGGCACAGCTGCTGTTCCAGGTTGGCGTCGACCAGCACACCGTTGCTCAGGCTGAAATCGGCCTTGCCGTTGAGGGCATCGATCCAGGCTTTCTGGCTGTTGCCCTGGGTGCGGATGTCGGCGTTGAGGTCGAGCTGGCCGCGCAGTGGTGCCTTCTCGCCCTGGGCCTCGATGAGTTTCTCCACCGGGATGTGGCTGATGCGCTTCTGCGCGGTGAGCACGGGGACGGCCGGGCGTGCGTCGAGCTGGGCCTGGGCGCTGAATTCGCCGCCGTAGAGGTCGCCGCGCAGTTCTTCCAGCTTGAGCACGCCGTCCTTGCCGCCGGCCTGCAGGCTGGCGCTTTCGATCGGCAGCTTGCTGATGGTCAGCTGGCCGAGGCTCAGGCTGGCCTGCAGGTCGAGCTTGCGCAGCTGATCCAGCGGCAACAGCTGGGCATCGCTCCAGGCCTGCTGGCTGGGGGTGCTGGGCAGTTCGCTGGTGCCGTTCTTGCCGGCGGCGGCCACGGCCTGCTTGACCTCGTTCTTGCGCGCCGCGCCGGCGCTGGCGTCCTTGTCCTGGGGCGGCAGGTAGCGGTCGAGGTCGAACTTGTCGCCCTTGAGCTGGGCGCGTACGGCCTGCTTGGCGAAGTCGCTGACGGCCAGGCTGCCGCTGAAGCTGCTGCCGTCGAGCTTCAGATTGAGGTCGTTGAGCGCCAGGCTGTTGGGGGTGCCAGCCAGGCGGCTGGACAGTTCGAACTGGCTGAGGCCGGCGGCATCGCGGGTGGCCGGCAGCTGGATGCCGAGACCGGTGAGGAACTCGCGCAGGTTGAGCTGGGCGATCGACAGGTTGCCTTCCAGTTGGGCGGTTTTGTCGAGGTCATGCAGCTTGAGTTCGCCGAGGGCGCGCAGCTGGTTGGCGGACAGCTTGAGGCCGTTCCACTCGGCTACCTGGGCGGCCTGGTCGAGCAGCAGCTGGCCTTCGCTGGCGAAGGTCAGGGTCTTGCCCTGGAGCGGCTCGCCGGAGACTTCGCCAGACAGCTTGAGGTCTTCCAGCTGGTAGCGCTTGAGGGCGCGGTCGAAGCGCAGCTGGGTCTTCAGCTCGGTCTTGGCGCGCAGCAGCGGCTGGTTGGCGGCGAAGAAGGCGCTCAGCTTGAGCGGGATGCTGGCGCCTTCGCGAATGGCGCCGGTGCTCAGCTCGATGCCTTCGGCGCTAAACTGCTTGCCGTTGCGGGCGTCGTGGTAGTCGACCTGCGAGTTGCTGATGGTCAGGCTGTCGATGTCCAGCTTGAGCGGCGCCTCGTTGCGTTCCGCGCTGTCGCTTGCGGCAGTGTCGGCGTTGCTGGTGCTGCTGGCGTCGGCCGGGGCGCTGGTGGCTGGCTTGGCCGGCTTGCCGACCTGTTCCCAGTTGCCGTGGCCCTGCTCGTCGCGCTGCAGGGTCAGGTTGAGGCCGTCGATGCGGATGTCGCTCATCTGCACTTCCTTGCGCAGCAGCGGCAGCACGCGTACCGAGAAGCCGAGCAGGCGCAGGTCGGCGAATGGCTTGTCGGGGCTGGCGGCGCTGGCCAGGGTGGCGTCGGTCAGCTCCAGGCCGAGCCAGGGGAACAGGCTCCAGCCGATGTCGCCATTGAGCTTAAGCTCCAGGTTGGCCTTGTCGCGGGCCAGTTGCTGGATCTCGTCCTTGTAGTCGTTGGGGTCGAACAGGTGGGTGAGGGCGAAGCCCAGGCCGACGATGATCAGCAAGAGTCCGAGGAGTAGCAGACCCAGGATTTTGCCGAAGGCTTTCATGGACGAGTCCTTGTGTTGGGTGGGCGTTGCATCAGGGCGCGAGTATATGTCAGCGGCGTGCGCATCTGGGGTTGGATGGGTGTGACGCCAGGCAGTTCCGCGGCACCGCCGGGCTGGCGCCTGGAGTGGTGCCGAATGGCGGCTGCGGCCACACCGCCACAGGCGATCCGGCGCTAGGCTGGCAGCATAACAAGAACCGGGAACCCACTATGAATGTCGCTGTGCTGGCCGTGCCGCTGTACATCCTGCTGATCCTGCTGGAGCTCGCCTACGAGCGCTGGAGCGGCCGCCACACCTATCGCCTGGCTGATGCCACCACCAGCATCAACACCGCCGTGCTGCGGGTGCTGCTGGAAGGGCCGTTGCGCCTTCTGCTGATCATTCCCTACGCCTGGCTGTACGAGCATGCGCGCCTGCTGGAGCTGGATGCGCAGTCGCCCTGGGTATGGCTGCTGGGCTTTATCGGCGTGGACTTCTGTTTCTACTGGGCCCATCGCAGCCTGCACCACTTCAACCTGCTGTGGGGCGCGCACCAGCCGCACCACTCCAGCGAAGACTTCAACCTGTCCACCGCGCTACGCAAGGGCGCCTTCCAGACCGCCTTCGACTGGCCGTTCTATCTGCCACTGGCGCTGCTCGGCGTGCCGCTGCCGCTGTTCCTGATCCTGCTCGGCGCGCAGCTGGTCTACCAGTTCTGGATTCACTCGCAGCATGTCGGCCGCCTGGGTGTGCTGGAGTGGTTCATGGTCACGCCGAGCAACCACCGGGTGCACCATGGGCAGAACGACTACTGCATCGACCGCAACCATGGTGGCGTGTTCATCGTCTGGGATCGCCTGTTCGGCACCTTCGCCGACGAGGGCGAGCCGGTGCGCTACGGGGTCACCACGCCGGTGCGCACCTTCGACCCGCTGCGCCTGCAGTTCTCCTGGTGGCGCCTGCTGTGGGCCGACGCCGTGGCGACCCGCTCCTGGTGGGACAAGCTGCGCCTGTGGTGGATGCCCACCGGCTGGCGCCCGGCGGACGTGCGCCAGCGGCCCTGGCCGAAGATGGGTACGGACAAGTTCGACTGCGTCTATCCGACTGGCCTGCGCGGCTATGCCCTGCTGCAGTTCGTGGCAATCAATGGCCTGACCCTGTGCTTTCTGGTGGCGATCAAGGGCGCCGGCGGCTGGCCGCCGCTGCTGCTGGTGCCGCTGATCCTGTTCGGTTGCATCAGCCTGGGCCGGCTGTTCGAGGGGCGCATCGGGCTGTGGCGCCTGGAGGCCCTGCGTCTGCTGGTCATGGCGAGCACGGCGCTGCTCTGGGGGTTGTGGCTGGCACCGGCGCAGTGGGCGCTCGGTCTGGGCCTGGCCGGACTGTGTGCGGCCAGCCTGCTGTGGCTGACCTGGCTGGCGGCGCGCCCGCAGGTGGCGCGGGCGTCCTAGGTGGCGGGCTTAGAGGCTGTCCAGCGGCAGGCCGGTGCGTGCGGCGAGGGCCTGGCTTTCCAGATGATCCTTGGGCGCGGCCAGGTGCAGCGGCTTGCCGGCTGCGGCGGCCAGGTGTTTGGCCTCGTCGAGGATGCGCCGGGCCACGCCGCGCTTGCGCGTGACCTTGCGCACGCACAGGTGCGACAGGCGCCAGCAGTCGTCGTCGCGGTGTAGCAGGGCGGCGCCGAGCAGGCGGTCGTTGAAGCGCCCGGCGATCAGCCGGCCCTCGCCGATGCCGCCGGCGATCAGGGCATCGGCACTGGCATAGGGCGCCAGCAGCCAGTCCGGCGCATCGGCGTAGATCTTGCCCAGGTCGGTGTGATCCTGGGCGGATGGGCGGCTGACGGTTTCGACCAGAACGGGCATTGCGGCTTCCTCGGCGGGCAGGTTGCGCAGTGTAAGGTTCGCCCGGGCGCACCGAAAGCCTTGCCGTTCGCCCGTCGCGGTAGCCGCCCAAGCCCCGCCCCGCCTATAATGACCGCCTTTTCCCGTGAGCAGCCTGTGGAGCTGGAGATGGCCGAACGTACGGCATCCGTCGAGCGCAACACCCTGGAGACCCAGATCAAGGTCTCGATCAACCTGGATGGCACCGGCAAGGCCAAGTTCGATATTGGCGTGCCGTTCCTTGAGCACATGCTCGACCAGATCGCCCGTCACGGCCTGATCGACCTGGATATCTACTGCAAGGGCGACCTGCATATCGACGACCACCACACCGTGGAAGACGTCGGCATCACCCTCGGCCAGGCCTTTGCCAAGGCCGTCGGCGACAAGAAGGGCATGACCCGCTACGGCCATTCCTACGTCCCGCTGGACGAGGCGCTGTCGCGCGTGGTGATCGACTTCTCCGGCCGTCCCGGCCTGCAGATGCACGTGCCTTTCACCCGCGCGGTGGTTGGCGGCTTCGACGTAGACCTGTTCCAGGAATTCTTCCAGGGCTTCGTCAACCACGCCCTGGTCAGCCTGCATATCGACAACCTGCGTGGCACTAACACCCACCACCAGATCGAGACCGTGTTCAAGGCCTTCGGCCGCGCCCTGCGCATGGCCGTCGAGCTGGATCCGCGCATGGCCGGACAGATGCCGTCGACCAAGGGCTGCCTGTAAATGCAGACAGTTGCAGTAATCGACTACGGCATGGGCAACCTGCACTCGGTGGCCAAGGCCCTCGAGCATGTCGGCGCCGGCAAGGTGCTGGTGACCAGCGACGCCAATGTGATCCGCGAGGCCGATCGCGTGGTGTTTCCCGGTGTGGGTGCGATCCGCGACTGCATGGCCGAGATCAAGCGCCTGGGCTTCGATGCCCTGGTGCGCGAAGTCAGCCAGGATCGCCCGTTCCTCGGTATCTGCGTCGGCATGCAGGCCCTGCTGGAGCGCAGCGAGGAGAACGGCGGCGTCGACTGCATTGGCCTGTTCCCCGGCCAGGTGCGCTTCTTCGGCAAGGATCTGCATGAAGGCGGCGAGCACCTGAAGGTGCCGCACATGGGCTGGAACGAAGTGGCGCAGGTGGTCGATCACCCGCTGTGGCACGAGATTCCGGACAACGGCCGCTTCTATTTCGTGCACAGCTACTACATCGAGGCCGGCAACCCGGCGCAGGTGGTCGGTGGCGGTCACTACGGCAAGGATTTCGCCGCGGCGCTGGCCGAGGGCTCGCGTTTCGCCGTGCAATTCCACCCGGAGAAGAGCCATACCCATGGCCTGCAGCTGCTGCAGAACTTCGTCGGCTGGGATGGCCGTCGGTAAATGAGCCGGGGCAAGAAGGTCGCGCTGCTGGAGCTCGAGGGTGGCCAGCAACAGGCCGCGCTGCAGGTGCTGAAGAACTTCCTGGAAGACCGTTTCGAGCTCGAACTGGGCTCGTTCGAGGTGCAGGAAGTGCTCGACCTGATCGGCCGCGAGATTGCCCCGCACTACTACAACAAGGCGATTGCCGATACGCAGGCCCTGCTGGCCGAGCGTTTCGCCAGCCTGGAAAGCGATTTGTGGGCGCTCGAGAAGAGCTGACCCATCACCGAATTCACGATTTGAGCAGGTTCACGCGATGCTGATTATCCCCGCTATCGATCTCAAGGACGGCGCCTGCGTACGTCTGCGCCAGGGCCGCATGGAAGACTCCACCGTATTCTCCGATGACCCGGTGAGCATGGCTGCCAAGTGGGTCGAGGGCGGCTGCCGTCGCCTGCACCTGGTCGACCTCAACGGCGCCTTCGAAGGCCAGCCGGTCAATGGTGAGGTGGTCACCGCCATCGCCAAGCGCTACCCGAACCTGCCGATCCAGATCGGCGGCGGCATCCGTACCCTGGAGACCATCGAGCACTACGTGCGCGCTGGCGTCAGCTACGTGATCATCGGTACCAAGGCGGTTAAACAGCCTGAGTTCGTCACCGAGGCCTGCAAGGCCTTCCCGGGCAAGGTCATCGTCGGCCTGGACGCCAAAGACGGCTTTGTCGCCACCGACGGCTGGGCCGAAGTGTCCAGCGTACAGGCCACCGACCTGGCCAAACGCTTCGAGGCCGACGGCGTGTCCGCCATCGTTTATACCGACATCGCCAAAGACGGCATGATGCAGGGCTGCAACGTCGAGGCCACCGCGGCCCTGGCCGCCGCCAGCAAGATCCCGGTGATCGCCTCCGGCGGCATCCACAACCTCGGCGACATCGAGAAGCTGCTGCTGGCCCGTTCGCCCGGCATCATCGGCGCCATCACCGGCCGCGCGATCTACGAAGGCACCCTGGATGTAGCCGAGGCGCAAGCCTTCTGCGACTCCTATAAAGGCTGAGGACTGCTGACATGGCGCTGGCGAAACGCATCATCCCCTGCTTGGACGTGGACAACGGTCGCGTGGTCAAGGGCGTCAAGTTCGAGAACATCCGCGACGCCGGCGACCCGGTGGAAATTGCTCGCCGCTACGACGAGCAGGGTGCCGACGAGATTACCTTCCTCGACATCACCGCCAGCGTCGACGGCCGCGACACCACCCTGCACACGGTGGAGCGCATGGCCAGCCAGGTGTTCATCCCGCTCACCGTCGGTGGCGGCGTGCGTACCGTGCAGGACATCCGCAACCTGCTGAATGCCGGCGCCGACAAGGTGTCGATCAACACCGCCGCGGTGTTCACCCCGGAGTTCGTCGGCGAGGCTGCCGCTCGCTTCGGCTCGCAATGCATCGTGGTTGCCATCGACGCCAAGAAGGTCGCGCCGGGGCGCTGGGAGATCTTCACCCACGGTGGGCGCAAGCCAACCGGCCTGGATGCCGTGCAGTGGGCGAAGAGGATGGAAGACTTCGGCGCCGGCGAAATCCTGCTGACCAGCATGGATCAGGATGGCGTGAAGAGCGGCTACGACCTCGGCGTCACCCGCGCCATCAGTGAAGCCGTGGGCATCCCGGTGATCGCCTCCGGCGGCGTCGGCAATCTGGAGCACCTGGCTGCCGGTATCCTCGAAGGCAAGGCCGATGCGGTGCTGGCCGCCAGCATCTTCCACTTCGGCGAATACAGCGTGCCGGAGGCCAAGGCCTACCTGGCCAGCCGTGGCATCGTGGTGCGCTGACCAGCGGTCATCTGCGCCGGGCGTTTCCGCCCGGCTTCTCCCCCTTCTTTTCCCGTCTACCATGCTGTTTGTCAGCGTGGTACGCCTTCTGTCGGCCTGGGGAATCCCCCTATAAGTGGCTATGTGCCAGCGTGCTATGCTACATGGCGTAAAAGAATCGCCAAAATTTTGTCGCGATCTTTTGTCAGGCTAAAAAGACGGCAAATTTTCTTCGTTCTACCTCTCAAGGTTTCAAGAATCCTGCCGTCAACCCCGAAATGGGATTTTTCCGCTGCGGTTTGCCAGTGGGTGGCGAAGCTGCGGCGATTCACTCTGCGCAGGTACAACAACAATGAGCAGCATCTTCACTGGCTTGACCACCGCCCAGGTAGCCGCACTGACTACAGCGCAGATCGCCGCGCTGACGACAGATGACATTGCCGGCATCACCACGGCTCAGGTGGTCGCACTGACGACTGCTCAGGTTCGCGTGATTCCCACCACGGCCATCGAGGCCCTGGATACCGCCCAGCTGCGGGCGCTGGAGACGGCCGACTTCGCCGTGCTGACCACCGCGCAGATCGGCGCGCTGGATGCCACCCAGTCGGCTGCGCTGACCACCGCACAGATCGTCGCGCTGACCACGGCTCAGGCTGCTGCCCTGAGCGCCACCCAGGTTGCCGCGCTGACCACTGCCCAGGTTCAGAAGATCGAAACGGCCGATTTCGCCGCGCTTGGCACTGCCCAGATCGCGGCGCTGGACGCTGCCCAGGTTGGCGTGCTGACCAGCGCGCAGATCAAGGCGCTGGCCGCTGATCGGATTGCCGCCATCGATGCGGCCGATATCCCCTCCATCAGCCTGGCGGCTGTGCAGAACCTCACTAGCGTGCAGCTGCAAGCCCTGACCACTGCGCAGATCGTCGCTCTGAGCACTGCCCAGGTGGCGGCGCTGAGCGGTGCCCAGCTCAAGGTATTGAGCGCTGCCCAGGTGGCCGCTCTGGAAACTGCCGACATCGTGGCGCTGGCCACCGGTGTCATCGCCAGCCTGGAAACCGCCCAGCTGGCGGCCTTCACCACTGCCCAGGCGGCCGCGCTGACCACGGCGCAGATTCAACGCCTGGAAACCGCCGACTTCGCCGCCCTCGGTACCGCCCAGCTGGCGGCGCTGGGTACCCACCAGATCAGCGTGCTGAGCTCCAGCCAGGTCGCTGCCCTGACGCCGACCAAGCTGGCTGCCATCGAAGCAGGCGACGTGGCTTATCTGTCGACGGCTGCCATCGCGGCCCTGAGTGCGACTCAGCTGGCCGGCATGACCACGGCCCAGGTCGAGGCCCTGACTACCCTGCAGGTCAGCAAGCTGTCCGCCAGCCAACTGGCCGGCATGACCGTAGCCCAGGTCAAGGCACTGGAAACTGAAGATGTGGCGGCCCTGGCGACTGTCGCCATCGCCGGCTTCACCACTGCCCAAATTGCCGGGCTGAGCACCGACCAGGTGCAGGCTCTGACCAGCGCCCAGGTGCAGCGCCTGGAAACGGCCGATCTGGCCGCGCTGACCACCGCCCAGGTGGGCGCCCTGAGCAGTGCCCAGCTGGGCGCTCTGTCTTCGACTCAGGTGGTCGCGTTGACCACCGCGCAAGTCCCGGCTATCGATGCCGCTGAGCTGGCGGGTCTGTCGTCGGCCGCTGTCGGTGCCCTGACTACTGCCCAGGTGGCGAAGCTGACCACCGCCCAGGTCGAGGCACTGACCACCCTGCAGGTCAAGGCGCTGAAGGCCACCCAACTGGCTGCCCTGAGCACGACCCAGGTGGTTGCCATGGAAACGGCGGATATCGCCGCCCTGGCTCCGACCAGCGTGACGGGCTTTACCACCGCGCAGATGGTGGCCCTGACCAATGCTCAGGTGCAGGCCCTGACTTCGGCGCAGATCGCCCAGCTGGAGACCGCCGACGTCAAGGCACTCTCGGCTGCCCAGATCACCGCCATGAGCTCGGCGCAGATCGGCGCCCTGACCAGTGCCCAGCTGTTGGCCCTGTCCACCGTACAGGTGGCGGCCATCGATGCGGCCGATATCGGCGCGCTGTCGACCAGCGCCATCGCCAACATGAGTACCGCCCAGGTACGCGCCCTGAGCACGGCGGCGCTTGTCGCCCTGACCACCGGACAGGCCGCGGCTCTGACCTCGGCACAGGTAGCAGCACTGACCACGGCGAGCCTGGTGGCCATCGAGCCGACCGACTTCGCCGCGATCAATACTTCCGCCATCAAAGGCCTGGGCACGACCCAGGTGCAGGCGCTGACCAGCGCCCAGGTAGCGGCCCTGACTTCCGTGCAGATCCGTGCCATGGAGGCAGTGGATGTGGCGGCGCTGAGCGCTGGCAGCATCACTGCTCTGAGTTCCGCACAGATCGGCGCCCTGACCGCCGGGCAGATCGCCGCCCTCAGCTCGGCGCAGATCCAGGCCATCGAGGTGGCCGACCTGCCGGCCCTGAGCACGGCTACCATCCAGGGCCTGACCACCATCCAGGTGCGTGGCCTGACTACCGATCAACTGGTGGCCCTGACCACCGCCCAGGTGGCGGCGCTGACCGGCACCCAGCTGGCCGCGCTGAGCACGGCGCAGATCGCCGCCATCGAAGTGGTCGATATCGCCAAGCTGTCAACCGCCGCCATTCCCGGGCTGACCAGTGCCCAGGTGGTTGCGCTCACCGACGCCCAGGTGCAGGCCCTGACCACGGCGCAGATCACTGCTCTGGAAGCAGCTGACTTCAAGGCCCTGAGCGCTGCCGACATCACCCTGCTGAATGCCGGGCAGATCGGCGCCATCACCGCCCTGCAGATTTCCGGCCTGAGTACCGCCCAGTTGCAGGCCATCGACGTGGCGGATATCCCGTCGCTGTCCATCGCCGCCCTCAAGGCCCTCAGCGCGGCCCAGCTGGGTGGTTTCACCACCGCACAGCTGGCGGCTCTGACGACCGCCCAGGTCGCCGCTCTGGAAGTGGCCGACCTGGCCGGCCTGTCTTCGGCGCAGATCACCGCACTGACCCAAACCCAAGCTGCCGCGCTGACCTCGGCGCAGGTCGCCGCCCTCAGCGTGACCCAGCTGGACGGCCTGGAAGTGGCCGACCTGGCTGCCCTCAGCACCCTGGCTGTGAAGGCCATGAGCTCGGCCCAGCTGGCTAGCCTCAGCAGCGACCAGCTGCAGGCGCTGACCACTGCCCAGGCCGCAGCCCTGAGCTCGGCCCAGGTAAGTGGCCTGAGCACCGCGCAGATCACCCAGCTCGAAGTGGCCGACCTGGCCGCGCTGTCGACCTCGGTGATTGCCGGGATGAGCACCGCGCAGATCGCCAGCATCACCGCGGCGCAGATCGACAACCTGACCACGGCGCAGATCGCCGCCATCGAAACGGCCGACATCAAGGTCATCGGCACCCAGCAGATGGCTGCCCTGACCGCCCAGCAAGTGGCGGCCCTGACCATCCCGCAACTGGTGGCCATGACCACCACGCAGATCGGCGCGCTGAGCTCGCCGCTGAGCAGCGAGCAACTGGTCGCCCGTGAAATGGGGGCCCTGACCACTGCCAATATCCAGGCCCTGACCACCGCCCAGATCGCCGCCTGGACCACCGCGCATACCGCGGCCCTCACCTCGGTGCAGGTGGCGGCCATGTCCACCGTGCAGATCCGTGCCATCGAAACCGAGGATCTGCAGACCCTGTCGCAGAGCGTGATTGCGGGCCTGAGTACTGCCCAGATTTCCCGCTTGACCAATGCCCAGGTTGCCGCGCTGACCACGGCACAGATCGATGCCATCGAGACGGTGGATATCCAGGCGCTGACTACCGCGCAGATCGTCGCATTGAAAACCGCCCAGGCGGCGGCGCTGGATAGCGCCCAGGTGACAGCGCTCACCAGTGCTCAGGTACGGGCCCTGGAAGTGGCCGATCTGGCTGCTCTGAGCACTGCTGCGGTGAGCAAGCTGACGGTGGCCCAGATTGCCGCGCTCACCCCGACCCAGGTCGGGGCGTTTACTACGACTCAGATCCAGTCCCTGACGGCTGCCCAGGTCAAGGCCCTGAGCACTGCACAGATGCAGGCGCTCAGCTCGGCCCAGTTTGCTGCACTGGGCTCGGCGCAGATCGCGGCCATGGAAACCGCCGATGTGGTGGCCCTGACCACTGCCCAGGTTGCTGCGCTGACGACTTCCCAGGTGGCTGCCCTCAGCTCCGCGCAGATCACTGCGCTGACCAGCAAGCAGATTGCTGCACTGACGACCACCCAGGTCGATGTGCTCAGCACCGCGCAGATCGTTGCCCTGGATAGCGAAGACTTCAAGGCCATGACCACCGCGCAGGTCGCGGCTCTCGACTCTGTCCAGATACGGGCCATGCAGACCGCGGATATTGCTGCGCTGACCACGGCTCACTTCGCCACCTTGAGCACAGCGCAACTGGCTGCGCTGACCACGGCTCAGGTGCGCGCCATTGAAACCTCCGACCTGCGCCAGCTCGGTACTGCGCAGATCGCCAGCCTGAGCTCGGCCCAGATTGCGGCCCTGAGCACCGATCAGATTGCCAAGCTGTTTAACGGGCAGGTTGCTGCCATCGAAACCCAGGATCTGGTGGCTCTCAGTACTGCGGCTATCGTTGCGCTAAGCAATGCCCAGGTGGCTGCACTGAGTACCGCGCAGATCGCGGCGCTGACTCCGGTGCAGATTGCGGCCCTACAGACCAGCGATCTGGCGGTGCTGGATAGCGCCCAGATCGCCGCGCTGACTACTGCCCAGATCACTGCGCTGACCACTCTGCAACTGGCCGGTATGACGCCGGAGCAGATCGCTGCCCTGCAGACGGAAGATCTGGTCAGGTTGTCCGCCCTGCAGATCAAGGCGCTGACCTCCAGTCAGGTGGCGGAACTGACCACCGAGCAACTGGCAGCCCTCACCACCGCTCAGGTGGCGGCACTAGAAACGACTGATCTGAGTGCGCTCAGTGAAGACCAGATTGCCGCCCTGAGCAGCACCCAGGTGGCTGCGCTCGGCACTGCGCAGATCGTCGCCCTGACTACCGCCCAGGTGGCTGCACTGGAGGCCGAAGATATTGCGGGTATGGGCCTGGCGGCCTTCAAGACGCTGACCACTGCCCAGTTGCGTGCCCTTGGCGAGGAGCAGATGGCTGCTCTGACCACCGCTCAGGCGGCGTCCCTCACGACTGCCCAGATTCGTGCCCTGACCGTTGGCCAGCTGACCGCCATGGAAACCGCAGATCTGGCCGTGCTGACCACGGCCAGCATCGCCGCTCTGCTCAGCAGCCAGGTGCAGGGCCTGACCTCGGAGCAGATCGCTGCGCTGACCAGCGCCCAGCTGGCTGCCCTGAGCACCCAGCAGATTGGTCTGCTGAGCGCGGAGCAGGTTGCCGCTATCGAGACGGCCGACCTGGCCCAGCTGAACTCGGCCGCTATCAAGGCCCTGAGTTCGGCTCAGGTGGCTGCTCTGACCAGCGAACAGGTCGCGGCTCTGGTGACTGCCCAAGTGGCGGCGCTGGATACTGTGGATGTCGCCGCGCTGAGCCAGGAGCAGCTCCTGGCTCTGAGCAGCAGTCAATTGCGTGCCCTAAGCACCGCCCAGATAGCGGCGCTCGGCTCCGACCAGCTGGCTTCACTGGGCACCGAGCAGATCGAGGTGCTGACCACGGCCCAGGTGCGTGCGCTGGAAACCGCGGATCTGCGAGCCCTGAGCGCCGAACAGATCCAGGTATTGACCACGGCTCAGGTTGTCGCGCTGTCCACCAGTCAAATTGCCGCGCTGACCAGCGACCAGGTGGCCGCTCTGGAAATCGACGACCTGATCGTGCTCTCCACTGCCAGCATCAAGGCGCTGGGCAGTGCCCAGGTTGCCGCGCTGACCACCGACCAGATTGCCGCGCTCGGCACTGCCCAGGTGGCTGCGCTGGATAGCCAGGACGTGGCTGCCCTGGGCACCGAGCAGATTGTTGCCCTGACCAACGAGCAGATGGCGGCCCTCGGCTCCGCTCAACTGGCGGCACTCAGCAGTGCGCAGATCGCAGCCATCGAAACCTCCGACCTGCAGCAGCTCTCCACCGCTGTCATCCGTAATCTGACCAATGCCCAGATCCAGGCGCTGACCACCGACCAGGTGCAGGCGTTGACCGGGGCGCAGGTGGTGGCCCTGAGCACGAGCCAATTGACCAACCTGAGCACCGATCAGATCGTGGCTCTGGATGCCGAAGATCTGGCGCTGCTGAGCACCGTGCAGATCGTGGCTCTGAGTTCTACCCAGGTGGCTGCACTGACTATCGAGCAGGTGGCCAACCTCGGCTCTGACCAGCTGGGTGCCCTGGAGACCGCCGATATCCGCGCGCTGGGCACTGCCCAAATCGCTGCCCTGACCGAGGATCAGGTGGTTGCCCTGCGCTCCGCGCAACTGGCTGCCCTGACCACCGATCAGATCCGTGCCCTGGAAGTCCAGGATCTGGCGGCTCTCACCAGTGCTGCCATCGCGGGTCTGAGTGTGGCCCAGACCCAGGCCCTGAGCACAGCACAGATTGCCGCGCTGACCGAGAACCAGGTACCGGCACTGACCAGCGCCCAGATGGCGGCGCTCAGTACCGAACAGGTCGCTGCGTTCGAACCCTCCGATCTGGCCGCCCTGGCGCCAGCCACTATTGCCGGACTCAGCTCGGTACAGATGGCGGCCCTGAGCACCGCCCAGATCGCTGCGCTGACTTCCGAGCAGATTGCTGCCCTGGACGCCTCCGATCTGGCGTCGCTAACCACCGAACAGATCGTGGCCCTGACTCAGAGCCAAGTGCGTGGCCTGACCTCCGCCCAGGTGGCGGCCTTGAGCACCGAGCAACTGGCGGCCATGGAAACCGCCGACCTGTCCAAGCTGACCACCATCAGCGTGGCGGCCCTGTCTTCGGCGCAGCTGGCGGCCCTGAGCATCGATCAGGTGGCGGCATTGACTGTTGCCCAGGTGGGCGCACTGAACTCGGCCAGCCTGGCCGGGCTGAACACCGCCCAGGTGGCCGCCCTTTCCTCCCTGCAGGTGGCAGCGCTGAGCGTGACCCAAGTGGCGGCGCTGAGCACCGCCCAGATAGTCGCGCTGGATGCCGTGGATGTCGCTGCGCTGAGCAATACTCGGATTGCGGCGCTGACCACTGCCCAGGTCGCCGCGCTGACCCTCGGCCAGCTCGAGGCATTGAGCACGGCACAGGTACGCGCGCTGGAAACCGAGGATGTGGCCGCGCTGGGCACCGCCCAGCTAGTGGGCCTGGATACCGCGCAGATCGCCGCCCTGACCACTGCGCAGATCGCTGCGCTGACCAGCGCCCAGCTACAGGCGCTGACCGCTGACCAGCTCGAGGCACTAAGTGGTACCCAGGTTGCTGCCATCGAAACCGCTGATCTGGTGGCGCTCAGCACCGACCAACTGCAGGCTCTGAGCACCGCGCAGGTCGCGGCACTGAAGACGGCGCAGATCGCTGCCCTGACCACCGCGCAGATCGCCGCGTTGGAAGCCGGTGATGTGGCTGGTCTGAGTGCAGCCCAGGTGGTTGCTCTGACGACCGCCCAAGCCGCAGCACTGACTATCGACCAGGTCTCCGCACTGGGCACTGCCCAGGTTCGAGCCCTGGAAACCGCTGACCTGGCGGCACTGGTCACCGACCGTATCGCCGCCCTGTCGACTGTTCAGCTGGAGGCCCTGACCACCGCGCAGATTGTTGCGCTGACCACGGCCCAGGTGCGGGCGCTGAGCGCCGATCAATTGGCCGGTCTGACGACCACCCAGATACGTGCACTGGCCACCGATGACTTGGCGTCTCTCAGTACCGACCAGATTGCCGCCCTGACCCAGGATCAGGTCGCCGCCCTGAGCAATGCCCAGGTGGTGGCGCTGACCACCGCCCAGGTTGCGGCCATCGAGGTGGCCGACCTGGCGGGTCTGACCACCGCTCAGATGCAGGCCCTACAGACTGATGACCTGGCCGCCCTGACCACCGTGCAGATCGCTGCGCTGAGCAGCACTCAGCTGCTTGCGCTGAGCACGGCGCAGATCGTGGCTCTGACCAGTGCCCAGGTTGCCGCTCTGACCAACGCCCAGGTGCAGGCTCTCTCCACGGCCCAAGTACGTGCTCTGGAGACGGTCGACCTAGCCGCACTGACCACGGCACAGGTTCAGGCATTGACCACCGCACAGGTTGTGGCCCTGAGCAGCGGCCAGGTTGCCAGCTTGACCCAGACCCAGATTGCCGCCCTGGAAAGCAGCGACCTGCGTGCCCTGACCACGGCACAGATCGTGGCGCTGACCACCGCGCAGATCCAGGCCCTGACCACCACCCAGATCACCCAGCTGACCAGTGTCCAGATTGCTGCCCTGGAAACTGCCGACCTGGCTGCTCTGAGCCAGGAGCAGGTGTTCGCCCTCAGCGGCTCACAACCGACTGCCCTGACCACCGCCCAGATCGCCAGCCTGCCGACCGCGCAGATCGCTGCCTGGCAGACCGCCGATCTGGTCAACCTGACCACCGCGCAGATCGTGGCGCTGACTACTGCACAGATGCAGGCCCTGACTCTGGAGCAGGTTCCGGCCCTGACCACGGCGCAGATCCGTGCCCTGGAAACCGCCGACCTGGCGGCGCTGACTGCCGAGCAGATCGCCAACCTGACCACTGTGCAGGTGGCTGCCCTGAGTACCGCGCAGATCGTGGCGCTCACCACTGCCCAGGTTGCCGCGCTGGAAGTCGCTGACCTGCAGGCGCTGAGCACGGCCCAGATTCGCGCGCTGGAAACCGCCGACCTGGCTGCCCTGACCGATAGCCAGATCGTCGCCCTGAGTACCGCCCAGGTGGCGGCCCTGAGCACTGCTCAGGTCAGCAAACTCACCGTTGGCCAGGTCGCTGCTCTGGAGAGTGCTGACCTGCGTGCCCTGAGCACGGATCAGATCGTTGCCCTCACCTCGGCACAGATCCAGGCCCTGGGCGTTGCCCAGATTGCTGCTCTGACCACGGCCCAGGTACGTGCCATCGAAACGGCAGACGTGGCGGTACTCAGCGCCGAGCAGTTGGCCGCGCTGACCACGGCGCAGATCCAGGCGCTGACCACGGCGCAGATCGTTGCCCTGACCACCGCCCAAGTACAGGCGCTGGAGCTGGTCGATCTGCAGGCGCTGACCACGGCGCAGCTGGTTGCTCTGGAAACGGCCGACCTCGCTGCATTGCGCACTGATCAGATCGAGGCCCTGACCACCGCACAATTTGCCGCGATGACCAGCGCCCAGCTGGTGGCGCTGACCACCGAGCAGGTCGCTGCGATGCAGACGGCCGATGTGGTTGCGCTCAGCCCGAGCCAGATCGCCAAGCTGGAAAATGCCGATATCGCTGCCCTGCAGGCGGCGCAGATCGCGGCCTTGACCACCGCCCAGGCGGTCGCCCTGACCACCGCGCAGATTGCCGCCCTGACCAGCGACCAGCTGGCCGCCATGACTACGGCTGACCTGCATGCCCTGACCACTGCCCAGATCCGCGCCATTGATGCCACTGACCTGGTTGCGCTGAGTAGCAGCCAGCTGATTGCCCTGACCACCGCCCAGGCGGCCGCGCTGACCACCGCTCAGGTGGCGGCTCTGGCGCCGAGCCAGATGAGTGCCCTGGAAACGGCCGATCTGGCGGCGCTGGGCTCTGCCCAGATTGTCGCCCTGAGCTCGGCTCAGTTGGCCGCTCTGACCAGCGTTCAGCTGCAGGCGCTGACGCCGACGCAGATCAAGGCCATCGAAACGGCTGATCTGGCGGCCCTCAGCGGCACCCAGGTGAACAAGCTGACGGTTGCCCAGATCCAGGCGCTGACCACGGCCCAGCTGGTGGCTCTGACCACTGCCCAGGTCGAGTCGCTGACCACTGCCCAGGTGGTTGCCCTGACTACCGCGCAGATCCAGGCTCTGGAAACTGCCGATGTGGCAGCCCTGACGGCTGCGCAGATCGTCGCCCTGAGCACTGCGCAGGCCGCCGCGCTGACTGCCGGACAGATCGCGGCGCTGACCGTCGATCAGGTCGCCGTGCTGGAAACGGCTGACCTTGCGGCGATTGGCACCCTGATGATCCCGAGCCTGACCGTGGCTCAGATCGGCGCGCTGAGCGATGCCCAGGTGGCCGCTCTGACCACCGCCCAGATTGCTGCCATGGAAACCGCCGACCTGGCCGCCCTCAGTGCCGACCAGGTGGTGGCTCTGACCAGCGCCCAGGTGGCCGCGTTGAGTACCGCGCAGCTGGCCAAGCTGACCACGGTGCAGATCGAGGCGCTGGAGGTCGCCGATCTGCAGGCCCTGAGCACGGCGCAGATCGTTGCCCTGACCACTGCCCAGGTACGGGCTCTGAGCCAGGCGCAGATTGCTGCGCTGAGCACCGCTCAAGTGCGGGCGCTGGAGAATGCCGATGTGGTCGTCCTGACCAGCGACCAGCTGGCGGCGCTGACCACGGCGCAGATCCAGGCCCTGAGCACGGCGCAGATCGTGGCTCTGACTACTGCCCAGGTTTCCGCCCTGGAGACTGTCGATGTGGCTGCGCTGACTACCGCGCAGATAGTCGCCCTGGAAACCGCTGACCTGGCGGCCCTGACAGTCGAGCAGATTGCTGCCCTGGGCACCGCTCAGCTGGCGAAGCTGAGTACTGCGCAGATCGTGGCCCTGACTACTGCCCAGGTGGCAGCAGTGGAAACTGCCGACTTGGCTGCACTGACCAATGCTCAGCTGCAAGCGCTGAGTACAGCACAGGTGCGCGCACTCAGTGTTGAGCAGATTGCTGCCCTCGGCACCGCCCAGGTGGCGGCTCTGTCGACGGCCAGCATCCAGGCCCTGAGTACCGCCCAGGTGGTGGCCCTGACCAGTGACCAGGTGGCCGGGCTGAGCACCGCTCAAGTGGTTGGCCTGAGCTCTGCCCAGGTGGCGGCGCTGCAGACCGGCGATCTGGCGGCCATGAGCACAGCGCAGATCCGTGCCCTGGAAACCGCTGATCTGGTGGCTCTGAGCCAGCAGCAGGTGGCCGGACTGACCTCGGCCCAGGTGGCTGCCCTGAGCACTGCCCAGATTGCCGCACTGACCACCGTACAGGTTGCTGCCCTACAAAGCGGTGATCTGCAGGCCATGAGCACGGCGCAGATCGTTGCCCTGAGCACTGCCCAGGTACGTGCCTTGACCGGTGAGCAGGTTGCTGCACTGACCACTGCTCAGGTACGCGCCCTGGAGACTGCCGATATCGCGGCCCTGAGCACCGATCAGGTGGAGGCCCTGACCCCGACGCAGAGCGCTGCCCTGACTACCGCGCAGATCGTTGCTCTGACCACGGCCCAGGTCGCTGCGCTGGAAGTGGCCGATCTGGCGGCCCTGACCACGGCGCAGATCCGTGCTCTGGAAACCGCCGACATTGCGGTACTGAACGAGGATCAGGTCGCTGCCCTGACCACCGCCCAGGTTGCGGCCTTGAACACTGCACAGATCGTGGCGCTGACCAGCACCCAGGTCGAGCTGCTGTCCGTCAGCCAGGTCGCTGCCCTGACCACCGCCCAGGTGGCGGCACTGCAGACCACCGACCTTGCCGCGTTCAGCGATGTGCAGCTGGTGGCTCTGACCACTGCCCAGGCTGCCGTGCTGACCGGTGCACAGATCGCCGCGCTCAGTCCCGACCAGGTCGCTGCACTGCAGACCCAGGACTTCGCCTCGTTGTCCACCGCCGCCATTGTCGGCCTGACCACCGCCCAGGTGGCCAATCTGACTCTGGCGCAGATCGCCGCGCTGACTAGCTCTCAGATCGCTGCCATGGAAGTACTGGATCTGGCCGCGATGACTCCCGAGCAACTGGCCGAGCTGAGTACGGCCCAGGCCGCCGCACTGAGCAGTGCGCAGTTCAACGCGCTCAGCCCCGAACAACAGGCTGCCTTGGATCCGGAGGCGTTGACCGCAGGTGAGGTTGCCTTCATAGAGGGGTTGACCACTGACAGTGTGCCGGCCCTGACCACCGCCCAGGTGGCGGCCTGGACCACCCGGCAGATCCGTATCATGGAGACCGAGGATCTGGCCGCGCTGACCACCGTTCAGGTGCAGGCGCTAACCACCGAGCAGATGCAAGCCCTGACTACGCTGCAGCTGCAGGCGCTGACCACGGCGCAGATCGCCGCGCTGGAGGGTGAGGACGTCGCCGCGCTGAACAATGCGCAGCTGGTGGCGCTGACCACTGCCCAGGCCGCCGCATTGACCGATAGCCAGATCGATGCCCTGAGCACCGCGCAGATCCGTGCGCTCGAGGTGGCCGACCTGGCTGCGCTCAGTGCCGGCCGTATCGCCGGCCTGAGCACCGAGCAGGTTGCAGCCCTCAGTGGTGCGCAGATCCAGGGGCTGACCACGGCCCAGGTCGTGGCACTGACCGAGACCCAGATTGCGGCCCTGACGACGGCGCAGATTCGCTCCATGGAAACCGCCGATCTGGCCGTGCTGACGGCCGATCAGGTCGCTGCCATCGAGACCGAGGATCTGCTGGCGCTGACCAACGAGCAGATCACCGCGCTGACCAGTGCCCAGGTCGTGGCCCTGACCGACACCCAGGTCGCCGCGCTGAGCACTGCGCAGATCAAAGCGTTGAGCACGGAAGATGTCGCCATCATGACGGTGAACCAGCTCGATGCCCTGAGCACTGCCCAGGTGCAGGCGCTGACCACCGCACAGATCGTTGCGCTGACTCCGGCACAGTTCGCCAACGGCTTCTCGGCAACCCAGATCAGCAAGCTCACCACCGCCCAGATCGAGGTCTTGGCCACTGCCGATATCGCAGCCCTGACCGAAGAGCAGGTGGCGGCATTGACCACTCTGCAGACTGCTGCCCTGAGCACCGCGCAGTTCGCCAGCCTGTCGGCGACGCAGATTGCTGCACTCTCCACCGCCAACATCCAGGCCCTGAGTGCTGCGCAACTGGTGGCACTGACCACTGCCCAGGTGCAGGCTCTGGTGTTCGAGCAGTTGGCTGCCCTGACCACAGACCAGATCGTGCTGATGGAAACCGCGGATATCTCCGCGCTGACCATCGACCAGATCCAGCTGCTGTCCACTGCCCAGGTCGGCGCGTTGACGGCGACCCAGGTGATTAACCTGACCACTGCACAAATCGCGGCGCTGGAGCCTCAGGATCTGGCGTCGATGTCCACTACGGTGATTCCGCAGTTGACCTCGGCGCAGATTCAGGCTCTTACACAGGATCAGATCGGCTCTTTGACCACCGCGCAGATCCGCGCTCTGGAAACTGGTGATCTGGCTCTGCTGAGCAGTGCCCAGCTGGCAGGACTGCAGCTGAACCAGATGAGTGCGCTGACCACGGCGCAGATCGTGGCCCTGACCACCGCTCAGGTGCAGGCACTCAGCAACGATCAGATTCAGGCCCTGACCGCGTCCCAGGTCGCCGCGCTGGAGACTGCCGATATCCAGGCCCTGACCACCGCCCAGGTGGCCGGCATGGAGGCGCAGGATGTGGCAGCTCTGACCAGTGCGCAGGTGATTGCCCTGACCAGCGATCAGGTGAAGGTGCTGACCGCCGAGCAGATTCAGGCTATGACCAAGACCCAGCTGTCGCAGCTGGAGACGGCCGACCTGGCACTGCTCAACACCGTGCAGATCCGCGCCATCGAGACCGCCGACATCAGCGGCCTGACCACCGCGCAGATCGTCGCCCTGACCACGGCCCAGGTTGCCGCGCTGACCACCGCTCAGGTGGTGGCGCTGACTACCACGCAGTTCCAGGCCCTGGAAACCGCCGACCTGGCCGCGCTGACTACTGCCCAGATCCGCGCCCTGGAAACCCGCGATCTGGCTGTGCTCAGCACCGCGCAGATTGCTGCGTTGACCAGTGACCAGGTGGTGGCGCTGACCACGGCGCAGATCGTTGCACTGAGTACCGATCAGATTCCGGCTCTGGATGCCGCTGATGTCGCCCTGCTCAGCACGGCACAGATCGCGGCCATGCAGACTCGCGATGTGGCGGTACTGACCTCGGCCCAGATCGTTGCGCTGACCACGGCGCAGGCCGAGGCGCTGAGTTCGGCCCAACTGGCTGCGCTGACCACAGCCCAACTGGTGCGGATCGAGACTGCCGACCTAGTGGCTATTACCACTGCCACCCTGCAGGGGCTGAGTACCGAGCAGGCGGCTGCGCTGACCACTGCCCAGGTCGCCGCGCTGACTACCGACCAGCTGGTTTCCATCAAGACCTCCGACCTGGCTGCGCTGACCACCGCGCAGATCGTCGCCCTGGGTAGCGATCAGGTTGCCGCGCTGACCACCGCTCAGGTGCAGGCGCTGACCACGGCTCAGGTGGCTGCCCTGGAAGTGGCCGACTTCGCCGAGCTGACTACAGCGCAGATCGCCGCTCTGGAGACGGCTGATGTCGCTGCGCTGACCACCGCCCAGGTGGTGGCGCTGACCAATGCCCAGGCCGCGGCACTCGGTTCCACCCAGGTGGCGGCACTGAGCACCACGCAACTGGTGCAGATGGAGGTGGCCGACCTTGCCGCACTGTCGACGGCGGCCATCGTCGGTCTGACCACTGCCCAGGCTGCCGTGCTCACCAGCGCCCAGCTGCAGGCACTGACTACCGACCAGCTGCAGGCCATGGAAACCCGCGACCTCGCGGCGCTGACCACGGCACAGATCCGCAACCTGACCAGCGATCAGTTCCAGGCGCTGACCACGGCGCAGATCAAGGGGCTCACCAGCTCCCAGGTCGAGGCATTGGAAACCGCAGATCTGGCGGCCCTGAGTACCGACCAGATCCGCGCCATCGACGCCACCGACCTGGCCCTGCTGAGCACCGATCAGCTGGTGGAGTTGACTGTCGCCCAGGTCGGCGCACTGACTACCGACCAGGTGGTCAAGCTGACCACGGCCCAGTTCCAGGCGCTGACTACCGATCAGCTGCAGGCGCTGACCACCGAGCAGGTGGCGGCCATGCAGGGGGCCGATGTGGCGGTTCTGACCACCGCGCAGATCGTCGCCCTGACGGTCGCCCAGGTGCAGGCGCTGACCACCAGCCAGATCGTCGCTCTGACCAGCGAGCAGTTCGCGGCCATGCAGGTCGGTGACCTGGCGTCGCTGAGCACTACTCAGGTACAGGCAATCCAGGGTTCCGATCTGGCGGCGCTGTCCACCGACCAGATTCAGGCGCTGACCACCGCTCAGGTGCATGCCCTGACCACCGCGCAGATCGTGGCGCTGACCACCGCCCAGGTGGCCGCGCTGGAAACTGTCGACCTGGCAGCCCTGAGCACGGCGCAGATCCAGGCCATGCAGATCTCCGACCTGGCTTCGCTGACCACCGCGCAGATCGTCGCCCTGACCACGGCCCAGGTGCATGCCCTGACCGCGGCGCAGATCTACGGTCTGACCACCGAGCAGGTGGCGGCCCTGGCCACCGACGACCTGCAGGCGCTGAGCACCGCGCAGATCCAGGCGATGCAGAACACTGACCTGGCCTCGCTGACCACCGACCAGATCCAGGCGCTGACCACCGAGCAGGTAGTGGCGCTGACCACTGCGCAGATCAAGGCGCTGACCACCGATCAGATCGTGGCGCTGACCAGCGACCAGATCGCCGCCATCGAGACGGCCGACATCGTCGCGCTGACTTCGGCGCAGATCGGGGCCATCGAGGCCGGTGACTTCTCCCACCTGAGTACCGCGCAGCTGGTGGCGATCGACGTGGCGGACATCGCCGCGCTGACCACCGACCAGCTGACGGCGTTGAGCATGAGCCAGGCGGACGCCTTCACCGCGTCGCAGCTGGCAGCCATGAGCACCGAGCAGCTCAGTGTGCTGAACACCTCGCCGCTGATCCTCGATCTCAACGGCGATGGTGTGCAGACCCTGCACTGGGCGGCCAACACCCGCTTCGACATCGACGGCGACGGCGATCTGGACGCCACCGGCTGGGTCGGCGAGGGTGATGGCCTGCTGGCACTCGACCGCAACGGCGATGGCAGCATCAACGACGGCAGCGAGCTGTTCGGTACCGCCACCACCCTGGCCGATGGCAGCAAGGCACAGAACGGCTTCGCCGCCCTGGCCGAGCTGGACAGCAACGCCGATGGCCGCATTGATGCAAACGACCAGGCCTTCTCCTCGCTGCGCGTGTGGATGGATGCCAACAAGGACGGGGTGAGCCAGACCGGCGAGCTGTACAGCCTGTCGAGCCTGGGCATCGCCAGCATCAACCTGGGCGCCGAGCAGACCAGCGAGCTGAACAACGGCAACTGGATCGGCCTGAGCGGCAGCTACGAAACCACCGACGGCGGGGTGCACAGCATCGTCGACGCCTGGTTCCGCAGCGGCGACGGCGAGCAGACCATCGACCTGACCGCGCTCAACCCGCAGTCGGTGAGCGAGCACAGCCTCAGCCGCATCGACCTGGGTTCCGACGCCGGCCACACCAGCACCCTGAAGCTGGATGCGGACAGCGTCAGCCACTTCGGTCAGGCCGGCCTGGTCGACACCAGCGGCCTGGGCGCCTCGCATCCGGTGCAGCTGATCGTCAATGGCGATGCCCATGACAGCGTGCAGATCAGCGATCCGGCCGGTGCCTGGCATGCAGCGGGCAGCGTACAGGTCGACGGCACCAGCTACGACGTGTACAACGACGGGGACATCCAGCTCCTGGTGGCCAGCAGCGTGCACACCAGCTTCTACTCCTAGTAGCTGGTAGCGAACCCCGGCGACGCGCAGGCGTCGCCGGGGTTTCGTCGCACCTCGTCAACCACTCTTTGCCAAGGCGTGCCATGCCTGAACAATTGCTCGACAACCCGAACCTCGATATCGCCCTGCTCAACACCCTGCAGGCGGCCGAACAGGCCCGCCTCGAACCGGTGCAGCTGATCGCCGTGGCCGAGCGCCTGGGCCAGGCCGGGCGCCCGGCAGACGTGGCGCGGCTGTACCAGGCCTGGCTGGGGCATTGCAGCTCCAGCGCCGACTACATCGTGCAGTTCAACCTGGGCGTGACCCTGTCGCAGCTGGAGCAGCTGCCGGCGGCCGAACAGGCCTACCGGGCGGCGATCCAGCGCAAGCCGGACTTCACCCAGGCCTGGTTCAACCTGGGCGCGGTGATCGAGCGCCAGGGCCGGGCGGAGAATGCCCTGGTGATCTGGCAGTCGATGCTTGACCACCCGCTGGTGGGGCCGCAGCTGAATCCCGAGCTGTACCTGATGGTGCTCAACAGCATGGGCCGGCTGATGGAGGAGATCCGCCAGCTGAACGGCGCCGAAGCCAAGCTGCTGGCCAGCCTGCAGGCCGATCCGGCGCAGCCCAAGGTGATCCAGCACTGGGTGCACCTGCGCCAGAAGCAGTGCGAGTGGCCGGTGTTTACCGCCCTCGACGGCCTGTCGCGCGGCGACCTGCTCAAGGCCACCTCGCCGCTGGCGATGCTTTCGGCCAGCGACGACCCCGGGCTGCAGCTGGCCACCGCGCAACACTTCGTCGCCGAACGGGTCAACCAGCGGGTGCCGGAGCTGGCGGCCAGGCAGGGCTATGGCCATGAGCGCCTGCGCATCGCCTTCCTGTCCTCCGACTTCTGCCTGCACGCGGTGTCGCTGCTGACGGTGGAGCTGTTCGAACTGCTCGACCGCCAGCGCTTCGAGGTCTACGGCTTCTGCTGGAGCCGCGAGGACGGCTCGGCCTTGCGCGCGCGGGTCAAGGCGGCGATGGATCACTTCGTCTCCATCGGCGGCCTGGACGATGGCACGGCCGCCCAGCTGATCCGTCAGCATGAGATCGACATCCTGGTCGACCTGCAGGGCCTGACCTCCGGGGCGCGGCCGAACATCCTGGCCTACCGCCCGGCGCCGCTGCAGCTCACCTACCTGGGCTTCCCCGGGCCGACCGGGCTGCCCTGCGTCGACTACGTGATCGCCGACCGCTACCTGATCCCGGAAGACGAGAAACCCTTCTACAGCGAGAAGCCGCTGTACCTGCCGGTGTTCCAGTGCAGCGACCGCCAGCGCCCGGTGGCGCCGCTGCCGAGCCGCGCCGACTGCGGCCTGCCGGACGACCGCGTGGTGTTCTGCTGCTTCAACAACAACTACAAGTTCAACGAGGAAATGTTCTCCTGCTGGATGCGCATCCTCGCCGCGGTGCCCGATAGCCTGTTCTGGCTGCTGGCCGACAACCAGTGGTCGCAGGCCAACCTGATCGCCTGTGCCGAGCGCCACGGGGTTGCCGCCGAGCGCCTGGTGTTCGCCCCGCGGGTGGCGCCGGAACTGTACCTGGCGCGCTACACGGTGGCCGACCTGTTCCTCGATGCCTACCCGTTCAACGGCGGCACCACCGCCAACGACGCGCTGTGGATGGGCCTGCCGGTGCTGACCCGTTCCGGCCGTACCTTCGCCTCGCGCATGGCTGGCAGCCTGCTCACCGCCCTCGACCTGCCGGAGCTGATCACCGACAACCTGGCCGATTACGAGCGCCGGGCCATCGAGCTGGCGCGCCACCCCGAGCAGCTGCGCGCGCTGCGCCAGCGCCTGGCGGCGGGTCGCGAGAATTCCCTGTTGTTCGACATGCCGCGCTTCGTGCGCAGTTTCGAAGACGCGCTGCTGAGCGCCACTGCGTCAGCCCGCGCTGACGCCTGATTGCGGAACGGAAACCATCGATGTCGCCCGAGAGCCTGCTCTACGCCTGCCTGACCCACGTGCCGCTGGAAATGCACTACCCGGACTATGTCACGCCGATCTACATGGGCGAGGCCCAGGGCGAGGGGCGTCTGAACCTGCGCGACCTGGCCCCGGAGTGGGAGCCCCATCACCCGGTGCTGGGTTCGATCGCCGGCGCCTTCGCCCTGAAGAACCTGCTGCTGCAGCGCCCACAGGTGCGCTACGTGGGCATCTGCCAGTACCGCAAGTTCATGACCCGCGAGCGCATCGGCGTGCAGGCCGACAACTACCAGGTGATGGACGTGCTGTCGGCCGAACAGATCGACCGCCAGGTACTCAGCGAACAGATGCTGCCGCAGGGCTCGGACTTCCTGATCGGCAAGCCCGGCCAGTTCACCCTCAACGGGGTCAACCACGGCTACCTGTACCAGTACAAGGACGTGCACCACATCGAGGATCTGCTGCGCTTCACCGCGGTGGCGGTGGAGCTCGGCGTGCTGGATCGCCAGGAAGTCATTCCGTTCTTCGACGAGAAGATCTTCTTCCCCGGCGGCATCGAGCTGGGCGTGCTGCCGGCGGACTTCTGGCTGTGCCATATCTCCGCCATCGAGGCGGTGGTGCGCCGTTGCGTGGAGCTGCACCCGACCCAGCGTCCGGATGTGCAGGCGCGGGTCTGGGCCTTCTGCGCCGAGCGCCTGGGCAGCTACTACCTGCTGCGCCAGTTGCGCAGCCTGCCGAGCGCCAATGGCGACTGGCTGAGCCGGCATACCGGTCAGCTCAACCTGCTGGTGAAGAGCGGCGAGCGCAGCTACGTGCCGGGCGTGTGAGGTCTATTCCCTCTCCCTTCGGGAGAGGGGGGGCGTAGGGTGGGTGAGGGGAGGGCAGTTCAGTGCGCAAGCGCTCGACAGGCCCCTCACCCCGGCCCTCTCCCGGAGGGAGAGGGAGTAAAGCGACACCTAGAACAGCGCTTCCACCTGCTGCAGCACGCCGCGGTGCATCAGCCCGCTGCGCGCATGCAGGGTCACCAGGCTCTGCAGCATCAGCAGCTTGCTGTTGAGCAGGTCGCGACGGGCCATGAACAGGGTCTGCTGGGCGTTGAGGATGTCCACGGTGGAGCGCACGCCGGCCTGGTAGCCCTTCTCGGCGGATTCCAGGGCGCGCTGGTTGGAGTGCACGGCGGTCTGCAGCGCCTTGCTCTTGGCGAAGCCGCTGACCACGCCGAGGTAATAGCGCTCGATGTCTTCGGACAGCTGGCGGGTCTCGTCGTCGAGCTGGGCCTGGGCGCTGGACAGGGCGAACTGCGATTTGTTCACCGAGGCACTGACCCCGCCGCCGGCATACAGCGGCACATCCAGCGACAGGCCGAGGTAGGAGGTGGACTGGCGGCGGTAGTCGTCGGCCAGGTCGTCGCGGTCGCTGTGGTTGAGCGTGCCGACCAGAGCCAGTTGCGGGTAGTGTCCGGCCTTCTGCGCCTTGAGTTCGGCCTCGGCCACGTTCACCGAGTCGCGCCGCGCATCCAGGCGCGGCGCCGCATCGCGCGCCTGCTGCTGCCAGAACGCCAGGTCTTCCTCGCTGCGCAGCGGCGGGCTGGCCGGCAGCTCCTCGTGCATGGTCAGGATCGCCTCGACAGGCACGCCGGTGCGCCCGGCCAGGGCGTGGCGGGCCGCCTGCAGGCGCGCCTCGGCCTCGATCTCCTGGGCCTTGACCAGATCCAGGCGGGCCTGGGCCTCCTCGGTGTCGGTAATGGTGCCGTCGCCGACCTCGAACAGCCGGCGGGTCTGCTTGACCAGGCCTTCGATGGCGATCTTCTGCTGCACGCTCAGGCTCAGTTCGTTCTCCTGGCGGGCCACCTCGAAGTAGGCCTCCACCACCCGCGGGAACAGCTCCTGGAAGGCGTCGTCGTAGACCGCCTCACCGAGCCGGCTGCGGGCCTTGGCCTGGGCGTAGTAGGCGGCCTTGGCGCGGTCATAGAGCACCTGGCGGGCGTTCAGGCTGAGGCCGCTGCTGGTGAAGCGGTCGTTCTCGTTGCTGCCGTCGAGGTCGCGGCCGCTGAGCTGGCGGGTGCTGCCGTAGCTGCCGCTGGCGGCGATCTGCGGCAGCAGGTTGGCCAGGCCGATGTCCTTTTCCTGCTGGCTGGCCTGGAAGTCGTAGGTGGCGGCCTGGAAGCTCGGGTCGTGGTACAGGGCGTTGTCGTAGGCATCCAGCAGCGACAGCGGCGCTGCCTCCTCGGCCAGGGCCGGCAGGCTCAGCAGGGTGCACAGGGCGAGGGCCAGGCGCATGCTCATTCTTCCTTGAGGGCGCCGCGGATGCGTTTTTCCAGCGGGCTGAGCAGGTAGTTGAGGAAGGTGCGCTCGCCGGTCTGCACCATGACTTCGGCCTGCATCCCCGGTTTCACTTCCAGACCGTGGGCCAGCAGCTTGGCCACGGCATCGGCGCCGACTTCCACCTCGACGGCGAAGTAGGGCAGGTGGGTCTGCTCGTCCAGCAACTGGTCGCCGGACACGGTGAGCACCTTGCCCTCCACCACCGGCAGGGTCGAGCTGTTCAGCGAGGAGAAGCGCAGGTTGACCGGCAGGCCGGTCTTCAGGCGGTCGGCCACCAATGGCTCGAACTTGGCCTTGATGATCCACGCCGAGCCTTCCGGGACTATGTCCATCAGGCGCTGGGCAGCGGGAATCACGCCGCCTTCGGTGTGCACCGCCAGGCCGATCACCTGGCCGGCCACCGGTGCGCGGATCGCCGCGTTGCTCACCTCGAACTCCAGCGCCTTGATCCGCTCGGACAGGCTGGAAGCCTCGGCGGCGGTGGTGGCCAGCTGCGATTCGGCTTCGATGCGGAAGGTCTGCTGCAGCTGCAGGGCCTGCAGCTTGCTCTCGGCGATGCTCTGGCGGGTCTTGCCGATGTCGGCGATTCCCGAGGTCAGCTGGGCGCTGAGCTGGGCGGAGTTGCGCTCGGCCTCGAACAGGCGGTTGCGCGGCACATAGCCTTCGGCAGCCAGCTCGCGCAGGCCGCTGAGCTCCTTGCGCTGGAATTCCAGCTGGGTGTCCAGGTGGTTCTTGATCTGCTCGTAGGCGTGCAGCTGCTCCTGCAGCGAGGCAGTCTGGTTCTGCATGATCTGCTGACGGCTGGCCAGCTCGGCGCGACGGGTCTCGAACAGGGTGCCCTGCAGCTCCATGTTGCGCTTGGCCCGCGGGTCGTCCTGGCGGGCCAGCAGGTCGTCCGGCCAGAGGATGCTGTCCAGGCCGTGGCGCTCGGCGCTCAGGCGTGCCTCGCTGCTGTGGGCGCTGAACCATTGGCCGAGGGCCACTTCCAGCTGCGCCTGGGCCTGCACCGAGTTGAGCTGGATCAGCAGCTGCCCGGCCTGCACATGGTCGCCTTCGCGCACCAGGATATCGTTCACCGCGCCGCCTGCCAGGGCCTGCACGGTCTTGCGCTCGCCGGCCACCACCACGGTGCCTTGCCCGGCCACGCCCTGGGCCAGCGGCGCCAGGCTGGCCCACAGGAGAAAGCCGCCGAGGCCGATGGCGATGATCCACAGGCCGAACTTGGCGGTCTTGGTGGCATCGCGGATATCGGCCGGTAGCGGGGCCTTGAGCGGGGTGACGGACATTAACTCAACTCGTCTGGGCGGTGGGTGTGGCGCTGGCCGGTGGATTGGCCGGGAGCAGGGCCTGCAGCACCTGGTCGCGCGGGCCGAACAGCTTCTGCGTGCCGTCCTGCAGTACCAGCAGCTTGTCGACCACCGCCAGCACGTTCGGCCGGTGAGTCACCAGCACCACGCTGGAACCGTGGCTGCGCAGGGCGCCGATGGCGGCGACCAGGGCACTCTCGCCGGCATCGTCGAGGTTGGAGTTGGGCTCGTCGAGCACGATCAGCGCCGGCTTGCCGTACAGCGCGCGGGCCAGGGCGATGCGCTGCTTCTGCCCGCCGGACAGGCCGAGGCCGCCGGGGCCCAGCGGGGTGTCGTAGCCTTGCGGGAAGCGCAGGATCATGGCGTGGATGCCGGCCAGGGTGGCGGCCTCGATCACCTGATCCGAATTGGTCTCGCCGAAGCGGGCGATATTTTCCGCCACCGTGCCGTCGAACAGCTCGATGTCCTGCGGCAGGTAGCCGATAT
Source organism: Pseudomonas alcaligenes (assembly GCF_014490745.1). Lineage (NCBI taxonomy): Bacteria > Pseudomonadati > Pseudomonadota > Gammaproteobacteria > Pseudomonadales > Pseudomonadaceae > Aquipseudomonas > Aquipseudomonas alcaligenes. The sequence continues at coordinate 4,413,328 of NZ_LZEU01000001.1, read as the reverse complement.
GCTGGCCGAGCAGCTCGCTGTCCCACTGGCCGATCTCGGCACCGTCCAGGCGTACCGAGCCGTGGCTGGCCGGCCACACACCGACCATGGCGCGGGCCAGGGACGACTTGCCGGAGGCGCTGGGGCCGATCACCGCCAGCACTTCGCCCTTGGCCAGGGCCAGGTCGATGCCGTTGACCGCCGGGCGCTTGCTGCCGGGCGGGGTGATCACCAGGCGCTCGATGCGGATGGCGCCGGTCGGTGCCGGCAGGCTCATACGCTCGATCTTGCGCGGGAATTCGTCGAGCAGCTGGCACAGGCGCTGGTAACTGGCCTTGGCGCTGTCGAGCTGCTTCCACGAGCCGATCGCCTGTTCGGCCGGGAGCATGGCTTTGCTGATCAGGAAGCCGGCCGCCATCATCACCCCGCCGGAAATCTTGCCGTCGAGAATCAGCAGCATGGCCAGGCCCATGGCCAGCGACTGCCAGGCGGTACGCACCAGGCGGGTGATGGTGGAGATGCGCGCGGCCTGGTCGCTGGCGCCGGTCTGCGCGCCGATCAGCCGCTGCTGCATGCCGGCCCAGCGCCGCTGCAGGTTGCCGAGCATGCCCATGGCCTGGATCACTTCGGCGTTCTGCAGGGTGCTGTTGACGTATTTGGCCGACATCACGGAAATCTGGTTGGCCTCGGCCAGGCCCTTGCGGGTGGAGTGCTCGTTCCACATCGCCAGGCCGAACAGGATCAGCGCGCCAAGCAGGGTGAACAGCCCCAGCCAGGGATGCAGCAGGCCGGTGACGATGAGGAAGATCGGCATCCATGGCAGGTCGAGCAGGGCGATCAGCGAGGAGCCGGTGAGGAACTGGCGCAGCACGTTGAGATCACCGAGCACCTGCGCCGGGTTGGCGTTGTGCTCCTTGAGGCTCTTCTGGAAGGCCACGCCGAACAGGCGCTCGCCAAGGTCGAGGTCGATGCCGACGCTCATCTTGATCATCACCTGGCCGCGCACCCACTCCACCAGCGAGCTGAGCAGGAACAGGCCGAGAGCGAGCAGGGTGAGTAGTAGCAGGGTCATCTCGTTGCGGCTGGCCATGACCCGGTCGAACACCTGCATCATGTAGATGGCCGGTACCACGGTGAGCAGGTTGATCACCCCGCTGAACAGGGTGATCACCCAGAACAGGCTGCGGTAGCGCAGCAGAGCGGCATCGATGTCGCGTTTGGGATCAAGGCGTAGGCGCATAAGGGGAAAACGGTCTCTCTGCCGGTCGGGGCATGATGCCACTATCGGCCTGGCTTGGCATGCATGCTTCTGTTTCGGCGTGCCGGGCCGGCTCTTTAACCTGTCTGGCCGCCTGTCTGTAGTGTGGCCGGCAATGGCCGTGGCGTCCTGCGTGACGCAGTTCCGCGGCGTCGCCGCGTGGCCTGGCATCATCCGTCGCCGGCCGCCTATCCTGCGAGAGGCAGGCCGTGCTTCGTGCTACCCTTGGCCGCCCGCCGCCGGCACTGCATGCTGTGGCTGGCTGCCGGTCGAGCCGCTGGCTCCCGCTCTCTCCGTGTCTGCGAAGGAAATGGATATGTTGTCGAAGCGTCTGATGTTGCTGCTGTTGGGCCTGGGGCTGCTGTGGGGCGGCGCGGCCCGTGCCGAATTGCCCGCCGATTACTCGGTGGTGCTGATGACCGAGAACTTCCCGCCGTACAACATGGCGACCAATGGCAAGAACTACGCACGCGAGGAGAACCTCAACGGTATCGCCGTCGAGGTGGTGCGCGAAATGTTCAAGCGCGCCGGCATCAAGTACAACCTGACCCTGCGCTTCCCCTGGGCGCGGATCTACAAGATGGCCCTGGAAACGCCGAACACCGGGGTGTTCGTCACCGCCCGCCTGGAAGAGCGGGAGAAGCTGTTCAAGTGGGTCGGGCCGATCGGGCCGGACGACTGGGTGATGCTGGCCAAGGCCGACAGCCCGATCGTCCTGGGCAGCCTGGACGATGCCAAGCAGTACCGCGTCGGCGCCTACAAGGACGATGCCATCGAGGAGTCGCTGATCCAGAAGGGCCTGACCCCGCAGAGCTCGTTCCGCGACCAGGAAAACGTGCAGAAGCTGCTGGCCGGCGAGATCGACCTGTGGGCCACCGGTGACCCCGCCGGGCGCTACCTGGCCAAGCAGGAAGGCGTCAGCAACCTGAAGACCGTGCTGCGCTTCAACACTGCCCACCTGTACCTGGCCCTCAACCCGGACACCCCGGACGAGGTGGTCACCCGCCTGCAGGAGAGCCTGGACAAGATGCGCGCCGAGGGCTTCCTCGACAAGGTCATGAACAGCTACGTGCAGTAAGCGCGAAGCCATAAAAAAACCCGGGCCAGCCTGGGTTTTTTTATGGCCTGGCGATTTAGTCGCCGCGGGTCACGCTGAGGCCCTTGAGCAGGTTGAGGGCCTGGCTCAGCTGGTAGTCGTCGTCCTGCGGGCGTGGCGCGGCGGCCTTGGCCTTCTCGCTCTTGCTCGGGCGGTCGGCGCCGCCGTTGCCGTTGCCCAGGTGGCCGGCCAGGTCGGCTTCCTTGAGCAGCACGTCGCTGTCCTGCTCGCGGGTCAGCTTGGCGCGGGTCACTTCGATGTCCGGCACTATGCCCTGGGCCTGGATCGAGCGGCCGCTGGGGGTGAAGTAGAGCGCGGTGGTGAGCTTCAGGGCGCGGTCATTGTTCAGCGGCAGCACGGTCTGCACCGAGCCCTTGCCGAAGCTGTCGGTGCCCATCAGCACGCCGCGCTTGTGATCCTGCAGGGCGCCGGCAACGATTTCCGAGGCCGAGGCGCTGCCGCCGTTGATCAGCACCACCAGCGGTACGCCTTCGCTGGCGTCGGCCGGGTCGGCATTGAAGCGCAGCTCGGAGTTGGCGATGCGGCCCTTGGTGTAGACGATCAGGCCCTTCTTGAGGAAGTGGTCGGCCACTTCCACGGCGGCCTGCAGCACGCCGCCGGGGTTGTTGCGCAGGTCGAGCACCAGGCCGCGCAGCTTCTTGTCGCCGTTGTCCTTGCGCAGCTTGGCCAGGGCCTTGCCGACTTCCTCGCCGGTGTTGACCTGGAACTGGGTGATGCGCACCAGGCCGTAGCCGTCGTCGAGCAGCTGGGCCTTGACGCTCTTGACCTTGATCACCGCGCGGGTCAGTTCCACATCGAACGGCTTGCCGCCTTCGCGGATCAGGGTCATGAGGATCTTGCTGCCGGTCTTGCCGCGCATCTTGTCCACCGCTTCCATCAGCGACAGGCCCTTGGTCGGCTGGCCGTCGAGCTTGATGATCAGGTCGCCGGGCTGGATGCCGGCGCGCGAGGCGGGGGTGTCGTCGATCGGCGAGACCACCTTGAGGAAGCCGTCTTCCATGCCGACTTCGATGCCCAGGCCGCCGAATTCGCCGCTGGTGCTTTCCTGCAGCTCGGCGAAGGCTTCCGGCTCCAGGTAGGCGGAGTGCGGGTCGAGGTTGCTGAGCATGCCCTTGATGGCGTTCTCCAGCAGGGTCTTGTCATCCACCGGCTCGACGTAGGCGGCCTTGATGCGATCCATCACCTCGGCGAAGGTGCGCAGCTCGTCCAGCGGCAGCGGCGCCTTGCCGTTTTCCACGGCAGCGGCGGGCGCGCCGGCCGGCTCGGCGGCCAGCAGGGCGCTGCTGCCGGTGAGCAGGCCGAGGGCCAGGGCGAGAGGGGTGAGGCGGCGGAAATGCGGCATGTACAGGCTCCCGGGATTGAGAAGATCGCGCTTATCCCTGCGCGCGGCACCACTTGGCGGGATCGCTCGCGCGGCCCTGTTGGCGGATGGCGAAATACAGCGCCGGCGTGTCCTGGCCACCGCTGGTACCGACGGTGGCGATGGCTTCGCCGGCCTTGACGATGTCGCCGGCATCTTTCAGCAGGCTCTGGTTGTGACCATACAGGCTGAGGAAGCCGTTGCCATGGTCGAGGATGACCAGAAGGCCGGCGCCGCGCAACCAGTCGGCGAACACCACGCGGCCACCGTGCACGGCATGCACCTGGCTGCCGGCGGCGGCGCCGATCAGCACGCCGTCCCACTTGGCGCGTTCATCGCCACCGCGCGGCGAGCCGTAGCGCGCCACCAGGCGGCCGTCCACCGGCCAGGGCAGCTTGCCCTTGGCGCTGGCGAAGGGCCCGCCATAGGTGGCGCCGGCACTGGACACGGCGGGGCCGAGCGGTAGTGGCTTACGCTTGGGATCGCGGCTCTGCTGCTGCTCCAGCTCGGCCAGGCGGCGTGCCTCGGCGGCTTCGCGGGCCTGGCGGGCGAGGGTTTCCTCGATGGTCTTGAGCACCTGGGTCAGCTCGGTCTGTTCCTGCTGGCGGGCCTTGAGCTTCTGGTCGCGGGCGGCGAATTCCTGGTTGAGCTTGGCCAGGGCTTGCTGGCGCTCCTTGCGCGCGGCGGCGAGCTGTTCGCGGCGGCCGTCGAGGGCGCTCTTCTGCTCCTGCAACTGGTTCTGCTGGGTGGCGATGTCACTTTCCACATTGCCCAGCTGGCGGATCGTTTCGTTGAAGGTGGCCAACTGCTCCAGGCGCGCCTTGCCCAGGTAGTCGTAGTAGGTGAGGGTGCGCGAGAACTTCTCCGGCTGCTGCTGGTTGAGCAGCAGGCGCAGCGGTTCCTGCTGGCCGCCCTGGTAGGCCGCGCGGGCCTGGATGCCGATCAGGCGCTGCTGTTCAAGGCGCGATTGCTGGAGTTTTTTTTTCTCCTGGTCGAGCCGCTGCAGCTCCTGCTCGCTCTTGTTCATCTCCTGCTGCAGGCCCTTGACCTGCTTCTCCAGGGTGCCCATCTCGGTCTCGGTGCGCTTGAGATCCTTCTGTACCCCGGATTTTTCCTTCTGCAACTGCTCGAGCAGCTTCTTCAGCTCGGCGACATCGGCGCGCGCGGCATCCAGCTGCTTCTGGGCGTCGGCCTTGTCATCGGCGTAGGCGGGAGCGAGCAGGAGGGTCAGGAGGAGTGGGGCGAGGGCGCGGAACATGGGCGATGCGGCACCTGGGGTGAGAGTCGGCCTAGTATGCCCGTGGCGCCGCGCAAAAAAAACGCCCGCCGACGGGAGCCGGCAGGCGTTTCGCGACGCGGAGCGTGTTTATTGCAGGGTGATGATGCTGGTGCCGCTCATTTCCTGCGGAATCGGCATGCCCATCAGAGTCAGCAGGGTCGGTGCCACGTCGGCCAGCACGCCGCCCTGGCGCAGGCTGACGTTGCGCTTGCCGACATAGATGAAGGGCACCGGCTCGCAGGTGTGGGCGGTGTGCGCCTGGCCGGTGCACTCGTCTTCCATCTGCTCGACGTTGCCGTGGTCGGCGGTGATCAGCGCTTCGCCGCCGACCTTGTCCAGCGCCGCGACGATACGGCCGACGCAGGTGTCCAGGCATTCCACGGCCGCCACGGCAGCTTCGAACACGCCGGTGTGGCCGACCATGTCGCCGTTGGCGTAGTTGACGATGATCACGTCGTAACGCAGGTTCTCGATGGCGTCGACGATCCGGTCGGTGACTTCCGGGGCGCTCATCTGCGGCTGCAGGTCGTAGGTGGCGACGTTCGGCGAGGGGATCAGGATGCGTTCTTCACCGGCGAACGGCTCTTCGCGGCCGCCGGAGAAGAAGAAGGTGACGTGGGCGTACTTCTCGGTCTCGGCGATGCGCAGCTGGGTCTTGCCGTTGTTGGCCAGGTACTCGCCGAGCACGTTGGTCAGCGGCTCCGGCTTGTACGCGCTGGGCGCCGGGATGCTCGCCGCGTACTGGGTGAGCATGATGAAGCCGGCCAGCTGCGGGGCGCGGGCGCGGGCGAATTCCTTGAACTCGGGCTCGACGAAGGCGCGGGTCAGCTCGCGGGCACGGTCGGCGCGGAAGTTCATGAACACCACGGCGTCGCCGTCTTCCACTTTCACCGGCGCGCCGATGGTGGTGGCCTTGACGAATTCGTCGCTCTCGCCACGCTCGTAGGCGGCGGCCAGGCCTTCCACGGCGCTGGCGGCATTGAACTGGCCGACGCCGTCGACGATCAGGTTGTAGGCCTGCTCGACGCGATCCCAGCGGTTGTCGCGATCCATCGCGAAGTAGCGCCCGGTGAGGCTGGCGATGCGGCCCTTGCCGAGCTTGGCGAAGGTGGCGTCGAGCAGCTCGATGGATGGCTGGGCGCTCTTCGGCGGGGTGTCGCGGCCGTCGAGGAAGGCGTGCAGATAGATCTTCTCGGCGCCGCGCTGGGCGGCCAGCTCGGCCATGGCGACCAGGTGATCCTGGTGGCTGTGCACGCCGCCATCCGACAGCAGGCCGAGGATATGCACGGCCTTGCCGGCGCCGACCGCCTTGTCCACCGCCTGGGTGATCTCGGCGTTGCTGAAGAACTCGCCGTCGCGGATCGCCTTGGTCACCCGGGTGAAGTCCTGGTACACCACGCGCCCGGCGCCGAGGTTCATGTGACCGACCTCGGAGTTGCCCATCTGGCCGTCCGGCAGGCCCACGTCCATACCGCTGCCGGAGATCAGGCCGTGCGGCTGGGTGGCGCGCAGGTGATCGTAGACCGGGGTGTTGGCCGCATAGATGGCGTTGTACTCGGGATTGTCGCTGTGGCCGAAGCCGTCGAGGATGATCAGGACCAGGGGTTTGGGCGTGGCGCTCATGGAAGCTGGCTCGCTGTGCATGGAATGGGTCGAAAAAGGCCGCATATCTTACGGCCAACGGCCGACGCCGTCACCGCCGGGCGGGGCTTGGCCGACGGGGCGCGCTGTGTATACTGGCCGGCATTTTACCGCCCTGGAACCCCGCGATGCTGGCCCACCTGATTGAATTTGCCACCAACCACTATCTGCTGACCGGCGCTTTCGCCGTTCTGCTGGTGCTGCTGCTGGTCACCGAACTGAACAAGGGCGGCAAGAGCCTGTCCACCCGCGAGCTGACCGCCCTGGTCAACCGCGACGAAGGCATCGTCCTCGACGTGCGCAATCACAAGGACTTCGCCACCGGCCATATCGTCGATGCCCTGAATATCCCCTACGACAAGCTGGGCGCGCGCATTGGCGAGCTGGAGAAGCACAAGGCCAAGACCATCATCGTGGTCGATGCCATGGGCCAGCATGCCGGCACCGTCGCCGGTATCCTGCAGAAAGCCGGCTTCACCGCCGCCAAGCTCGGTGGCGGTATCGCCAGCTGGCGTGGCGACAACCTGCCCGTGGTCAAGTGACATGCCTGAGGTGCTCGTTTATTCCAGTGCCTGGTGCCCCTACTGCATCCGCGCCAAGCAGCTGCTCAGTGGCAAGGGCGTGGCCTTCACCGAGATCAGCGTGGACGGCCAGCCGGGCGTGCGTGCCGAGATGACCCGCAAGGCCGGGCGCACCTCGGTGCCACAGATCTGGATCGGCAGCACCCATGTCGGCGGCTGCGACGAACTCTACGCCCTGGAGCGCGCCGGCAAGCTCGACGCCCTGCTGAGCGCCTGAGCTCTTTCCGAGCCCTGAACCCTTTCAGAAACCCGCAATAAGAAGAACCGCCATGACCGAACAAGCAAACAACGGCGCCGAAGGCCCACAGTTCTCCCTGCAGCGTATCTACGTCAAGGATCTGTCCTTCGAAGCGCCGAAGAGCCCGGAAATCTTCCGCCAGGAGTGGACGCCGAGCGTCGCCCTGGATCTCAACACCCGCCAGAAAGGTCTGGAAGGCGACTTCCACGAAGTGGTGCTGACTCTCTCGGTGACCGTGAAGAACGGTGAAGAGATCGCCTTCATCGCCGAAGTGCAGCAGGCCGGCATCTTCCTGATCAAAGGCCTGGACGCCGCCTCCATGAGCCACACCCTTGGCGCGTTCTGCCCGAACCTGCTGTTCCCGTACGCCCGTGAGGCGCTGGACAGTCTGGTGATCCGCGGTTCGTTCCCGGCCCTGATGCTGGCACCGGTGAACTTCGACGCGCTGTACGCCCAGGAGCTGCAACGCCTGCAAGGCGCCGCCGCACCGGCCGAAGCCTGAGTCCGGCAGCGACACAGAAAAGCGCCCCGCGGGGCGCTTTTTTTATCGGCGCAGGTGGCGCCGCTCAGTCCATGGCGAAGCCGTTCTGCCGCCAGGCCTCGTACACCACCACCGCCACCGCGTTGGACAGGTTGAGGCTGCGGCACTCCGGGCGCATCGGCATGCGCAGGCGCTGCGGGTCGGGAATCTGCGCCAGGATCTCGGCGGGCAGGCCGCGGCTTTCCGGGCCGAACAGCAGCAGATCGCCGCGGCGGAACTCGGTCTGCGCGTAGCTGTGGCTGGCTTTTGTAGTAAATGCCAATATCCTGTCACTGGCGGTCTCTGTGATACAGTCGGCCAATGAATGGTGGCGTTTCAATGTCGCGTATTCGTGGTAGTCCAGTCCGGCACGGCGCAAGCGCTTGTCGTCCAGCTCGAAGCCCAGCGGTTCGATCAGGTGCAACTGACAACCGGTGTTGGCGCACAAACGGATGATGTTGCCGGTATTCGGGGGAATCTCGGGCTGGAACAGAACGACATGGAACATTGATCAGGCTCTGAGCAAGGCGGAAAGGTGCCATTCTAGCGCGCCATCCGACCGGGCTGCCGAGAATGCCTGAGCACCAGGGGGGAGTGCAGTTGGTGTGGTTCGCAAAAAGAAGAACTAAAGCGGACGGCTTGCTGGGCATCGAAACGGGCCCGGAAGGTATTGCCCTGGCACGCGTGCAGCGTCTGCCCGGCGAGGCGCCACGCCTGCTCGACTGCCAGTTTCATCAGGCCACCCCGGCCGAGCAGCCGGCGCTGCTCAAGCGCCTGGTCGGCGAGCTGGATCTTGGCGGCATGCGGGTCAACCTGCTGCTGCACCCCGCGACCTACCAGATGATCCTTCTCGACAGTCCTGATGTGCCGGCCGAAGAGCTGCGCGATGCGCTGCGCTGGCGGGTCAAGGATCTGATCGCCGAGCCGCTCGAACAGGTGGTGGTCGATGCCTTCAGCCTGCCCGACGACGCCTACCGCGGGCGCTCGCGCATGGCCTACTGCGCGGTGCTGGGCAAGGCGCGCATGCAGGCCTGGAGCGCCATGCTGGAGCAGGCCGGGCTGCGCGTGCAGAGCATCGACGTGACCGAGATGGCCTTCCGCAACCTCGGCCTGCTGGCCGGTGCCGAGGGCATGAACATCGCCCTGCTGCGCCTGCGCTCCAGCGAGGGGCTGATCTGCGTGCAGAACGGCGCCGACCTGTACATGGCGCGGCGTATTGAACAGGGCCTGGACAAGGCCGACAACGACTTCGCCACCGTAACCCTGGAGATCCAGCGCTCGCTCGATTATTTCGAGAGCCAGCTGGGCAAGGGCTATATCAACCGCCTGCTGTTGCTACCGGCCAAGCGCAACGGCGCGGCGACCCTGCAGGCGCTGTCCAGCGGGCTGGCGGTGAAGCTGCAGGCCCTCGACCTGCGCGAGCTGTTCCCCGGCCAGGCCACCGCCGAGCTCGATGAGCAGACCCAGGCCTACTGCATGGCAGCGGTCGGCGCCGCCCTGCGCCAGGAGGTTCGCTGATGCAGAACCTCAACCTCTACCAGGTCGAACGCAAGAGCCGCGGCGCTCCACGCCAGACCGAGATGATCGCCGGGCTGCTGGTGCTGGTGCTGGTGTGCCTGCTGCACGCCGCCTGGCAGGCCTGGCAGCTGCACAGCGGCGAGCAGCGGCTGGCGCAGAAAGAACAGGATGCCCAGGAGCAGGAAACCCGCCTGGCCGCCGCCAAGGCCAGCTTTGTCGACCCCGTGCTGGATCCCAGCCTGCCCAAGGAAGCGGCCGCCCGCGAGGCGGAGAACCGCGAACTGCAGCGCCTGCTCACCTACCTGAATGTGCTGGACGGTCAGCAGGCGGCCGGCTTCGTCGCGCCGCTGCGCGCCTTGTCCGCCCAGCACCCGCAGAGCGGCTTGTGGCTGACCGCCATCGGCCTGAGCGAAGGTGGCAGCCAGATGCGCCTGCAGGGGCGCAGCCAGGGCCAGGAGGATCTGCCGCGCTACCTCGAACGCCTGGGCCAGAGCCCGCAGTTCAAGGGCCGCGAGTTCGCCCGTTTCGAGGTGCAGCGCCAGGACGACCAGTTGCTCCACTTCGATCTCTCCTCCCGCCTCGACGACAAGGAGAAAGCCGGTGAATAAGTGGCTGCAACGCTGGCAGGGCATGGCTCCGCGCGAGCAATGGCTGACCTACGGGGTGGGCCTGGCCCTGCTCGGCGCACTCTATCTGCTGCTGCTTGGCGACCCGCTGAGCCAGCGCCTGGCCCGCCAGGACGCGGCCTTCAAGCTGGCCGAGGGCCGCCAGCTGGAGGCGCAGTCCGGCCTGCTCGAGTTGCAGAACCGCGCCGCCAACGACCCCAACAGTCCCTACCGCACGGCGCTGCAGCTGGCCTCGGCCAGTCGCGAGGAGCTGACGCAGGCGATCGCCCGGGAAACCGCGACGATGATCACCCCGGAGAAGATGAAGGAAGTCCTGCAGGCGCTGCTGCGCGAGCAGGACGGCCTGCGCCTGGTGGGCCTGGAGAGCTTCAGCGAGCCGCTCAAGCTGGCGGCCGAGGGCGCCGCTACGGGCGAGGCACAGCAGGCCGTGGCCATGCCGGTCAAGCTGTACCGCCACGGCCTGGTGCTCAAGCTCGAGGGCGGCTTCTTCGACCTGATCCGCTACCTCGACTCGGTGCAGCAAGCGCAGACCCTGCGCGCGGCCAGCGAGGGTGGTGGCTGGAAGCTGAACTGGGAGAACCTCGATTACCAGGTCGGCGAAGGCGGCCCGGGGCAGGCGCAGATCAGCCTGAAACTCTATACCGTGAGCAGCCAGGCGGGGTGGGTCGGTGTCTAGAGCCTGGTTCCTGATAATGCTGCTGAGCGGCAGCGCGGCTGCCGCAGTGGAAATCGACCCGACCCAGCCCCCGGTGGGGCTGCTGCCGGCGGCCAGCGCCGAGGCGCCAGCGGCGCTGGGCCTGCAGGCGATCCTGCATGGCCCCAGTGGCAGCCGGGTGGTGATCGATGGCGAAACCCTGCGGGTCAACGACCGCCACGGCGACGCCCGCGTGCTGGCCATCTATCCGCATGCCGTATTGATTGAGCGCCAGGGCCAGCAACAGCTGCTGCGCCTGGCCGAACCTGTAGTGAAGCCGAGTCGATGATGCCCATGACCAAACGCCTACCCAGCTTCGCCCTGCTGAGCCTGGCTTGCCTGCTGAGTGCCTGCCAGACCTTCATCGATGGCGACAAGCAGCTCTACGAGCAGAGCGGCAAGCTGCTCGACGAGAGCATCCAGCAGGCCCAGGCCAAGGTGACGCCGCCGCCGGCCGTGCAGGCCGCGCTGCTGCCGCCGCTGACCGGCGCTACCAGCTTCAGCAGCGGCCCGCGCTTCGACGTGGCGGCCAAGGACATGCCGGCCCGCGACTTCTTCCTCAGTCTGATGGACGGGGCCGGGCAGAACCTGGTGGTGCATCCGGAAGTCACCGGCAACATCACCTTCAGCCTGCGCCGGGTCACCCTCGAGGAAGTCCTGGCGGCGGTGCGCGACAGCTACGGCTATGACTACCGGCGTACCAGCTACGGCTACCAGATCCTGCCGAACAAGGTGATCACCCGCAGCTACGACCTCAACTACCTCAACCTGCAGCGCCTCGGCGAGTCCGACACGCGGGTCAGCTCCGGGCAGGTGGAAAGCACCAGCAACAACGACAGCAATGACAGCAACGGCACCAGCAGCAGCGACAGCACGGTGACCACGCTCAATGCGAGCAAGGTGGTCACCACCAGCAACGTCGACTTCTGGAAGGAAGTGGAGGGGGTGGTCAAGACCATAGTCGGCGGCGAACAGGGCAACAGCGTGGTGGTCAACCCGCAGGCCAGCCTCCTGGTGGTGCGCGCCAACAGTGCCGACCAGGAGAACGTCGCGCGCTTCCTCGAACAGGCCCAGCGCAACCTGCAGCGCCAGGTGATCCTGGAGACCAAGATCCTCGAAGTGGAGCTCAACGACGGCTTCCAGGCCGGTGTCAGCTGGTCGCAGATCGGCAGTCACATCGGCGGCGCCCTGGATGGCGATACCCTGACCGGGCCCACCGATATCGGCGGGGTGTTCAGCGGTGCGTTCGACTTCGGCGACTTCAGCGGGATTATCCAGCTGTTGCAGACCCAGGGCGAAGTACGGGTGCTGTCCAGCCCGCGGATTTCCACGCTGAACAACCAGAAGGCGGTGATCAAGGTCGGCACCGACGAATTCTTCGTCACCGAGGTGTCGTCGAGCAGCACCACTACCACCGCCGCCGGCGTCACCGAACCGACCCAGGATCTGACCCTGACCCCGTTCTTCTCCGGCATCTCGCTGGACGTCACCCCGCAGATCGACCAGAACGACGTGGTTACCCTGCACGTGCGGCCGACCGTCAGCCGCGTGGTCGATCAGAACAAGACCATCGTGCTCGGCGAAGACAACGTGTTCAACCTACCGCTGGCGCTGTCCACCTCGCGCCAGTCCGACTCCATCGTGCGTGCCCGCAGCGGCCAGGTGGTGGTGATCGGTGGCCTGCTGCAGAACAACAACGAGAACAACGATGCCGAAGTGCCGTGGGCCAGCAGCCTGCCGTTCGTCGGCCCGCTGTTCAAGCAACAGCGCAAGGCCCTGAAGAAGAGCGAGCTGGTGATCCTCCTGCGCCCCCAGGTGGTCAGCGACGACGTCTGGCTGGATGAACTGCGCAAGAGCGCGGAAACCTTTAAGGAACTGAGATAAGGCGATGTACGAAGCCTTCTTCGGTCTGCGCGAGAAACCCTTCGCGCTGACGCCCAACACCGGCTTCCTGGTGCAGCTGGCGCCCTACCAGGCGTGCCTCAACCTGCTGCGCGTGGCGCTGGGCGAGGGTGAGGGCTTCATCAAGGTCACCGGCGAAGTCGGCACCGGCAAGACCCTGCTGTGCCGCGCGCTGCTCAACGAGCTGGATGGCGAGCGCTACCAGGCCGCCTACCTGCCCAACCCGGGCATGAGCCCGGTGGGCCTGCGCCAGGCCCTGGCCCGCGAGCTGCACGTCGAGGGTATCGAGGAGCTGGACGCCCAGGGCGTGCTGGATGCCCTGCACCGGCGCCTGATCGAGCTGGCCGCCGCCGGCAAGAGCACGGTGCTGCTGATCGACGAGGCCCAGGCCCTGCCGACGGCCACCCTGGAAGCCCTGCGCCTGCTGACCAATCTGGAGACCGAGCAGGCCAAGCTGCTGCAGGTGGTATTGTTCGGCCAGCCCGAGCTGGACGCCACCCTGGCGCGCAACGAATTCCGTCAGCTGCGCCAGCGCATCACCTTTTCCTACTGCCTGCGCCCGCTGGACGTGAAGGACACCAACCGTTACCTCAGCGAGCGCCTGGCCGTGGCCGGCTACCGTGGCGAGCCGCTGTTCGACGGGGCCGCCGTGCGCCGCCTGGTGCGCGGCAGCGGCGGCATCCCGCGGCTGATCAACATCCTCGCGCATAAGGCGCTGATGGTGGCCTTTGGTGAAGGTCGCCGGCAGGTCGGCGCGCGCCAGGTGCAGCGCGCCCAGCTGGATACCGAAGGCGCCCAGCCGTTTCTGCGCCGGCGCCCGCTCTGGCTGGGCTGGAGCCTGGCGGCCATGAGCCTGTCGCTGCTCGCCCTGATCGGCGCCTGGCCCTGGCTGGCGCACTGGCGGGAGCTGCTGCCATGAGCCTGGTCAACGACATGCTGCGCGATCTCGAAGAGCGCCGGGCAGCGCCGTCCGAACGCCTCAGCCTGGAAGGCCTGCAGCCGGTGGACGAGGCCGGTGCGGAGCGGCGCGAACGTTACGAGCGGGTGCGCCGCGGCCTGGTCTGGCTCGCTGCCGTGGTGCTGTTCGGCGTGCTGCTGGGGTTGATGATCGGCCGCCTGGTCAACCCACTGCCGGAGCGGCTGCTCCCGGTCGAGCCGAGTGTTGCTGCACCAGCGGCGTTGCCGGCCGTGCCGCTGCCGCGCCTGCTGGAGGTGCTGCCGCAGAACGATGGCCGCACCCTGATCCTGCAGTTGCTGCTGGATCGCTCGGTGGCCTACCGCCGCAGCGAGGAGAGCGGCGCCGTAAGCCTGCGTCTGCCGGGCGTGCAGTTGGCCGGCGAGACCCAGTCCGGGCGCGTGCAGAGCACAGGCAACAGCCTGTCCTGGCGTGTCGAGCAGCAGGGGCAGGATGTCCAGGTGCTGCTGGTCGGCCTGGGCGAAGAATTGCAGGTGAGCGACCGCCTGGAACCGGCTGGCGACCGCTGGCTGCTGTGGGTCGAGGTGCCGCTGGCGGCGCCGGCGCAGAAGGCCGAGGCGCCATTGGAGCTGGAACAATTGCCGACGGCCGTTCCTGCCAGCGAGCCGGCTGCCGAGGCGCCCCTGCCGGCCTGGGCCAGTGCCCCGGTGCCGGCTGCCGATGCTCCGCCAGCGGCCCGCGAGCCAGTGGCCGAGCCGGCCGCGACCGCCCCCAGCGGGCCGCCCGAAGTGAAGATCAGCGCTGCCCAGCCGGACAGCCTGAATCAGGCGCGCCAGGCCCTGCAGGAGGGCGACTACCCGCGCGCCATCCGCCTGCTGGAAGACTTGCAGCAGAGCCGCGCCGGCGACCAGGAAGTGCTGCGCTGGCTGGCCCGCGCCTACCTGGCCGGCGGTCAGCAGCAGCGCCTGCTGGGCTGGCTGCCGGCGCAGCTGGCGCAACACCCGCAGGACAGCGAGCTGCGCCTGCTGCTGGCTCGCGCCCAGTTGCAGGCCGGCGAGACCAAGGCGGCGGTCGCCACCCTGGAGCAGAGTGCGCCGGCCCTGGTGCAGGAACCGACCTACCACGCCCTGCTGGCCGCGGCTTACCAGCAGACCGGGCAATGGCAGGAAAGCGCCGCGCTGTACCAGCAGATGGTCGCCCTGCGCCCCAGCCAGGCCACCTGGCAACTGGGCCTGGCCATTGCCCTGGAACAGCTTGATCGGCCGAGTGAGGCCGCTCGTCATTATCGCCTGGCCCTGCAGGGGCAGGGACTGGACGACGGCGCTCGGCGCTTCGCCAGTGAACGCGCCACGGCGCTGGGAGGTCGCGGATGAATCCGGATGACGTACGCCAGCGCAAGGTGCGCCTGGGCGACCTGCTGATCCAGGCCGGGCTGATCAGCGAGGCGCAGCTGCAACTGGCCCTGCAGGAGCAGAAGCGCACCGGCTCCAAGCTCGGCCGCACGGTGGTCGACCTCAACTTCGTCGCCGAGGTCAAACTGCTCACCGCGCTGTCCGAGCAGCTGAAGATTCCCTTTATCGAACTCAAGCACTTCAAGTTCGACCTGCCGCTGGTGCAGAGCCTGCCGGAGGCCATGGCCCGGCGCTTCCGCGCCATCGTCCTGAGCCGCGAGGGCGGTGGGGTGCTGGTCGGCATGTCCGACCCGCTCGACCTGTTCGCGCTCGACGAGATGGAGCGCATCCTCAAGACCCGCGTGCTGCCGGCGGTGGTGCGCGAGGCCGAGCTGCTGGCCACCCTCGATCTGGTCTACCGGCGCACCAGCGAGATCGCCTCGATCGCCGGCGAGCTGGAAGGCGAGCTGCAGGACAGCGACTTCGACCTGTCCAAGCTGGGCGCCGACAACACCAGCGATGCACCGGTGGTGCGCCTGCTGCAGACGCTGTTCGAGGACGCGGTGCAGATGAAGGCCTCGGACATCCATATCGAGCCGGACGAGGGCGTGGTGCGCATCCGCCAGCGCATCGACGGGGTGCTCAACGAGCAGGTGATGAAGGAGCAGCGCATCGCCTCGGCGCTGGTCATGCGCCTGAAGATCATGTCCGGCCTGGATATCTCCGAGAAGCGCCTGCCGCAGGACGGCCGCTTCAACATCCGGGTGAAGAACCGCAACATCGATGTGCGGGTGTCGACCATGCCGGTGCAGTTCGGCGAGTCGGTGGTGATGCGCCTGCTCGACCAGAGCAGCGGCGTGGCCAGCCTGGATGCCAGTGGCATGCCGCCGGACATGCTGGCGCGCTTCCGCCGCCTGCTGCAGCGCCCCTATGGCCTGGTGCTGGTCACCGGCCCCACCGGCTCGGGCAAGACCACCACCCTGTACGCCGGCCTCACCGAGCTGAACAGCCCGGAGAAGAAGATCATCACCGTGGAAGACCCGGTGGAATATCGCCTGCCGCGGATCAACCAGGTGCAGGTCAACACCAAGATCGACCTGAGCTTCGCCCGCGTGCTGCGCGCCGCGTTGCGCCAGGACCCGGACATCGTGCTGATCGGCGAAATGCGCGACCAGGAGACCGCCGAGATCGGCCTGCGCGCCGCGCTCACCGGCCACCTGGTGCTGTCCACCCTGCACACCAACGACGCCCTGACCTCGGCCATGCGCCTGATCGACATGGGCGCCGAGCCGTTCCTCGTCGCCACCTCGCTCAACGCGGTGCTGGCCCAGCGCCTGGTACGCCGGGTGTGCGAGAACTGCATGGAAGACCACCAGCCCGAGCCGCAGCAGCTGGCCTGGCTGGAGAACCTGCACGGCAGCGTGCTGGCCGGGCGCGCGTTCAAGCGCGGCAGCGGCTGCCACCAGTGCCACAACAGCGGCTATGCCGGGCGCCTGGGGGTCTACGAGCTGCTGGAAATGGACGAGGCGATGATCGCCGCGCTGCGCCGCAGCGACCCGCAAGGCTTTGCCGAAGCGGCCAAGGCCAGCGCCAACTACCGCCCGCTGGCGGCCTGTGCGCTGGACTATGCACTGGCCGGGGTGACTAGCGTCGAGGAAGTGCTCAAGGTCTGCGCCACCCTCACCGATGAGGTGCTGGGCTGATGGCGCAGTTCCGCTACACCGGTCGCGATGCCCAGGGCGGCAAGGTCGCCGGCACCCTGCAGGGTGCCAGCAGCGACAGCGTGGCCAGTGAACTGCTGGGGCTGAAGATCACCCCGCTGACCATCGAGGAACAGGCCGTGCAGGCCGGCGAGGATGTCTTCGCCGATCTGCGCGAACGCCTGCGACGCAAGAGCGTCGACCTGGAGGAACTGATCATCTTCTGCCGCCAGATGTACAGCTTGAGCAAGGCCGGGGTGCCGATCATCCGCGCCATCGGCGGCCTGGCCGAGTCGCACCGCAATCTGTATTTCCGCGAAGTGCTGCAGGCGGTGCGTGCCGACCTGGAAGGCGGCATGAGCATGGCCGTGGCCCTGCATGCCCACCCCAAGGTGTTCGGTACCCTGTTCATCAGCATGATCAGCGTCGGCGAGAACACCGGCCAGCTCGATCAGGCCTTCCGCCAGCTGTCCGGCTACCTGGAGCTGGAGCGCGAGACGCGCAAGCGGATCAAGCAGGCCACCCGCTACCCGCTGTTCGTCATGGCCGCCATGGCGGTGGCGCTGGTGGTGATCAACCTGTTCGTGATCCCGGCCTTCGCCAAGGTGTTCGAACAGTTCCATGCCCAACTGCCGCTGCCCACGCGGATCCTGATCGGCACCTCGCAGTTCTTCCAGCATTACTGGTGGGCCATGGGCCTGCTGCTGATCGGCGCCTTCTATGCCTTCTTCCGCTGGCAGGCCAGCGCCGAGGGTGCCCTGAAGTGGGACGCGATCAAGCTGCGCCTGCCGATTGTCGGCGGCATCTTCGAGCGCATCGCCCTGGCCCGTTTCACCCGCACCTTCGCCATGATGTACCGCGCCGGCGTGCCGTTGCTGCAGACCCTGTCGATCAACAGCGCCAGCGTCGGCAACCTGCATATCGGCCAGGCCATCCTGACCATGCGCGAGGGGGTCGAGCGCGGCGAGGCGCTGACCCGTACCGCGTCGAGCAGCGGGTTGTTCACCCCGCTGGTGCTGCAGATGATGGCGGTAGGCGAGGAAACCGGCGCGCTGGACGATCTGTTCGTCGAGGTGGCCGATTTCTACGAACAGGAGGTGGACTACGATCTCAAGCAATTGGCCGATGCCATCGAGCCGATCCTGATCGTGGCCATGGGTGTGCTGGTACTGATTCTGGCCCTGGGGGTGTTCCTGCCGATGTGGGAGCTGGCATCCGCGGCCAAGGGCCAGATGTGAGGCCGGATTACCAGGTCGACCAGACTGTGCGGCGGGCACGCTGGCTGGGGCGCGGATTGGGGCTGGCGATACTGCTGGGGGTTGTTCTGGCCTTGGCCTGGAAGATCGCCCAGGTCAGCGAGCGGCGTGCGGTGCAGGCGACCCGCGAGCATCTGGCCAGCAGCCTGGGCAGCCTGGTCAGCGAGCGGCTGGCGAAGCAGCAGGTGCTGGAGGCGGCGTGGAAAAGCCGCAATCCGTTCACCCTGCTGCGCTGGCAGCAGGACAACTACTGCGGCGAACTGGCCGCAGGCGAACAGCCAGAGCGCGGCTGTTGGTACTGGCTGCCGCAGCGGGCCTGGGTGCTGTACCGCAGCCGCTTCGGCGACGAGTGGACGAGAACGCGGGGTGGGTTGCAGGTCTATCGGTTGTTGGCGGTTCCCGGCGTGCAGCTGGCTACGCCACAATCAAAGGGCGCGACCTTTGCCCTGGAGTTGCAGGAAGTACCCCTGACGGAGCTGTCCGCCGCGGGTTTGTTGGATCACTGAGGGAAGGTTATGAAGAGCAGCAAAGGTTTCACTCTGGTTGAACTGATCGTGGTGATCGTGATTCTCGGCATCCTCGCCGCCGTGGCATTGCCGCGCATGATCACCGTCACCAAGGACGCCCACCGTGCCGCCGTGGAAGGTGCCGGCGGTGCCCTGGCTTCCGCCGTGCTGCTGGTGCGCGCTCAATGGGAGGTCAATCGCAGCAAGGGCGTGGCCACCCCGGATACCAACGTGGCCGGCTTCGGCAACAACGATGTCGACGTCAACAGCTCCGGCTGGCCGCTCGGCACCGGCGGCGCACTCGACTGCGTGGGGCTGTGGAGCGCCGTGCTGCAAGGCTCCGCGCCGGTCGTGGCGGCTGCAGCTGCCAGTGGTGTCGACTACGTCGTCACCAGCACCACTACCCAGTGCACCTACACCTACCAACTGGACGAGGGTGATGACACCATCGTCTACAACTCCGCCAACGGCACCGTTACCACCACCTTCGTCGAATAATTCGACCCTGAGGATTGAGAAGATGAAAAAGCAACAGAGCGGCTTCACCCTGATCGAGCTGATCATGGTTATCGTGATTCTCGGCATTCTGGCGGCGTTTGCGCTGCCGAAGTTTGCCGATCTTTCCGGCAATGCTCGTCTGGCTGCATCCCAAGGGGCCCTGGGAGCGATGAAGTCGGCTTCGGCTATTGCCCACTCCTATGCGCTAGCCAATAACTCGACTGGGAACATTACGCTTGAGGGCGCGACTATTACCATGGTCAACAAGTATCCGGCCCCGACTGCTGCTGGTATCGCTGTTGCTGCGCAGATTTCGGCGTCGGACTTCACCATTGTGACCAGCACTGCCGATACCTATGAGGTGCAGGCCAACGGCAAGGCGGCTTGCACGTTCAGCTACAAGATGGCCGCTGCCGATACTGCGCCGACCTTTACCTCCAATGCGCTCACTGCTGCCAACTGCAACTAAGGTATGCGCGGCTTCACCCTGGTCGAGCTGGTGATGGTGATTGTCATCATCGGCATACTCGCCGTGGTGGTGGGGCCGCGCTTCTTCGATAGAAAGGTGTTCGACGAGCGCCTGTTCTACGAAGAAAGCCTGGCCGCGGTGCGTTATGGGCAGAAACTGGCGGTGTCCAGCGGCTGCCTGATCCAGGTCAGCCTGAGTGCTGCCGGCTATAGTGTGCTGCAGGCGGCCAATTGCACCAGTGGCGCCTATAACGTCAGTGTGCCAGGGCCGGATGGCCAGTCTCTCGCGGGGGCAGTACCTTCCGGTGTCAGCGTGACGGCAGATCCCACTGCATTTCCTGTTGTGTTCGACTCGCAGGGCCAGCCCTCCGCGGCGGCGAGTGCGACTATCGGGACGTTTTCCATCAGCGTGACTGCCACTACGGGCATGGTGCAGTGAAGCGCCAGGCCGGCATGACCTTGGTCGAGCTGGTGATCACCATCGTGATCGTCGGTATTGCCGCCGCGGCCATGTTCAGCGCCATGGCTGCCATCACGGGCCGCTCGGCAGATCCTCTGTTGCGCCAGCAGAGCCTGGCTATCGCCGAGGCCTATCTGGAAGAAATCCTGCTGCAGCCCTTTCTCGATCCGGCGGCGGGTACGGTGTGCCCGGCAGCACCTGCCAGTCGGGCCAGTTACGACAATGTCTGCGACTACAACGGCCTGAACGACAACGGCGCCCGCGATGCTCGTGGCCAGGCCATTACTGCGCTTTCCGCCTACCGCGTGCAGGCCAGTGTAGCCGCCCAGGCTTGGGAGAGCCTGGCTTCGGCTGATGTGCTCTATGTGCAGGTCACGGTGACTGATCCAGCCGGCCAGCAGCTGGTGCTGGGCGGCTACAGGACGCGCTACTGATGCGGCGCCGTGCTGGTTTTACCCTGGTCGAGCTGGTAATGGTCATCGCCTTGTCCGGGCTGGTGGCGATGATGATCGGTACCGTGCTGTCGCGGCCGCTGGAGGGCTTCGCCGGGCAGAGCCGGCGCGCTCTGCTGGTGGATCAGGCGGCCGGGGCGCTGAACCGCATCACCCGCGATGTGCGCCTGGCGGTGCCCAACTCGCTGCGGGTCTCGGCCGATGGCCTGGCGGTGGAGTTGCTGCTGATCCACAGCGCGGCGCGCTACCGGCCCAATCGTACCGGCAGCGAGGGCCTGCGTTTTGCCAGCGATACTGCGGGCACCTGCGGTAGCAGTACCACGGGCGGGCGCTGCGACAGCGTGCAGGTGCTGGACGCCACGCTGAACCCGGCCGGCGCCAACTGGATGGTGCTGTACAACATTGGTGCCGAGACCGGTGGCAATCCAACCCCGGGCAGCAATGTCTGGGCGACGAGCAACAACCCCGGGGTGATCACCCCCACCGGCACCACTTTCAGCGTGGTCAACGGCACGCCGACGGGGGAGAGCCAGATCATTCTCGGCAACTTGCCAAGCGGAGGTTTCCGCTTCGCCTTTGCTTCGCCGGAGCGGCGCCTGTATTTGGCCCAGAGCGTGGTCGGCTACCGCTGCCAGAACGGCCAGCTGGTGCGTTACAGCTACACCGCCTTGCAAAGCAATATTTCCAACTCGCCGCCGGTTGGTTCCAATCCGCAGCCGGTGGTGGCCAACGTTGCCAGCTGCAGCTTCATCTACCAGGCCGGCAGCACCCAGCGTGCCGGCCTGCTGACTCTCAACCTGGGCCTGACCCAGAACGGGGAATCCCTGCAACTGCTGCAACAGGTACACGTCGACAATGCGCCCTGACTGGACGAGCCCACAGCACGGGCGTGGCTTCGGCCTGGTGGCGGCGATGTTCCTGATCATCATCGTGACCCTGGTGATCGCCGCCATGGCGAAACTGTCGGCGACCCAGCACGGCACCAACAGTCTGGCCATCCAGCAGGCGCGGGCCTACCAGGCGGCACGAGCCGGGCTGGAGTGGGGCATCACCCAGGCCTTCAACGCCGGCACCTGTGCGGCAGGCGCGCCAAGCCTGGCCGGCAGCAATCTCAGTGACTTCACGGTGGCGGTGACCTGTGCCAGCACCAGCTACACCGATGACGACGGCAGCGCCGTGCAGATATTCCGCTTTACCGCTACGGCGCAGAACGGCAACCCGGCTGCCCGTCCCGACTATGCCTACCGGCAACTGACTGCAACGGTGGAGCGATGATTACGATGAGCCGGTCAGCCTTCGGCAGGCTGTGCCGCTGCTGGTGGCTGCCCTTGCTATGGCTACTGGGCACTGATGCCTGGGCGGTGAACTACACCTTCAGCAACTCGGGAGTCAGCGGTACGCCGTCGATCTGTTCCGGCACCTGGTCGCGCAGTGGCAGTACCTTTACCTGCAACGGCAATATCAGCACGGCCGCCGGGGATGTGCTGAGCGTGTCGAACAATAGCGACATTACCGTAGTGGCCACTGGCACCATCAGCCTGGTGTCCACCACGGCAGGCAGCAGCGCCAGGAACATCAGCCTGCAAACGGGATCCGGCACCCTGACCACCTCTGGCACCACCACCATCTACGGCTCGGTCACTGCGTCGAGCGGCACTATCAGTCTCAGTGGCACAACGGTCAGTGGGGCGGTTGCGGGCACCGGGGCGCTCAACCTCAGTGGTGGCAGCGTGGCAGGAAATGTCAGCGCCAGTGGCAATACCGTGATCAATGGCACCATCATCGACGGAACCCTGACGATCAGCTCGGGCACATTGAATACCACCGGTGGCAGCATCGCCGGTAATGTCAGCAATTCAGGAGCGATTACCACCAACGGCACCAGCTTCGGCGGCACCCTGACCAGTACTAGCGGCTCCATCAGTCTCACTGGAGGGAGCGTAACCGGGCTAGTACGCAGCAACTGCTGCAGCGTGACTACCAACGGAACCGATCTCTCCGGCGGGGCACGCTCCGACTCCGACCGCCTGAGCATTACCGGCGGCACCATTGCCGGTACTTTCTATGCCGGCAACAACCCCGCCACGTTCACCGGGGTGACCATGACCAGTGGCTCGGTCAGTGGTGCCAGCAGCGCGACCTTCACCGATAGCTATCTGGGTAGTGCCGAAAGCAAGGTGACGGTCACCACGCAGAGCGGCGCGGTGAACCTGAACAATACGGTTGCCTATGGTGACTTCACCGCTCCCAACTACTCCACCATCAATGTCAGCACCTCAAGCTCGGTCACCGGCACCTGCCTGCCCAACTCCACACCGGCCAATGCCTGTAATGCCAGCGTGACGCCAGTGTGCTTCACCGATAGCTATAACCGCACCGATCTGGGCACCAGTGACTGGGCGGTGACTACGCGCAACGGCAGTTTCGGTGTACCGAAGATCGTCAGTAACCGTCTGCGCCTGACCGACAACACCGGCAACGTGGCAACGGCCGCCACCCTGCAGCGCCTGCTACCGGCCAAGACCAACTATGTGCAGGTGCAGTTCAAGTACTACGCCTACAACGGCAACGGTGCCGATGGGGTAGCGGTGATCTTCTCCAACGCCACGCAAACGCCACAACCTGGTGGCTACGGTGGGTCGCTGGGCTATGCCCAGCTCAACGGTACCAGTGGCTTCGCCGGCGGCTGGCTGGGCGTTGCGCTGGACGAATACGGCAACTTCTCCAACCCCACCGAAACCCGCATCGGTGGCCCGGGATTGCGCCAGGACTCGGTGTCGATTCGTGGCTCCGGTAGCGGCACTTCGGATTACCGTTACCTGGCGGGTACTTCGGCCAACCTGAACCCGAGCCTCGACGTGTCGGGCTCCACGGCCGGCCCTGGGCATACCTACCGCATCACCTTGGACAGTACGGTGGTCGGCAAGACCATGGTACGGGTCGAGCGCAACACGGGGTCTGGATTCACCACGCTGATTTCCTCGTTCGACGCGCTGACCGGTACCAACCAGGCCGCATTGCCCAGCGACTTCTACCTGTCGTTCACCGGCTCCACGGGCGGCTCGAACAATATCCACGAGCTGGACGACCTGCAGGTGTGCGCCAGCAAACTCAACCCGATTGGCGCGCAGATTGATCACTACGAGTTCAGCTATGCCAGCCCGGCGCTGACCTGCAGCCCGCAGCCGGTAACGATCAAGGCCTGCCTGGATAGCAGTTGCAGCAGCCTCTACACCGACCCGGTCAGTGTCCAGCTGAGCCCTGCCAGTGGCTGGACGGCCACTTCTCCGGCCACCATCAGCGGTAGCACCATCACCTTCAGTGGCGGGACGGCGAGTGCGCAGCTGCGCAGTACGGCAGTGGGCGATGTGGTGGTTGGTACGGTGGCGAACACTTCGATCCCGGCGACCAAGCCGCTGAGCACGCCGGTATGTTCGACCTCGGGTTGTACGATCAGCTACGCCGACAGCGGTTTCCTGATCAGCGTACCCAACATGATCGCGGTCAAGCCGGTCACCGGCAGCATCAAGGCAATCAAGAAGGACGATGCCACCCAGGCCTGTGTGCCGGGGTTCGCCAGCGTCACCCGCACACTCAGCTTCACCTCGGGCTATAGCAATCCGACGCTGGCGGCCAGTACTGCTGCCGGGGTAACCGCCAACCAGCCGGTGGTGATCAACGGCACCAATGTCACCACGAGCGCCACCAGCCTGAGCCTGGCTTTCGATGCCACTGGTTCGGCGCCACTGACTGTGCGCTACGACGATGCCGGGCAGATGGCGCTCAGTGCGACCTATACCGGCAGCGCGGCCAATAGCGACGCGGGGTTGAGCATGACGGGCTCGACCACCTTCAGGAGCCGCCCCTATGGCCTGTGCCTGCAGACCGATTCGACCTGCACGGTGGCGGGGGTCAGCTCCAACTGCGTCGCTTTCCCGGGTGGCATCCGCGCGGGCGACAGTTTCCCGCTGCGGGTCAAGGCAGTGGGCTGGCAGGCCGATGGTGAGGCGCTGACGGCTGCGGCCCTGTGCACGGGCAATATCGTCACGCCCAAGTTCGAACTGAGCAGCATTGCTCTGAGCAGCGCTCTGGTCGAACCAGCCGGCGGCGCCAATGGCAGCGTCACGCCGGCCAGCTACAACCACGTGTTGGGCAGCCAGACCACTGCCAGCATGTCCGTCTCCGAAGTTGGCGTGTTTCGCTTTACGGCCACGCCAACGGCATCGAGCTACCTGGGCTCGGAAACGGTCAGCGGTGGCACCAGCGACCTGGTCGGGCGCTTCATTCCCGCCTATCTGGGGGTGACGGGCAGCGCCAGCCTGACGCCTAGCTGCGGCACCGCTTATAGCTATCAAGGCCAGCCCATAGCCTTTGCCAGTGGTCAGGAGCCGCTACTGACAGTGACCGGTTACAACCGGCAAGGGGCGGTGACCAGCAACTATGATCGTGGCGCTTTCTGGCGCTTGAACACGCCGACGCGCGATGCCTATCTGTCGGTGATCAGCGGGCGAACCAACCTCAACAGCCGCCTGACTAGTCAGGGTACGGTGACGACGACCACCGTCGATGCCAGCACCGGGGATGGGCTCAAGGCCTTCCGCTGGAGTGGCGAGCAACTGCAGTACACCCCGGCGCCGCTGCCGGTCAGCGAT
The DNA here is from genome assembly GCF_014490745.1 of Pseudomonas alcaligenes. Classification (NCBI taxonomy): domain Bacteria; kingdom Pseudomonadati; phylum Pseudomonadota; class Gammaproteobacteria; order Pseudomonadales; family Pseudomonadaceae; genus Aquipseudomonas; species Aquipseudomonas alcaligenes. Next base: position 4,388,316 of record NZ_LZEU01000001.1, on the reverse strand, counting down.
GATTACCCGGTGGCGGCCAGCATCCGTCAGGGCTTCTCCGCCGCCAACCTGACCGATCAGGACGGGGCCTGCTACTTCGGTGGTGGTTCGGCCTGTACGACCTTCAGTTTCGACTTCGGCGGCAGCAATGTGCGCCTGGGCCGCCTGCGCATCGGCAATGCCCGGGGCTCCGAGCTACAGAGCCTGACCCTGCCGGTTGCCCTGGAAAGCTGGCAGAACGTGGCCGGCGGCAGTTTTCAGGCCGAGACCCTGGATACCTGCACCACGGCGGCAGCACTGGGGACGGTGACCCTGGACAACTTCACCGGCAACCTGGCGCTTGGAGAGACCACGCCGGCCTCGACGGCGCCGTCGTCAGGTGCCGGCAGCCTGCTGCTCAGTGCGCCGGGCAGCGGCAACGATGGCTCGGTGCAGGCCAGCTACCAGACGATGCCGAGCTGGCTGTATTTCGCCTGGGATGGCGCCACTCGCAGCGCGGCGCGCGGGCTGGCCAGCTTCGGTATCTACCGGGGGGCGACGCCCTTGATCTACCGGCGCGAGCTGTACCGCTAGATCGGCGGAAAACAAAAAGGCCACCTGCGAAGGTGGCCTTTTTGCTGGGCTTGTAAAAGAGGGGATTCCCCGGCCTGCCTGTACCAAGGTCCCCAAAACTGGGATTGCTTTAGCCTATGCAGGGCGTGTGCCAGTTTTATTACCTCGTCTGCAGGCCTTGTGAATCCTGGGTTTCAGCGATTTTATCGGTGTTTTCCGGAGCAGCTGCGGGCCGGGTGGTTGAACTGCTGCAGTGCAACAGGCTGGTGCAGGTGCATTGCTCTGGAGCATTTCCTGTCGGGGCGGAGAGGAACTGACCGGGGCGTATTGCGGGCAGGATTTACCGGCCCGGGAAAAACAAACGGGCCCTGCTGGGCCCGTTTGTAGGGTGCGCTGCTAAGCGTGCGGCTTATTCATCGCCGTCGTCGTCATCAGCGCCGTCGACCTTCATGCCCAGTTCCTTGATCTTGCGGGTCAGGGTGTTGCGCCCCCAGCCCAGCAGCACGGCGGCGTCGCGGCGGCGGCCGGCGGTGTGCTTGAGGGCGGTCTCGATCATGATCCGCTCGAAAGCCGGTACGGCGCTGTCCAGCAGGCTCGACTGGCCGCGGGCCAGGGACTGGTCGGCCCATTGGCGCAGGGCCTGTTCCCAGTTGGTCGCCGGCGCGCTTTCCTGGGGCTGGGTGAGCAGCTCGGGCGGCAGGTCGTCGATGTGCACTTCGCGGCCGGAAGCCATTACGGTGATCCAGCGGCAGGTGTTTTCCAGCTGGCGCACGTTGCCCGGCCAGGGCAGGTGCTTGAGGTAGTCCTCGGTCTCGCTCTTCAGCAGCTTGGGTTCGACGGCCAGTTCCTGGGCGGCGCGGCCGAGGAAGTGGCGGGCTAGGGTAGGGATGTCTTCGCGGCGATCCGACAGGCGCGGGATATGGATGCGGATCACGTTGAGGCGGTGGAACAGGTCTTCACGGAACTTGCCGGCCTGCACCAGGGATTCGAGGTTCTGGTGGGTGGCGGCAATGATGCGCACGTCCACTTTCACCGGGGTGTGGCCGCCGACGCGGTAGAACTCGCCGTCGGCCAGCACGCGCAGCAGGCGGGTCTGGGTGTCGGCCGGCATATCGCCGATCTCGTCGAGGAACAGGGTGCCGCCGTCGGCCTGCTCGAAGCGGCCGCGGCGCTGGTTGGCCGCGCCGGTGAAGGCGCCTTTCTCGTGGCCGAACAGCTCGGACTCCATCAGATCCTTGGGAATCGCTGCCATGTTCAGGGCGATGAACGGCGAAGCGGCGCGCGGGCTGTGACGGTGCAGGGCGTGGGCCACCAGCTCCTTGCCGGTACCGGACTCGCCGTTGATCAGCACGGTGATATTGGAGTGAGAGAGGCGGCCGATGGCGCGGAACACCTCCTGCATGGCCGGTGCTTCGCCGATGATCTCCGGGGTGCGTGCCTGGGCAGTCGGCACTTCCAGGCCCTGCTGCTCCTGGGCGTGCTGGAAGGCACGCTTGACCAGGGACACCGCCTCGTCGACGTCGAATGGCTTGGGCAGGTACTCGAAGGCACCGCCCTGGTAGGAGGCCACCGCGCTGTCCAGGTCGGAATGGGCGGTCATGATGATCACCGGCAGACGTGGATACAGCTCGCGGATGCGCGCCAGCAGGTCGAGGCCGCTGGCACCCGGCATGCGGATGTCGGAGATGATCACGTCCGGTTGCTGGCGGGTCAGGCGGGTCAGCACGCCGTCGGCGCTGTCGAAACTCTGGGTGGTCATGCCTTCCTGTTGCAGGGCTTTTTCCAGTACCCAGCGGATCGAGCGGTCGTCGTCGACAATCCAGACGGTTTCACTGCGGCTCATGACTAAGAAGCTCCTTGTTCCAGGGGCAGGAAGATCGAGAACACGGTATGGCCCGGATGGCTCTCGCACTCGATCAGGCCCTGGTGCTGACTGATGATGTTCTGGGTGATGGCCAGGCCCAGGCCGGTGCCGTCGGGGCGCCCGCTGACCATGGGGTAGAAAATGGTTTCCTGCAGTTCCTGCGGGATGCCCGGGCCGTTGTCGATGATTTCCATCTTCACCACCAGGCGGTGGCGGGTGTGGCCGATGGTGAACTGGCGCAGGGTACGGGTGCGCAGGCTGATGCGGCCCAGGCGCAGGTCGCTCTGCGCGGACAACGCCTGCATGGCGTTGCGCACGATATTGAGCACGGCCTGGATCATCTGCTCGCGGTCGATCAGCACGTCCGGGATGCTCGGGTCGTAATCGCGCACCAGGGTGATGCTGCCCTGGCTTTCCGCCTCGATCAGGCTGCCGACCCGCTCCAGCACTTCGTGGATATTGGTCATGGCCAGCGAGGGCAGCTTGTTCGAGCCCAGCATGCGGTCGACCAGGTTACGCAGGCGGTCGGCCTCCTCGATGATCACGTTGGTGTAATCCTTGAGGTTCTCTTCCGGCAGTTCGCGGGCCAGCAGCTGGGCCGCGCCGCGGATGCCGCCGAGCGGGTTCTTGATCTCGTGGGCCAGGCCGCGCACCAGCATCTTGGTGGTTTCCTGCTTGGACAGCTGGGCCTCTTCCTTGGTGATGCGCAGCAGGCGGTCGCGCGGATGCACTTCCAGCAGCAGCAGGGTCTGGCCGCGGTTGAGGATGGGCGTCACCGCGTAGTCGACGGTGAGGGTCTGCCCGCTCAGGGAGGTGAGCATGGCTTCGCGCTTGGTGAACGGGTGGGCCTGTTCCACCGCCTGGCGTAGCGAGCTGAGCGCTTCCGGCGATTCGGTGAACAGCTCGCTGATGAACTGGCCATGGCTGCGCTGGCCACTGACGGCCAGCAGCATTTCCGCGGCCGGGTTCATGTACTCCAGGCGCAGTTCCGCATTGAGCAGAATGGTGGCGGTGGTCAGGTTGTCGAGCAGTAGGCGGTGCAGCGCGTCATTGATCATGGCAGGTACGAGTCCCGGCGATGGGCTGGAAAATGCAAGAAGCAAACCAAAGCCCCGAAAAGACGCGCGTGCGCTGCTGTCGCTGCCATTTAGGCTGCGTTTCAGCGCAGCCAGCGATTTCTCGAGTGAACCAAAACAGGGAGAGTATAGAAATCGGTGCAGATCAATGCTTCATGTTGGTGCATTGATCTGCGTCGATCAGATGAAGGGGATCAGTGGGATGTCCTTCGGCTCTTCCGGTTTGTCGGATAGCGGGCATTCCGGGCGCACGCCGTAGTCGCCTTTTTCGCAGGGATGGGCGCGGCGCTTTTCGGCCAGGGAGGTGCGCTTCATGTGGAACGGCTGGCTGGGCGTGCGCTCGACGATGCGGCCGTCGGCATCGATGATCTCGGCCGAGAGCTGGTGGGTGCCGCGATCAATGTTCTGCAGCGGGAACACCGGGCTGCGGCCGACATCGCCGACCGGATTACCGTCCATCAGCAGGCGGAAGTTGTGCCCCGGCAGCAGGCTCGGCTCGCTGGTGAGGGTGACGATCAGGTTGCCTTCAAGGTCGCGGATGGTGGCGTCCGGCTCCGGCACCAGGATGCGCAGAAACTGGTAGTAGGGCGCTTCCGGCGGGTTGGCCAGCTGCGTGGGCGGTGGCCGCGGGACATCGGTGGCCTGCATATCGTTGGAGGGCGCCAGCTTGATCTGCTCGGCATTTTCCGAGCGCGGCTGGTCAGTGAAGACGCGGTTGCCGTCTTGGTCGATGTAGGTGTACACGCCGGCCTGGGCGCTTAGGCAGACCAGGCCGAACAGCAGGTATAGCAACGGACGTAGCATGGGGGCTCTTGAGGTCAGGGGGCTCTGTGCGGAGTCGGCTTGGGGCGCGCCGGGCTGTTGGTGCTGATGCGCTGCACGGTGAAGGTGACGGTGTTGCTTAGCTGAATCCGCTGGGCGCCGCTGATCACTTCAACCGCCAGGCGATGATCGCCGCGATCGATATTGCTCAGTTGCAGGCGTGGCACATTGCTCGGCAGGCCATAGGGCTCGCCATCCAGGATCAGGCGCAGGAGGTGGCCTGGCTGCAGGCGGGGCTCGATATTCACACCGACGCTGAAAGTACCGTTGTTGGCGCGCAGGGCTTCTTCGCTGGGCAGATTGGTCAGTTGCAGCACGCTATAACCGCTCTGGGCTGCAGCCGGCGGGCTGTCCGGAGTGGCGATGACACGGCTGGGTGCCTGGGCTTCGACGGTATTGGTCGGAGGCAGGGCAACGGTTTCGGAGCTCTGGCCTTCCGGCTTCTGGTTGGTGAAGACCGTGTTGCCATTGGCGTCGGTGTATTTGTATATCTCGGCGCTCGCTGGCAGGGCCAGGGCGCAGAGCAGGCAGGCGGTAAGCAGGCGCATCCGGATACTCCTGTAGGAACCCGGCTAAGCCTTGCATCTGCTGGCAAGGCTGGCAAGGGCGGGGCTGTTGCGGCGTGTGCCGGCGCAAAAAAAAGGCCTCCCGAAGGAGGCCTCTTTCATCACGCGACGGACTTAGACGCTGTAGTACAGGTCGTATTCCAGCGGGTGCACGAAGGTGCGCACTTTGATTTCTTCTTCGGATTTCAGCTCGATGTAGGCATCGATGAAGTCGTCGGAGAAAACGCCGCCCTTGGTCAGGAACGCACGGCCCTTGTCCAGCTCTTCCAGAGCTTCCTTCAGGCTGCCGCAAACTTGCGGGATGTTGGCAGCTTCTTCCGGCGGCAGGTCGTACAGGTTCTTGTCGGCAGCATCGCCAGGGTGGATCTTGTTCTGGATACCGTCGATACCGGCCATCAGCAGGGCAGCGAAGGCCAGGTACGGGTTGGCAGCCGGATCCGGGAAGCGCGCTTCGATGCGGCGGGCTTTCGGGCTGGAAACGTACGGGATGCGGATCGAGGCGGAACGGTTGCGAGCCGAGTAGGCCAGCATTACCGGAGCTTCGAAGCCTGGAACCAGACGCTTGTAGGAGTTGGTCGACGGGTTGGTGAAGCCGTTCAGGGCCTTACCGTGCTTGATGATGCCGCCGATGAAGTACAGAGCGGTCTCGGACAGGCCGGCATAACCTTCACCGGAGAAGGTGTTCTTGCCGTCTTTGGAGATCGACATGTGTACGTGCATGCCCGAACCGTTGTCGCCGTACAGCGGCTTCGGCATGAAGGTAGCGGTCTTGCCATAGGCGTCGGCCACGTTGTGCACGCAGTACTTCAGGGTCTGAACTTCGTCAGCCTTGTTGACCAGGGTGTTGAACTTCACGCCGATTTCGTTCTGACCGGCAGTCGCCACTTCGTGGTGGTGAACTTCGATGACCAGGCCCATTTCTTCCATGGCATTACACATGGCAGTACGGATTTCGTGGTCGTGGTCGCACGGCGGAACCGGGAAGTAACCGCCTTTGACGGCCGGGCGGTGGCCCTTGTTGCCGCCTTCGATGTCGGCGTCGGTGTTCCAGGAACCCTGCTCGGAGAAGATCTTGAACATCGAGCCGGAGATGTCGGACTTGAACTTCACTTCGTCGAAGATGAAGAACTCCGGCTCCGGGCCTACGAATACGGTGTCACCGATACCGGTGGTCTTGAGGAATTCCTCGGCGCGCTTGGCGATGGAGCGCGGGTCGCGATCGTAGCCTTGCATGGTGCTCGGCTCGATGATGTCGCAGACGATGATCAGGGTCGGCTCTTCGGTGAACGGATCCAGAACCGCGGTGTCGTCGACCGGCAGCAGGATCATGTCGGAGGCTTCGATGCCTTTCCAGCCATGGATGGAAGAACCGTCGAACATTTTGCCGACTTCGAAGAATTCGTCGTCCAGGGCATCACGGGCCGGCATGGTCACGTGGTGCTGCTTGCCCTTGGTGTCAGTGAAGCGCAGGTCTACCCACTTCACGTCGTGTTCTTTAATCAGTTGAATCGACTTCGACATGCTGTCCTCCAGGTGGATGAGGCTCATTAGAAAAGAGCCCTCTATAGTCGGTGAAGCCCGGCGGGATAGTCCTTCAGGGCAACCTGCCTCACAAGGGAGCAAATTGCGTGCCAGTGCCCCGGAATGGGCGTGTGCCCTGAAACTCAAGGCTTGCGCGGCCTGTGGCGATTTTTTGAGCAATCATTGGCCCGTTTTTGGTGCACGCAAAAGCATGCCTGCACCATTTTGAGTCATGAATTTAGGTTGATGTAGTTTTTGGTTAAAGCTTGAGCAATTTCCGCTATAATCCGCGCCCCTGTTTTTTCATAGCCCGCCCGGCGCCCGGATTCATGAAACTCATCGTCAAAGTCTTCCCGGAAATCACCATCAAGAGCCGGCCGGTGCGCAAGCACTTCATTCGCCAGCTGGGCAAGAACATCCGCACAGTGCTGCGCGATCTCGACCCCGAGATCCTTGTGGACGGCGTCTGGGACAACCTGGAAGTGGAGACTCGCGTCGAGGATTCCCGCGTGCTGCACGAAATGGTCGAGCGTCTGACCTGCGTGCCGGGTATCGCCCACTTCCTGGAAATCAACGAATACCCGCTGGGCGACTTCGACGACGTGCTGGAGAAGTGCAAGCAGCACTATGCCGACCAGTTGCCGGGCAAGATCTTCGCCGTGCGCTGCAAGCGTGCCGGCAAGCACAGCTTCTCCTCGATGGAGATCGAGCGCTACGTCGGCAGCCAGCTGCGTCAGCAGTGCGGGGCCGCCGGCATCGACCTGAAGAAACCCGAGGTCGAAGTGCGCATGGAGATCCGCGACCAGCGCCTGTTCGTCATCCATCACCAGCACAACGGCGTCGGCGGTTATCCGCTGGGCTCGCTGGAGCAGACCCTGGTGCTGATGTCCGGTGGCTTCGACTCCACCGTGGCTGCCTACCAGATGATGCGCCGCGGCCTGCTTACCCACTTCTGCTTCTTCAACCTTGGCGGCCGCGCCCACGAACTGGGGGTGAAGGAAGTCGCCCACTACCTGTGGCAGAAGTACGGGCGTTCGCACCGTGTGCTGTTTATCAGTGTGCCGTTCGAGGAAGTGGTGGGCGAGATTCTCGGCAAGGTCGACAACAGCCAGATGGGCGTGGTGCTCAAGCGCATGATGCTGCGCGCTGCCACCCGCATCGCCGAGGAGCTGAGCATCGATGCGCTGGTGACTGGCGAGGCGATTTCCCAGGTGTCCAGCCAGACCCTGCCGAATCTCTCGGTGATCGACTCGGCCACCGACATGCTGGTGCTGCGTCCGCTGATCGCCAGCCACAAGCAGGACATCATCGACACCGCTACGCAGATCGGCACCGCCGAGTTCGCCAAGCACATGCCGGAATACTGCGGGGTGATCTCGGTGAACCCGACCACCCGGGCCAAGTTGCCGCGTATCCAGAACGAGGAGAGCCATTTCGACATGGCCATCCTCGAGCGTGCCCTGCAGCGCGCCCAGCGCATGACCGTGGATCGGGTGATCGACGAGCTGGGCGAAGACATTCAGGTCGAGGAAGTACGCGAGGCCCTGGTCGGGCAGGTCGTTCTCGACATTCGTCATCCGGACGCCGCCGAGGATGAACCTCTTGCGGTGCCTGGCGTAGAAGTGCAGACCCTGCCGTTCTACGCGATCAACAGTCGCTTCAAGGAGCTGGATGCCAATCGCCAGTACCTGCTGTATTGCGACAAGGGCGTGATGAGCCGCCTGCATGCCCACCATCTGCTCAGCGAGGGACATGCCAATGTGCGCGTCTATCGCCCGGGCTAGGACGACCCGGCTGCTGGCCGAAGTGCGGCGCCGGCGCCCCCCCGACCCAGCCATTTAATCCCCGGTTCACAACGGTCGCGTAAAGTGCGCGGCCACAGCTTTCAGAATCCCTAATCGAGACGACATCGTGATCGAAAAACTGCGCAACATCGCCATCATCGCCCACGTCGACCATGGCAAAACCACCCTGGTAGACAAGCTCCTGCGCCTGTCCGGCACCCTCGACCGCAAAGAAGCGGAAAACGAGCGCGTGATGGACTCCAACGACCAGGAAAAAGAGCGCGGCATTACCATTCTGGCGAAGAACACCGCCCTGAAGTGGAACGACTACAGCATCAACATCGTCGACACCCCCGGCCACGCCGACTTCGGCGGTGAAGTCGAGCGCGTGATGTCGATGGTCGACTCCGTGCTGCTGGTGGTCGACGCCCAGGACGGCCCGATGCCGCAGACCCGTTTCGTGACCCAGAAGGCGTTCAAGGCCGGTCTGCGTCCGATTGTCGTGGTCAACAAGATCGACCGTCCGGGCGCGCGCCCTGACTGGGTTATCGACCAGATCTTCGACCTGTTCGACAACCTCGGCGCCACCGACGAGCAGCTGGACTTCCCGATCGTCTACGCCTCCGCCCTGAACGGCATTGCCGGCCTGGATCACGAGAAGATGGACGACAACATGGACGCGCTGTTCCAGGCGATCATCGACCACGTTCCGGCTCCGGCTGTCGACGTCGACGGCCCGTTCCAGATGCAGATCTCCCAGCTGGACTACAACAGCTTCCTCGGCGTGATCGGCATCGGCCGTATCGCCCGCGGCCGCATCAAGGCCAACACCCCGGTGGTGGCCATCAGCGACGACGGCACCAAGCGTAACGGCCGTATCCTCAAGATCATGGGCCACTCCGGCCTGCAGCGCGTCGAAGTAGCCGACGCCGAAGCCGGCGACATCGTCTGCGTATCGGGCATGGACGAGCTGTTCATCTCCGACACCCTGTGCGACCCGCAGCACGTCGAAGCGCGTCCGCCGCTGACCGTCGACCAGCCGACCGTGAGCATGACCTTCCAGGTCAACGACTCGCCGTTCGCCGGTAAAGAAGGCAAGTTCGTCACCAGCCGCAACATCAAGGATCGTCTGGACAAGGAACTGCTGCACAACGTGGCCCTGCGCGTCGAAGCCGGTGAGTCGGCCGAGAAGTTCAAGGTTTCCGGTCGTGGCGAGCTGCACCTGTCGGTACTGATCGAAACCATGCGCCGCGAAGGCTTCGAGATGGCCGTGGGCCGTCCGGAAGTGGTGATCATCGAGAAGGACGGCGAGAAGCAGGAGCCGTACGAGAACGTCACCATCGACATCGAAGAGCAGCACCAGGGCTCGGTGATGGAGCAGATGGGCCTGCGCAAGGGCGATCTGACCAACATGATCCCCGACGGCAAGGGCCGCGTGCGTCTGGAATACACCATCCCGGCGCGTGGCCTGATCGGCTTCCGTAACAACTTCCTGACCCTGACCTCGGGCAGCGGCATCCTGACCTCGACCTTCAGCCACTACGGCGCGATCAAGGCTGGTGAAGTCAGCAACCGTCAGAACGGCGTACTGGTGTCCATGGCCACCGGCACCGCGCTGACCTACTCGCTGGAAACCCTGCAGAGTCGCGGCAAGCTGTTCCTGGCCCCGGGCGACGAGATCTACGAAGGCCAGCTGGCCGGCATCAACAGCCGCGACAACGACCTGGTGATCAACCCCACCAAAGGCAAGAAGCTCGACAACATGCGCGCTTCCGGCAAGGACGAAGTCATCGCCCTGGTTCCGCCGATCAAGTTCACCCTCGAGCAGGCGCTGGAATTCATCGCCGACGACGAGCTGGTGGAAGTGACGCCGAAGTCGATCCGCCTGCGCAAGAAAATGCTCAACGAGAACGACCGCAAGCGCTACGAGCGCGCCAAGGTCTGATCGGACTGACGCAGTAAACAACGCCCCCGCCGGCCTCGCCCGCGGGGGCGTTGGCTTTTGGGGCCGGACGAACGGCACGGTCGGCCTGCGCAGTTGACGAAGTTTTCACCTAGCTTTGCCCATAGTCCCCGGCCATAGCGGGATTATGAGCGGGGCAGGCATGAGTAAGCAGGACAAGGTCGCGCGACAGCGCACGGGCATCGACTGGGCCGGGCTCGGCTGGATGTTCCTGTTCTTCTGGTATTTCTCCGGGGTGACCCAGCTGCTGATCCAGCTGAGCGGCACCGCCGGCTTCACCGGTTTCCGTCAGGCCTTTCTGCTCAGCGGCCTGTGGCTGATTCCCCTGCTGCTGTTCCCGGCCCACACGCGGCGCCTGGCGGCGCTGCTTGGCGGCCTGCTGTGGCTGTGTTCGCTGACCAGCTTCGGCTATTTCCTGATCTATGGGCAGGAGTTCTCGCAGAGCGTCATCTTCATCATGTTCGAGTCGAACCTGGCGGAGAGCAGCGAGTACTTCGTGCAGTACTTCGCCTGGTGGATGCTGCCGGCCTTCGCCGCCTACGGCCTGGGCGCCTGGCTGCTGTGGCGCCAGGTGCGTCCGGTGTACCTGCCACGCCCGGCGGCGCTAATCACCTGCCTGCTGCTGTTCGGCGCCACCCTGGGCTATCCGGCGCTGCGCCAGCTGAGCAAGCACGACGACTTCCAGGCCCGCCTGGAGGGCTTCGAGCAGCGCATCGAGCCGGCCACTCCCTGGCAGCTGCTGGTGGGTTACCACCAGTATCTGCAGCAACTGAACAACATGCAGAATTTGCTGGCCGACAACGCGAAGATCCCGCCGCTCGGCCATCTGCAGGACGCCCATGGCAACCAGCCGGCGACCCTGGTGCTGGTCATCGGCGAGTCGACCAACCGCCAGCGCATGAGCCTGTACGGCTACCCGCGGCAGACCACGCCGGAGCTGGACAAGCTGCGCGACCAGCTGCAGGTGTTCGACAACGTGGTCACCCCGCGGCCCTACACCATCGAGGCCCTGCAGCAGGTGCTGACCTTCGCCGACCAGGAGCACCCGGACGCCTACCTGTCCACGCCGTCGCTGCTCAACCTGATGAAGCAGGCCGGCTACAAGACCTACTGGATCACCAACCAGCAGACCATGACCAAGCGCAACACCATGCTTGCCACCTTCTCCAAGCAGGCGGACGAGCAGTTCTACCTGAACAACAACCGCGAGCAGAACGCCCGCCAGTACGACGGCGATGTGCTCGAGCCGTTCGCCAAGGTGCTGGCCGATGCTGCCCCACGCAAGTTCATCGTGGTACACCTGCTCGGTACCCACATGAGCTACCAGTACCGCTACCCGCCGGAGTTCGAGCGCTTCACCGACCGCAGCGGCGTGCCGGCGCATGTCAGCGACGACCAGCTGCCGACCTACAACAGCTACGACAATGCGGTGCTGTACAACGACTTCGTGGTCTCCAGCCTGATCAAGCGCTTCTCCGCCACTGACCCGAACGGCTTCCTGCTGTACCTCTCCGACCACGGCGAGGCGGTGTTCGACGCACCCAAACCGCAGGTGCTGGGGCGCAACGAGGCGGCGCCGACCAGCCCGATGTACACCATCCCCTTCATGCTCTGGCGCTCGCCCAAGTGGCAGGCCGGGCAACCTGCCGACCTCGCCCAGGCGCTGGCGCGGCCCTACAGCAGCGCCGACCTGATCTACACCTGGTCCGACCTGGCCGGGCTGCGCTACGACGAGTTCGATGCCAGCCGCAGCCTGGTCAGCAGCAGCTTCCGCCCGCGGCCATTGCTGATCGGCAACCCGGCCGTGCCCAAGAGCCTGATCGACTTCAGCCTGATCAAGCCGACGCCGCCGAGCGGCGAAGTGGTGCAGCGCGAGCCATCTGCGCAGGCCTCCCGGCCGCTGTAGTCCTCCCTTGGTGCGACGCCGCAGCCACGCGCTACCCCGTCGCCCCCACTTTCAGTCCAAGTAGGGAATTTGCGCGGGCGATGATGCCTTCGTGCCGCGCTGTCCCTAAAGTCCCTGGCCGCTTGCCCAACAACAAGAACAAGGGACATGGACATGAAGCCAAAAGCGCTTGCGCTGGCACTCGCCTGCCTGCTGGCCGGCATTCCCACCGCCCGTGCCGCGGCCTACAGCGGCATGGTGGTATTCGGCGACAGTCTCAGCGACGCCGGCCAACGCCCCGAAGCCGCCGCGCCGAGCAACCCGGTGCGCCACACCAACCGCGTCGGCCCGAGCTACGGTGTCGGCGAGGCCTATGCCTCGACCTCGCCGATGCTGATCAACGACGGCCTCGGCCTGGCCCCGCAGGTGGCCTCGACCAACATCATGCGTGCGCTCAATGGTGAGGCCGACGGCAACAACTGGGCGGTCGGTGGCTACCGCACCGAGCAGGTCTACAACTCCATCACCAGCGCCTACGACCCGCTCACCGGCATCGGTGGCTCGCAGGTGCGCGCCGGGCTGAACTACAGCGACCCGCTGATCCGCCAGCGCGACGGCTACCTGGTCAACCTGCGCAAGCAGGGCCTGAGCATCGATCCGGACACCCTGTTCTACCTCAATGGCGGCGGCAACGACTTCCTCCAGGGCCTGGTGCTGGACGATGCCAGTGCGCGCGCCGCAGCCGGGCGCCTGGCCGCCGGCGTGCGCGCTCTGCAGGCGGCTGGCGGGCGTTACTTCCTGGTGCCGCTGCTGGTGGATGTGGCCAGCCCGGTGACGGGCGGCGTGGCCAATACCGCCCAGCAGGCACTGGCCGCCAGCTTCAATGCCGAACTGAGCGCCCAGCTCGGCGCCATTCACGCCGAAGTGATCCCGCTCAACGTGCCGCTGCTGTACCGCGAAGTGCTCGCCGACCCCGCCGTGTTCGGCTTCGACCCGGCGCAGAACCTGCTCGGTACCTGCTTCTCCGGCTGCGCGGCGATCAACCCGGTGTACGGCATCAGCGGCAGCAACCCCGACCCGAACCGGCTGATCTACGCCGACATCGTCCACCCGAGCAGCGCCATGCAGCGGATCCTTGCCGACCAGGCCCTGGCGATTCTCGCCGCACCCTGGGAAGTCAGCCTGCTGCCGCAGGCTGCCGAGTCGGCCCTGCGCAGCAGTCGCGAGCAGCTGCGCCGGCAGTGGCTGGCCGACTGGGGCGCCTGGCAGGCACCGCAGCAATGGCGTGGCGCCGTCAGCGGTGGCCTGCAGCGCAGCGACTACGCCGGCGATGAACGCGCCGCGGCGGGCGACGGGCAGGGCCAGAGCCTGGGCCTGAACGCCAGCTACCGGCTCGATGAGCAGTGGCGCACCGGCCTCAGCCTGGATGTGCAGAGCCAGCAACTGGAGCTGGGCCTGCGCGATTCCTCATACGACCTGCGCAGCTACCTGGCCGGCGCGTTTGCCCAGTACCAGGACGGCCTGCTGTGGGGCGACCTGAGCCTCAACGCCGGCTACCTGGACTACCACGACCTCAAGCGCCGCTTCGCCCTGGGCAGCAGCAGTCGCAGCGAATACGGCGACACCCACGGCACGCTGCTGGGCCTCGCTGGGCGCCTGGGCGTCGAGCTGAATCCGCTGGCCGGCCTGCAGCTGGCGCCTTTCGTCAGCGCCGATGTGGCGCGCATCGAGGTGGCGGGCTACCGCGAGCACGGCAGCAGCTCCACCGCCCTCGGTTATGCGGAGCAGGCCCTGGACTCGCAACGCCTAGGCCTGGGTCTGCAGGCGCGCTATGCCCTGGCCGAGGACGCCGAGCTATTCGGCGAGCTGGTGCACGAGCGCGAGTTCGAGGATGACGAGAGCGAGGTGGATATGCGCCTGAACAGTGTGTCCGCGGTCGACTTCAGCCTGGCCGGCGCCAGCCTGGCGTCCGAACAGAGCCGCGCCAGCCTCGGCCTGCGCCAGCGCCTGGCGGCGGATCTGAGCCTGCAGCTTGGCTACGACTACCGGCACAGCGATGCCGGCGACCTGCATGGTGTCGGTCTCAGCGTGGCGCTGGACTGGTAGTGGCGCTCAGCTCTGTCGCTGCTCTGCCGTGGGGGCGCATGGCGCACCCTGCGTGGAGCCTGGTCAGGCCTGCTTCGGGCGCCAGGCGCAGTAGCCCGGTCGCGGGCCGATGCGCGGGTGGTTGCGGCAGGTGTCCGGGCGCTTTTCGTAGATGGTGCACAGGCGCGACTTGCGATCCAGGTACATGCAGTCGTTGTTGCTCATCCGGGTCAGGGTGAAGATGCCGGACTTGGCGTTGAAACGCTCGATCATGCCGTCCTTCTGCAGGCGCTTGGCGATATTCTTCGGCGGCTCGCCGCGCTCGAACTCGTCGACCAGGCCGATGCGGATCAGGTCGCTGATGCGCACTTCCACCGGCATGGTGCAGCAGGTGGACATGCAGCTGGTGCACATGTCCCTGTTGTACTTGCTCCAGGTTTCCAGGCGGTCGATTTCCGCCGCGGCGATCAGTTGAGGTTTCATCTTCGGACTCGGGGGCGCCAGGGGCGCGGGATTCGGCGCGCGATGATAACGGCCTGCCGGAAATTGTGAACCTTTTCCTGCCCGGCGGCCATGTAAGCAAAGGCTTACATGGTGTGCGGGCGATGGCTGCTAGCAGAGTGCCAGCGGCCTGTTTACTCTGCCCGGCATGGACAGAGCGCAGGAAGCGCACAGAAATAACAGGGATATCACGGATTGCCTGCCAGGATGGCGCGCCGACCATGGATGTCAGGAACCAGTCTGCAGAACCCCGCACTAGCGGGGTTTTTTCTTTTCTGCGCCGGTCATTTGTCCGTCGGGTAACCAGGTCGGCGTCATGGGCCCGGGGCTACAATGCCGCGTTTGAGTGCTGGCTCACTTGCGCACCGGCGCTACACGCAGTGGTGGGCCTGACGAGGAATGGGGTGATGAGCGAGCAGTACGGCGTCGGTGACGCTTCCTATCAGGCAGCCGGTGGCATCGAGGGGCTGCGGCGCCTGGTCGACGACTTCTACCGCTGCATGGGCGAGCTGCCGCAGGCCGCCGAAATCCGTGCCCTGCATCCGGCCAGCCTGGAGGCGGCGCGCGACAAGCTGGCCTGTTTCCTCAGTGGCTGGCTCGGCGGGCCCAAGCTGTTCGGCGAGAAGTACGGGCCCATCGCCATTCCCAGCTTCCACGCCCAGTGGCCGATCGGCGAGGTGCAGGCCGAGGCCTGGTTGAGCTGCATGGCCCGCGCCATCGCTCAGCAGGACTATGCGCCCGAGTTCGCCGACTACCTGCTGACCCAGCTGCGCGTGCCGGCCAAACGCATCGTCCAGGCCAGCGCCGCGCGCTACGCCTGATCAGGTGCGGAAGCGGCTGACCAGCAGCTGCAGGTCGTTGCCCAGGCGCGCCAGCTCGACGCTGGAGGCGGCGGTTTCCTCGCTGGCGGCAGCGGTCTGCTCGGAGATGTCGCGCACGTTGACCACGCTGCGATTGATCTCCTCGGCCACCGCGCTCTGCTCTTCGGCAGCGGCGGCGATCTGCTGGTTCATCGCCTGGATGCTGGACACCGAGCGGGCGATCTCGCTGAGCTGCTGACCGGCGCGGCGGGTCAGTTCGACCGTGTTGCCGGTCATCTCGCGGCTGCTGTCCATCAGGTTGGCGGCTTGCTGGGTGCCGGTCTGCAGGCTGCCGATCAGCGCTTCGATTTCTTCGGTGGATTTCTGCGTGCGCTGGGCCAGGCCGCGCACCTCGTCGGCGACCACGGCGAAGCCACGCCCGGCCTCGCCGGCACGGGCCGCTTCGATGGCGGCGTTGAGCGCCAGCAGGTTGGTCTGTTCGGCCACCGCCTTGATCACGTCGAGCACGCTGCCGATCTTCTCGCTCTCCTGCTTGAGCAGGCCGACCGCTTCGTTGGAGCGCAGCACCTCGTCGGCCAGGCGATCCATCTGCGCCACCGCGTCGCTGACCGCCACCTCGCCTTCCTTGGCCTGGCGGTCGGCGGCATTGGCCGACTCGGAGGCATCCTCGGCGTTGCGCGCCACTTCCTGCACGGTGGCGGCCATCTCGTGCATGGCGGTGGCCACCTGGTCGGTCTCGACCTTCTGGCTGTTGACCCCGGCGCTGGTCTGCTCGGTGACGCAGGACAGCTCTTCGGCGGCGCTGGCGATCTGGGTGACGCCGTCGCGGATATGGCCGATCAGCTCGCGCAGGCTCAGGGTCATGTCCTGCATGCTGCGCTGCAGCTGGCCCAGCTCGTCGTCGCGGGTAACGCGAATGTCCTGGCTGAGGTCGCCGGCGGCGATGCGCTCGGCGGCGTCGAGGGTGTCCAGCAGCGGGCGCACGATCAGGCGGGTGATGACGATGGCGGCGACAGTACCGAGCAGCAGGGCGAGCAGGGCGGCGCCGGCCATGATGCTGCGCGAACGGGCGGATTCCTCTTCCAGCTTGCGGGTCTGCTGCTCGGCGAGGGACTTGCTCAGGCTGTCGATCTGGTCGCCGCTCTGCACCATGGTCTGGCGCACGGCCAGGCTGCGGGTGAGTTCGGCACTGTAGTGGGCGAGGGCCTCCTGGTAGCCCTGCAGGGCACCCAGCGAGGCCTGCACGCCGGCCTGGTAGGCCGCGGGCAGGCGCTGGCGCTGTTCTTCGAGCAGGCTCACGGCCTGGCGGATCGCCTCGCTGGCGCCGCGTTCCTGATTCGGATCATCGCTGCTGGTGTAGGCCAGCGCCTGCAGGCGTGCCTGCTGTACCTGCAGGGCGGCGCTGGCGACCTGGTGCAGCAGGGCCTGGCGCTGGCTCTGCTCGGCCGGATTGAGGCTCGGTTCGGCCAGGCTGGCGAGGGTCTGGTCGAGGCCCAGGCCGATCTGCTGGGCGGCACCGACCAGTTGCTGGCGCGCGCTCTCGCGGTTGGCGAAGGTCTGGATCAGCTGGTTCAGCGGTTCCTGATAGGCGCTGGCGAGCTCCTTCTGCTGGCGCAGCAGGGCCTGGTCGGCCGGGTCGTGGAACTGGCTGCTGAGGGCCTCCTGCAACAGCTGCAGGTTGTCCAGGCTGCTGAGCATTTCGCGCTTGGAGCTTTCGTCGCGGTTGGCCTGGTAGCGCAGGCGGGAGATGCGCAGATCCTTGGTGGCGGCGATCAGGCCGGAGATTTCGTCGAGCTTGTCGCTGCGCTGCAGGATATTGCTCATGCCGACCCAGCTGCTCAGGGTGTTGAGGAGGGTCAGCAGAAGTACCAGGGCGAAGCCGAGGGCGAGCTTGCGGCTGACGTTGAGGTTGGCGAGCCAGCGGGTCATGGGCGCGTTTCCAGGCAGGGGGTGATGCTCCCCCAAAGCGACCATCGGCGCGCGGCGGTTAAGCCGGGGCGACCGGCGGTCGCCTGGGCGGGGTGCTGCAAGAACGATCAAATTCGCCACAGGCGGCTACGGCATACTGCCCCGGCATCTGTTGAGGAGTGACCATGGATCCCGTTGCCAAAGCCTTGTGGCTGATCGAGACCGAAGGCGCCGGGCACTTCGACCTGCAGGCCATCGCTGATGCCTGCGGCCTGTCGCGTTTCGGCCTGGCGCGGTTGTTCGTGCTGGCCACCGGCTGGCCGGTGATGCGCTATGTGCGGGCGCGCCGGCTGAGTCGCGCGGCGCATCTGCTGGCCGCTGGCGCAACGGACATCCTCGGTGTGGCCCTGGAGGTCGGCTACGGCTCCCACGAGGCATTTACCCGCGCGTTCCGCGAGCAGTTCGGCCTTACGCCGGAAGCCTTGCGGGCCAGCGGAACCCTGAATGGCATCGAACTGCGGGAGGCTATGCGCATGCAACCGACACCGACTTATCCCTTGGCCGAGCCGCGCTTCGTCGATGGCGAGGAGCTGCTGATCGCCGGGCTCGCTGGTCGCTTCAGCGCCGACAAGTCGCAAGGCATCACCGCGCTGTGGCAGCGCTTCGTGCCCTATATCGGCAAGATTCCCGGGCAGCAGGGCTGGGAGACCTTCGGCCTGTGCTGCAACCCGGACGAGGATGGCAGTTTCGAGTACATCGCCGGGGTGCAGCTCGACCGCCTCGGCGAGCTGCCGCCGGGTTTCACCCATCAGCGCCTGCCGGCGCGGCGCTATGCGGTATTCCGCCATGCCGGGCATATCTCCAGCATCCACGAGACCTTCACCGCGATCTTCCAGCGCTGGCTGCCGGCTTCCGGCCTGCAGGCGGCCGATGCGCCGGAGTTCGAGCGCTACAGCGCCGACTTCGATCCGCTGGGCGGGCGCGGCCATGTCGATATCTGGGTACCGCTGCAGGGCTAACGGGTCATCTTCTTGACGAACACCACGACGAACAGGGCCATGGTGAAGCTGCCGGCGAAGGCCTCGAAGGCCGCCAGCGGGCGGGCCAGGCCGTGCGGGGTGATGTCGCCATAGCCCAGGGTGGTGAAGGTCACCACGCTGTAGTAGAGGCAGTCGAACAGGTCGCCGAGGTTGTCCGCCCAGCTGCGCTCCAGCACCAGGCCCAGGGGTAGTTCGCCGTGGCGCACGCCGATCAGGAAGTAGAGCAGGGCGCAGGCGACGATCAGGCCGAGGGAGAACAGCACCACGTTGAGCGGCTTCTCGCCGTAGCCGCTGAACAGGTCGACCAGCCAGGACAACAGCCGTTTGCCGGAGTAGCGCGGCATCTGCAGGCGGCGCATGACCATCTCGCGGTGGAAGAACAGCCCGGCCTGCTCGAACAGCCCGGCTTTCTCCAGATGCAGGCGCAGGTTGCGGTAGGTTTCCTCGGCTTCCTCGAAGTACTGCCGGGCACCGGCTGCGTTGCCTCCGCGCAGGGCCTGGCGGCCGAGGCGCTCCTGCAGCAGCTGGCGATCCCAGATCACGTTGTCCAGGCGCGTTTCGTCCAGGCGCGCACCGAGCAGGTTGCAGTCGCGCAGGTCAGCACAGTGCAGGTTGGCGCCGCGCAGGTCGGCCTTCATCAATGAGGTGCCGCGCAGGTCGAGGGCGAACAGGTGGGCACCCTGCAGGTTGGCGCGGTACAGGTCGGTGCCGCGCAGTTGATAGCCGCTGCGGCTGCCGTGGCGCACCAGGTCGACGCCGGCCAGTTCGGCGCGCTTGAGCTGGAAACCCAGCATCGGCCGGTCACTGGCGGCCCGCGCCTGCAGGGCGGCGCACAGCTCGGGGGTGTCGCGCCGATCCGCGCCGGCATCGCACCAGAAGGCATCGTCGTCGGCGCCCATCGCACCCTCCCGTTGGCTCTCCAGGCAAGCCTAGCCGCTGCGTCGCGCTGCCGGAGGCTTTCCGCTACCATCGGCTTTCCCCTACCCGGATAAGGACATCTCCATGGCAATTTCCAGCATCGTCATTCTGGTCATCCTGGCCGCTCTGGTCTTCTACGTCATCGGTATCTACAACAAGCTGGTGGCGCTGCGTAACCGCTATCAGAACGCCTTCGCGCAGATCGAAGTGCAGCTCAAGCGCCGCTATGACCTGATCCCCAACCTGGTGGAAACCGCCAAGGCCTACATGGCCCACGAGCGCGATACCCTGGAAGCGGTGATCGCCGCGCGCAACGCCGCCTCCGCCGGGCTCAAGGTCGCTGCCGCGCAGCCGGGCGATGCCGGCTCCATGGCCCAGCTGGCCGGCGCCGAGCAGCAACTGAGCGGCGCCATGAGCCGCCTTAACGTGACCATGGAAGCCTACCCGGATCTCAAGGCCTCGCAGAACATGCAGCAGCTCAGCGAGGAGCTGTCGAGCACCGAGAACAAGGTGGCCTTCGCCCGCCAGGCCTTCAACGATGCGGTGATGGCCTACAACACCTACAAGCAGAGCTTCCCGCCGGTGGCCCTGGCCAATACCTTCGGCCACAGCCAGGACGCCAGCCTGCTGGTGTTCGAGGACAGCGCACAGATCCAGGCGGCGCCGAAAGTTTCCTTCTAAGTCTCGGCACGCACGGATCGCGCGATGAATTTCTTCGAACAACAGGATCGCGCCCAGCGCAACACCGGGCGCCTGGTGCTGCTCATGGCGCTGGCGGTGACCAGCCTGATCGCCATTACCAGTCTGGTGCTGAGCCTGCTCTGGCGCTTCATGGGCGACAACTACCACAGCGGCTACCGTCCGGTCGGTATCGACTGGGGCCTGGTTGGCGACGTGGCGCTGGTGGTGATTGGCGTGGTGCTGCTCGGCAGCCTGTACAAGAGCCTGCAGATGAGTGGCGGCGGCAAGGCGGTGGTCGAGCGCCTCGGCGGCCGGCTGATCAACCTGGAACCGCAGGGCATCGGCGAGCAGCGCCTGCTCAACGTGGTCGAGGAAATGGCCATCGCCTCGGGTATCCCGGTACCGCCGGTGTATGTGCTGGAGGACGAGGGCATCAACGCCTTCGCCGCCGGGCTGACACCGCAGAACGCGGTGATCGGCATCACCCGTGGCGCCATCGAACTGCTTTCGCGTGACGAGCTGCAGGGGGTGATCGCCCATGAGTTCAGCCATATCTTCCACGGCGACATGCGCCTCAACACGCGCCTGGTGTCGATCCTCCACGGCATTCTCCTGCTCGGCCTGATCGGCGGCTTCATCCTGCGCAACCTGGGCAGCGCGCGCTCCAGCCGTTCCGACCGCAACAACAGCATGGCGCTGATCATCGCCGTCGGCGTGACCCTGTGGGTGCTGGGCTATGCCGGCACCTTCTTCGGCAACCTGATCAAGGCCGCCGTCAGCCGCCAGCGCGAGTTTCTCGCCGATGCCTCGGCCGTGCAGTTCACCCGCAATCCGGACGGCATCGGCGGCGCGCTGAAGAAGATCGGCGGCCACGCCAGCGGCTCGCAGCTGGATGCTGCGCATGCCGCCGAGTTCAGCCACATGTACTTCGGCGCCGGTATCAGCCAGGCGCTGGACGGGATGATGGCCACCCACCCGCCGCTGGAGGAGCGCATCCGCCGCATCGAGCCGGGCTGGGATGGCCAGTTCCCCGCCGTCGAGCTGGCCGAGCCCGAGGAGGACGAGGCGGATGAGGGCGAGGACGAGCGCCAGGAAAAATGGCAGCGCGTGCTGGGTGGCGTGGCCGTGGCCACGCAGTACGGCCAGGCCGCGGCCGAGCAGTCGATCGCCGCCATCGGCCAGCCGCAGCAGGCGCACCTGGCTCAGGCCCGGCAGACCCTGCACAGCCTGCCGCCGGCGCTGAAGAGTGCCGCACACAGCACCCTGGGCGCCCAGGCGGTGGTCTACGGCCTGCTGCTCAGTCGCGACAGCGCGGTGCAGGAACAGCAGTTCGCCCTGCTGCGCCCGGAGCTGGAACCTTCGCTGCTGGGCGTGCTCGGCGTGCTGCGCGATGGCCTGCTAAGCCTCGACCAGGGCCTGCGCCTGCCGCTGCTGGAGCTGGCGCTGCCGGCGCTCAAGCAGCTGGCCAAGGCCGAGTTCATGGCGTTCAAGGCCAACCTGGTGCGCCTGATCAAGGCTGACGAGCGGGTCGAGCTGCTGGAGTGGACGCTGCTGCGCATCGTCGAGCGGCATGTCGAAGGGCCGCGCGCCAGTGGCGGCAAGCTGCACCTGGCCGAGTTGGTCGATGAGACAGGCATCCTGCTTTCAGCCCTGGCCCACGCCGGCCACGCGGATGCCGCTCAGGCGGCCGCAGCCTTTGCCGAGGCCGGCAGCGACCTGCCATTCGCCAGCCTCAGCCTGCGCACAGCGGCCGAGGTGCCACTCAAGGCCCTGAACGCGGCGCTGGATCGCCTCAGCCTGCTGCAACCGCTGCAGAAACCGCAGCTGCTCAAGGCCATGGCTCGTTGCGTCGGCCACGACGGGCAGATCACCGCCACTGAGGCCGAGCTGATGCGCGCAGTGGCGGAAACCCTCGACTGCCCGATGCCGCCGTTGCTGAGGGGCACTGACGCGTAATTGCTGCGCGCGTGGCTGCGAGGTTATTGCTGAGCCCAGGTCAGCCTCAGCAGGGGCTGACTTGGTTCAAAGAGCGCGGGCGGGCGAGCTAAAGTCATTCGCTGGTGTGCCGATACGCCCTTTTCCGCTCTCGTTCAGCCAATTTTTTTGTATCCGCTTTGTACCAATCGCTGCGGTAAATGTGGGCTGTTTCATGTTCGCAGCGATTT
The DNA here is from genome assembly GCF_014490745.1 of Pseudomonas alcaligenes. Lineage (NCBI taxonomy): Bacteria > Pseudomonadati > Pseudomonadota > Gammaproteobacteria > Pseudomonadales > Pseudomonadaceae > Aquipseudomonas > Aquipseudomonas alcaligenes. The sequence goes on along the minus strand of NZ_LZEU01000001.1, from coordinate 4,366,185 downwards.
TGCATTGGGGCTGATACAAGTCCCGTCGATTGTACTTTTCCCATTACCAGATGGTGGTAGAGCACGCCGAATCAGGCCGTATATAAGGAGGCTGGTTTTATACGGCTGATGAGGTTGGCGCGTGGAAGTACTCAGGGGCGTGCGTGGTTTTACCCTGATTGAGCTGATGATTGTCCTGAGCATTCTGGCGATTCTGGCGATGCTGGCCGTTCCCAGTCTGGGCGAGATAATTCGGCGCAACAGTATCGAAGCGGCCAGCAATGAGCTGTACGGCTTGCTGCAGTACGCCCGGGGTGAGGCCGTCAGCCGCGGCCAGAAAGTGTCGATCAGCGCCACCGCCAGCGATGCCTGGACGGCTACCCTGGATGTGCAGGCGGGCAGCGATGGTGACTCGACCACGTTGCGCCACTACGAGAGCCTCAACCAGCCCCAGGTAGTGGCCAGCACGGCCAATACCGCCGTCAGCGCGCTGGCCTTCTACGCCAATGGCACCAGTAGCAGCGCCACCGTCATCACCCTGTGCTACAGCGGCGACAGCACCACCACCGGCAAGACGATCTCGGTCGCGCGCAGTGGGCAGATTTCCGCACCGGAGAGCGTCTCATGCCAGTGATGATGAGGCACTGTGGTGGATTCAGCATGATTGAGGTTCTGGTCAGCCTGGTGGTCACCTGCGTCGGCGTGCTGGGCATGTTTGCCCTGCAGGGGCGCAGCATCCAGTACACCCAGGGCGCGGTGAACCAGAACCAGGCCATCCTGCTGGCCGACAACCTGCTCGAACTGATGCGCAGCAACCCGGACGGGGCGCTGAGCGACGACCTGTTCACCACCTCCTCGAAGTACTACAAGGCACCGGGCACGGCCTTCACCTCGGGCTCCACCGCTCTCACCAGCTGCCTGTCGCGCAGCCGCAGCACAGGAGGCAGTGCGGTAGCCAGCGCCGACCTGGATTGCTGGCTGCAGGATGTCGGCAACCTGCTACCAGTCAACGACACCCTGTTCAAGGCCAGCTTCGCCATTTGCCCGAGCAGTAGCCCAGGCTACTGCACCACCAGCGACAGCTCGGTGGTGATGATCCAGATCGCCTGGGTCGACAAGTCCGGCGAGTGCCCAGACAACATCTGCGTCTACCGCCTGCGTAGCGAACTCTGAGGTCTGCTCATGTCCAGAACCGCCGCGTCCCAGGCCGGCCTGTCGCTGATCGAACTGATGGTGGCGCTGACCATCAGCTGCTTCCTGATCCTCGGTATCACCCAGTTCTACATCGATAACAAGAGCGCTTACCTGTTCCAGCAGGGGCAGGCCAGCAACCTGGGTAAGAGCCGCTTCGCCGGTCTGATCCTCGAACAGCTGCTGGCTCGTACCGGCTACCGGGCAGAGCCCTGGGTCAGCCTGGCCAACAGTTTTCCCGCCATCAGCAGTAGTGGCGGCTGCCCGGCTTTCGCCGCCGGCGAGACGATCAAGAAGAACTCGGCAGGTAGCGGTCTGTGCATCCGTTATCAGGCGAGTGCTGATGCGGATGGCAACGAGCTCGATTGCCAGGGCGGGGAGGTGAGCGGCAGTGCCGATGTCCTGCTCAACCTGGACTATGACAGCGACAACTCGCAGCTCAGCTGCTCCATCGGCAGTACGTCGGCGGTGCTGGTCGACGATGTGGCCGGCTTTGCCATGGGCGACCTTCCGGATAGCGACGACGACAACCAGTCGGTGCGTTTCGCCCTGTTGCTGAGCAATGGCGGCAAGCTGCGCAATGCCGTGCAGAGCAACGTGCTGGAGCGCTGGAACAGCCTCAGCGAGCAGAGCCTGGATACCGACAGCAGCCAGATCTACCAGATCACCCAAGGCAGCGTGACGCTGCGCAACCTGATGCCATGAGAAGCCCCATGCCCGCATTTGCCAGGCGCCAGCACGGCGCCGTCCTCGTCGTTGCCCTGCTCCTGCTGCTGGTGCTTACCCTGCTGGCCACCAACAGCATGCGCGAGTCCACCCTGCAGGCGCGTATCAGCGGCAGCGTGGCCGAGCAGAAGATGGCCGGCAATGCCGGCGAGTCGGCATTGCGCGAGGCGGAGCGGCGCTTGGCGGCTTACAGCGAACTGGACGAGGGCGCGGCCAGCTGCAGTGCCAGCGTCGCCGAGCACAGCAACCTGTGCATCCTCAATGACGAGCTAGGCGCCAGCTTCTTCGACTACGAGAGTCATGCCGGCAGTTCCGGCAGCCTGGCCCAGTGGTGGGAAAGCGCCAACTACGCCATCGACTACAGCGGTACCGACGAGAACTCCAGTTTCGCCTCGGCGCCGCGCTGGAACCTGGCGTACTACGGCTACGACCCGGGCAACGAAGTGACCAATGTCGAAGAGTCGGCCTACGGCGTCGGCCCGCATTACTACGTGGCGACCAGTGCCGGCAAGGCCGGTGGCGAACGTATGACCCCCGTATTGCAAAGCGTGACCATTCGGCGCTTCTGAGGAGCAGGTGAGATGAGCAGTACCGAGTTCTTCGGCAAGAGCCTGACTGGCCTGCTGGCCGGCCTGTGCATTTTGGCGGTGGCTGATCAGGCGGAGGGGGCCAGCCTGTCACTGAGCCAGTTGCCGCTGTTCCTCACCGAGGGGGTGGCGCCGAACATCATGGTGACCATCGACAACTCGTCGAGTATGCGCTGGGCCTTCGCGCCCGACTCGATGAGCCCTATCTCTCCCGCGACCTATAACGGCTACACGGCCGATCAGGTGCGAGTCAGCCGGCGGGCCAAGTCGTCGACCTTCAACCCGCTGTATTACAACCCGGAGGTCACTTACGAGGTGCCGTACAGCGTAACCTACAGCAGCGGCAAGACCAGTTACACGCCGCTGAGTACCAGTTTCACCTCGGCCTATGTCAACGGTTTCATCACCAGCAAGGGCAGTTTCGACCTTAGCTCGACCTACCGCGTGACCTGGAACTACGACACCAGCTACGCCTCCACGGCCATGGCCAGCTACACCAGCTCGACCACCTACGGAACCACCGGCAAGGTCTACTACCTGGCGGCCAACCCCTCGGCGGACTTTGCCGCTACCTCCAGCACCACCAACACCACGGGCTCGACCACCACTACTACTGGAGTGACCTACAGCTCCAGTGCCAGCAGCTGCCCGTCTTCGATCAGCAGCACCAGCTCGAAGGGCTCGACCACCACCACGACCAGCACCAGTGCAAGCACCGGCTCGACCATCACCACCAGCAGCTATGTCACCACGGTGACGGCCTACTCGAGCATTGCCTGCACCAAGAGTGGCAGCAAGTACATCGTCAAGGTGACCACCACCGCGACACCGACCACCACTACCACGATCACCACCACGGACAAGACCACCAGCGCCGTGCCGGCCTACTACTACGTTTACAGCAGTGCGCTAACCGGCTGTGACGGCACCATCCACGACGACGATTGCTACAAGCTGGTAACGGTCTCCTCGAGCTCGGGCAGCAATGGTGCGGACGAGCGGCAGAACTTCGCCAACTGGTACAGCTTCTATCGTAACCGCCAGCTGGCGACTCAATCGGCGGCCAACCTGGCCTTCTCGACCCTGTCGGACAGTACTCGCCTCAGCTGGCAGGCGCTGGGCACCAGCGACACCTGCATCAGTAGCAGTTCCTATCTCACCAGCTACAACTGCCGCGGCCTGGTGAACAGCAGCACCAGCTACTACGACAACCGTCTGCGCAATTTCTCCGGAACCCACCGCGCAGCGTTCTTCGCCTGGCTGGGGGACATCTATTACAACCAGAGCACGCCGCTGATTGCGGCTGTCGACCGGGTCGGCGCCATGCTCAGTCTGAGCGGTGTGAACAGCCCTTATGCCTACTCCCCGGGCACGACCTCCGAGCCGGTGTACTCCTGCCGCGCCAGCTACAGCATCACTCTCACCGACGGCATCTGGAACGATGCCAACAGCGCCGTAGAGTACGACAACAAAACCCTCGATCTACCCGATGGGCAAAGCTACAGCCCGCGCGCGCCCTACAAGGACAGCACCAGCTACACCCTGGCCGACCTGGCGTTCAAGTACTGGGCTACCGATGCCCAGACCAGTGTGGCCAACGAGGTGCCGGCCTATACCGAGGAAACCAGTACCAACGCCACCACCCAGTACTGGAATCCGAAGAACGACCCGGCCACCTGGCAGCACATGGTCAGCTATTTCGTCGGCCTGGGCCTGAGTGCATCCCTGACCAACCCTGCCTGGGGCGGGGACACCTATTCCGGCGATTACGCCAGCCTGGCCGATGGCAGCAAGAGCTGGCCGGCCGCGGCGGTGAACAGCGACAACAACGTTTACGACCTGTGGCACGCGGCGATCAATTCCCGTGGCGAGTTCTTCAGCGTGGATTCACCAGGGGATCTGGTCGAGGCGCTGAAGCAGGTCGTCAATCGCATCTCCGAGCAAACTGCTGCAGCGGCCAGCCCGGCCGTCACGTCGCCGCTGCTCGATAGCGATGGCAGCAACACCTACAACACCTACACCTATACGCCGAAGTTCTCCAGCGCGGACTGGAGCGGTGACCTGATCAAGTACCAGCAGGACACCGTGGCCGGCACCAAGGCGGAAGTCTGGAGTGCCCAGGACATCCTCGACAGCACCTACGCCAGTGGCAACAGCGCCTACGGCTCGCGGGTGGTGAAGATGGCCAGCAGCACTGGCAGCCTGCAGGACTTCACCTGGGCCAATCTCACCACGGCGCAGAAGGCCACCCTGAACAAGGGGCTGGACTCGACCGCCGATACATACGGCTCTAGTCGAGTCAGTTACCTGCGCGGCGATCGCAGCAACGAAGGCACGCTGTTTCGCACGCGCAGCCATGTGCTGGGCGACATCATCGACTCGACCCCGGTGATCGTGCGCAAGCCCAGCCGCCTGGCCTCGCGGATGAATGCGGCGGAAGGCCAGAGCGCTAGCGATGCCAACTCCTACACCCGCTTCAAATCAGCCTATGCCAGTCGCGCGACACGCATCTATGTGGGCGCCAATGACGGCATGTTGCACGCCTTCAGCGAGGACGGCGTGGAGACCTTCACCTTCATCCCTAGCGAGGTGATCGGCAACCTGTACAAACTGACCGACGAGGACTACAGCGGCAGTGCCCACCAGTACTACGTCGACGGTTCGCCGACCGAGGCCGATGTTTACTTCAGCGGCGCCTGGCACAGCGTGCTGATCGGCAGCCTGCGTGGCGGCGGGCGCAGCCTGTTCGCCCTGGACGTCACCGACCCGGATAACATCAGCTTGCTCTGGGAAATCAGTGCCGACGACAGTGCCTACAGCGAGCTGGGCTACACCTATTCGAAGCCGGCTGTGACCCGCCTGAGCAACGGCGACTGGGTGGTGGTGGCCGGTAATGGCTACAACAGCGACAACGACAAGGCGGTGCTGTACCTGATCAACGTGGAAGATGGCAGCCTGATCAAGTCGTTCGTCGCCGCCGATAGCTCCAGTGCGGTCAATGGTCTGGCCAGCCCTTACGTGGCCGACCTGGATGCCGACCAGATCGCCGACTACGTGTACGCCGGCGACCTGCATGGCAACCTGTGGCGCTTCGATCTGCTCGGGGCCAGCAGCTCGGCCTATGCCACCTCCTTCTCGGGTAAACCACTGTATTCGGCGCTCAACTCCAGCGGTACTACCCAGCCGATTACCTCGCGCCCCTACCTGGCCAAACACCCGGCCGGAACCGGTTACATCGTGGTATTCGGTACCGGCAAGTACCTGGAAAGTGCCGATGCCGACCCCAACACGGCGGTGGCGCAGAGTGTCTATGGCATCTGGGACAGCGCCGCGACAGCAGGCAGCACGGTCAGCAGTACGCCAACTCTGAGTCGCAGCAAACTGGTGGCGCAGACGGTGAGCTCGGAAACCAGTGCCAGCTTCGACAACAACGGTACGGCGGTGACCGCCAACATTCGCACCATGAGCGCCAACGAAGTCGACTGGCTGAATGACGATGGCAGCATCAACAAGTACGGCTGGTACCTCGACCTCAAGGTCGGCAGCACCCTGGAAGGCGAAATGGTGGTCAACAATCCCTATGTCTCCGACGACCTGCTGATCGTCAGCACCCTGACCCCCAACGATGATCCCTGTGCCGACGGTGTCAGCACCTGGCTGCTCACCCTCGACCCCTACACCGGTGGCGGCACCAGCTTCGAGACTCTTGATTTGAATAATGACGGCATCATCAATGCCGAGGACAGCTATGCCGACGCAGTGGTCTCGGGCACCGAAATGGACGGACTGACCGGCGGCTTCACGGTGACCCGCGACAGCGACGGCAACATTGTGATCTGCGGATCGGACAGCTGTGAAACCCTCTCCGGCAGTGCCAGCTCTTCGGGCCGGCAAAGCTGGCGCGCTATTCAGACCAAGGAGTGAAAACGGTGATGCGCAGGCAACAAGCAGCCTTTACCCTGATCGAAATGATGATCACCATCGTGGTGCTGGCTATCCTCGCTGCCATCGCTTTACCCAGTTACTCGAAATACATGCTGCGTACGCATCGGGCCGAGGGTATTGCCCTGCTCAACGAGGCGGCGGCCCGCGAGGAGCGCTACTACGCGCAGAACAACAGCTATGTGGTTGCCGACAGTGAGCTGTCCAGCCTCGGTCTGCGCAACAGCGGTGCCAGTGACAACGGCTACTACCAGCTGACCCTGGCCGAGGGTGGCGACGACGATGCCGGTTACCGGCTGACCGCCACCGCGCAGAACGCACAGAGTTCGGACAGTGACTGCGGCAACCTGACCCTCAACGGCGCCGGCGAGCGCAGCGTCAGCGGCAGCAGTGCGGTGAGCGACTGCTGGAAGTGATGCCGCTGATCAGGAGGGAGCAGATTTTCCGCTAAAGCTTTGCCGATAACGGCCGACGAACAAGCTGACAGCCCGTTTTGTGGCTGTTCGACCACTGCAGGATCGCGGTGGTTGTTCCCAGGATCGTCGGCATGGCGCTAACCCTCAACACCAACGTTGCATCCCTCGGCATTCAGCGTGCGATGAATGAGACGTCGCGTGCGCTGGCGGTTTCCATGCAGCGGCTATCCACCGGCTACCGGATCAACAGCGCCAAGGACGATGCCGCCGGGCTGCAGATCTCCAATCGTCTGAGCAGCCAGATCAGCGGCTTCGGCGTGGCCATCCGCAACGCCAATGACGGCATCTCCCTGGCGCAGACCGCCGAAGGTGCGCTGCAGCAGTCGACCTCCATTCTCCAGCGCATGCGCGAGCTGGCCCTGCAGGCGGCCAATGGCTCGAACGGGGCCAGCGAGCGCAGCGCGATCAACGAAGAAGTGCTGCAGCTGCAGCAGGAGCTGCAGCGGATTGCCGAAACCACCACCTTCGGCGGGCGCAAACTGCTCGATGGCAGCTATGGCTCCAGCGCCTTCCAGGTAGGCGCCAATGCTTTCGAGACTATCGGTCTCGGTCTGGGCAATTACGGCCCTAGCGCCCTGGGCAGCAATACCCGCGACCTGGTCAACGGCACCACCGGCAGCGCCACGACTGACCAGCTGGGCGGCCTGCAGCAGCAGGCCGGCACGATCCCGGCCAACCAGGTTACCGGCAACCTGACCCTGGCGGGGCGTACGGAACGAACCTTTGCCGTCGCGGGTTCGGCCAAGTCGGTAGCCCGCGCGATCAATGGTCGCGAGGACAGTACCGGAGTGAAGGCCGATGCCCGCACCGTACTGCAGCTGGCCTTCAGTGGTGACGACAGCTACACCTTCGATCTGTATGGCTCCAACAGCAAGGCGGTGAGCATCCATGCCAGCATCGAGGACGGCGATCTCAGCGCCATGGCCGAGGCGATCAACAAGGAGTCCACCCGCACCGGCATCACCGCCAGCATCAAGGATGGCCAATTACGCCTGACCAGCGAAGGTGGCGACGACATTGTCCTGGATGCCTTCCAGTCCGAGCAGGCCGGTACGGCCGATGCGCAGAACTTCGACTACAGCGGCGAGGAGGAGCTGACCGCCGCCGTGGCGACCCTGACCGATGGTTCGGCATTGCGTGCCATCGGCGTGGTGCGGCTGAGCAGTGGTGAGTCTTTCAACATCCAGGCCAGCGCAGCGACCATCGATGGCAGCACCAGCCAGAACTACAGCAGCCTGACGCGCATCAGCGAGGTCGACCTGCGCACCGATATCGGCGCACAGACTGCTCTCGGTGTGATCGACGGTGCCATGAGCATGATCGACAGCGCCCGCGCCGAGATGGGCGCGACACAGAACCGCCTGGACTTCACCATCGCCAACCTGATGAACATGTCGGAAAACCTGTCGGCGGCGCGTAGCCGGATTCGCGACACCGACTACGCCGCCGAGATGTCCGAACTGATCAGGAACCAGATCCTGCAGCAGGCCCAGACCGCCATGCTGGCCCAGGCCAACCAGCAGCCACAGCTGATCCTGACCTTACTGCAATCCATCTGAGCCGGTTTTGCTGGCCTCGCTTCGAGCGGGCGGGGTTGGTCAGCCCTTGGCGTTCAGGGCTACCCAGGCGGCATAGGCATCGATGAACTTCTGCAGGAAGCCGCGTACGCCATCGTTCAGCTTGCCATTGTCGTCGAAGAAGCTGCCGGCGCCGCCCAGGTAGGCTTCCGGTTGCTGCAGCACCGGTACATCGAGGAATACCAGCGACTGGCGCAGATGATGGTTGGCGCCGAAGCCGCCGACCGCTCCCGGCGAGGCGCTGAGCACGGCGCCCGGCTTGCCGCTGTAGACGCTCTGGCCGTAGGGCCGCGAGCCGACATCGATGGCGTTCTTCAGTGGCGCCGGTACCGAGCGGTTGTACTCCGGGGTGACGAACAGCAGGGCATCGGCAGCTTTCACCTGCTCGCGAAAGGTCACGTAGGGCGCCGGCGCCGGGCTGACGTCGATATCCTCGTTGTACAGCGGCAGTTCGCCGATCTCGACGATCTTCAGCTTCAGCGAAGGTGGTGCCAGCTCGGCCAGGGCCAGCGCCAGCTTGCGGTTGATCGACGCCTTGCGCAGGCTGCCGACGAGAACGGCGACGTTGTAGACCTTGCTCATGGTAACTCCTCGAAAGCGCAATGAATGACCAGCTGCGGGCTGGAAAGAGCGGAATAGACACTATAGTCGGCGCTTGTCGGGCTGCCTGCCGAGTATCGGCCGGCGGCATCGGCGCTTGACCTGCGGCGCCATTGCGCAGAAATTGACCAGGCGTCGGCGCCAGGCCGACCGTCAAACAACGGTCATCTGTCTCCTGCAGGCTGACCCGACAAGAATCCATCCAGCGCTCTGCCATCACTGCCACAACGCGCCGCATTCGCGGCCCCGTTTACTGTGAGGAAATTGCCATGGATACCTTCAAGCCCCCGTTCGACCCGCGTTACCAGCTGGAAGCCGAAGAGCCCGAGGCCGCCGGCAAACTGCCCGCTCGCCGGCTGATCCACGATGACATCTGCCTGGCCCTACAGCGCCTGGATGGCCTGTCGGGGCGGCTGCGTGAGCCGGAGCCGCCTGCCGCACGTCACTGATCGGCAAAGGCTGCCAGCAGGTCCTGTTCCAGCGCCCGCTGCGCCTCGCCGGGCTGGCGGCCGCGGTGTTGGGCCAGGCGGAACTCGACGCTGAAGCCCAGCTGCTGCGGCTGCAGGGCACGCAGTTGGCCGCGAGCCAGCCAGGGCGCGGCGATGTGCTGCGGCAGGTAGCCGATATGCGCGCCGGAGAGGATGAAGGCCAGGCTGCCGTCCACCTGTTCGCAACGGGCGCTGCTGCTACCGGCCTGCCAGGGCTCGTCGGCGGAGATGAAGCGGTAGGGGTGCAGCACACCATCGCAGTACTGCAGGTCGGCGGCCTCGACCTGTGGCTGCGCGAACAGCGGATGGCCCCGGCCGCAGTACAGGTGTTGCGATTCGCTGAACAGCGGGCGGTAGTCTAGTGCTGTCTGGCTGCCGGAGAAGTAGCCGATGGCCAGTTGCAGCTGGCCCTGCAGCAGGCGGCGCTCCAGCTCGGCCGGGGTGGCGCTGAGCAGCTCGATCTGCACCGCCTGGTTGCGCCGGCGAAAACGTCCGATGGCCGCGCCGACCCGCTCCAGCACCTCGTCGGCCAGCGCTTCGGAAAGGCCGACATGCAGCTCGCCGAGCAGCTTGTCGGCCATGCCCTGGGCTTCGCCCTTGAAGGTCTCGATGGCGCTGAACAGCTTGCGCGTGGCGGCCAGCACCTGCTCGCCCTTGGGCGTCAGGCGAAAGCCGGCCTTGCCGCGCTCGCACAGGCGAAAGCCCAGGCGCGTCTCCAGCTTGGCCATCTGCGTGCTGATGGTCGACTGGCCGATGCCCAGCTCGCCTTGGGCGGCGCTGAAGCCGCCATTCTCCACCACGCTGACGAACAGGCGCAGCAGTTGCAGATCGAGGTCGCGCAGCTGGCTGAGCATTGCGGCTCCATACATTGATTTTTATCGATGCCAGAGTAGATCACTTCGTATTTATCGGAAGCAATGCCCGGCGCAGGATGAAGCCATCCCCAGCCTCCGCCAGAGAGGCACGGTCAACCGTTCTGCCCGAGGAACCGCACCATGCGTCTTGCTGCAAGCCTGTTAATGCTCGCCGTCGCCCTGCCGCTGCAGGCCGAGGAGAAAGTGCTCAACCTGTACAACTGGGCCGACTATGTGCCGGTGGAGGCGCTCAAGCGCTTCCAGGCCGAGACCGGGATCCAGGTCAAATACGACACCTTCGACAGCAGCGAGGTGCTGGAGAGCAAGCTGCTCACCGGCAACAGCGGCTACGACCTGGTGTTCCCATCCTCCAGCGTGCTGGCCCGCGCCATCACTGCCAAGGCCCTGCAGCCGCTGGGCGCGCTGAGCAACAGTGGCAACCTCGACCCCGAGTTGCTGGCCAAGCTGGCCGGCGTCGACCCCGGCAACGCCTATGGCGTGCCCTACACCTGGGGCACCATCGGCCTGGGCATCAACCAGGAAGCGGTGGAGAAGCGCCTGCCCGGCGTGGCGCTGGACAGCCTCGACCTGCTGTTCAAGCCTGAGTACGCCAGCAAGCTCAAGGACTGCGGCATCGGCGTGCTCGACTCACCGCAGGAGGTGATTGCCGTCGCCCTCAACTACCTGGGCAAGAATCCCTACAGCACCGCCGAGGCCGATCGCGAGGCAGCCAAGGCGCTGCTCGCGCAGCTGCAGCCGAACCTGCGCGACGTCGGCCAGAGCCGGCAGATCGACGACCTGGCCAAGGGCGAGATCTGCCTGGCGCTGACCTACACCGGCGACGCCGGCATGGCCGCCGCCCGCGCCCTCGAAGCGAAGCAGCCGTTCTCGGTGGTCTACCGGATTCCCAAGGAAGGCACGCTGATCTGGTTCGACACCCTGGCCATCCCGGTGGATGCACCGCACCCCGAGGCGGCGCGGGCCTTTATCGACTACCTGCTCAAGCCCGAGGCCATCGCCGAACTGACCAACTCGCTGTACTTCGCCAACGCCAACCGCGCCGCCACGCCGCTGCTGGATGCGGCGGTAAGTGGCGACCCGAATATCTACCCGGCTGCGGACATGCGCGCCAAGTTGTTCGCCGAGCAGACCCTGCCGCTACGCGAGATGCGCCAGCGCACCCGCCTGTGGACGGCCTTTCGCACCCAGTACTGACGCCTTGCGACTGCGTAGGAGCGAGCTCTGCTCGCGAAATCTCCCGCTGGGTGCTTCGCGAGCAGAGCTCGCTCCTACGAAACCAACCTGCCCTTTACCAACCGAGTAGCCGACCATGGAACAAGCCTTCGACAACGACCAGGCCATCACCCGCGACAGCCTCTACGGCACCGCGGCCGAGCCGACCTACGCCGGCATCACCAGCTTTATGCGTCGCCGTTACACCCGTGATCTGCGCGGCGTGGATCTGGTGGTCAGCGGCGTGCCGTTCGACACCGCCACCACCAACCGCCCAGGCAGCCGCTTCGGCCCGCGCGCCATCCGCGCCGCCTCGATCCAGTCGGCCTGGGCCCGGCACTTCCCCTGGGAGTTCGACCCCTTCGACCTGCTGGCCTGCATCGACTACGGCGACTGCTACTTCGACCATGGCACCCCGCAGGACACCCCGGCGATGATCGAGGCGCATGCCGACAAGATCCTCGACGCCGGCTGCGCCATGCTCACCCTGGGCGGCGACCACTTCATCAGCTACCCGCTGCTCAAGGCCCACGCCAAGAAGCATGGCCCCTTGTCGCTGATCCACTTCGACGCACACAGCGACACCTGGCCGGACGAGGAGGGCGCACGCATCGACCACGGCACCATGTTCTACCATGCCGCCAAGGACGGCCTGGTCGACCCGGCGCGTTCGGTGCAGGTCGGCCTGCGCACCACCAACGACGACGTGATGGGCTTCCAGGTGCTGGATGCGCGGCAGGTCAACCGCAGCACCCCGGAGCAGATCGCCGAGCTGATCCGCGCCCGCGTCGGCGACAACCCGGTGTACCTGACCTTCGATATCGACTGCCTCGACCCGGCCTTCGCCCCAGGTACCGGTACGCCGGTGTGCGGCGGGCTGTCCAGCCACCAGGCCCTGGAGATTTTGCGTGGCCTGCGCGGCATCAACCTGGTCGGCATGGACGTGGTCGAGGTGGCCCCGCCCTACGACAACTCGGAGATCACCGCCCTGGCCGGTGCAACGCTGGCCATGGAGATGGTTTGCCTCTATGCCGCGCGGCACAAGCTGTAAGCCGTAGGGCGAGTGAGACTACCCGGCTGGGTGATTCCCCTGCGGGCCAGCGCAAGCGCTGTTCAGCGATAATGCCGCTGCGGGCATGACGAGGTATGAGAGATAACGCAGCGGCATTCCAGCCACTCCGTCATTCCCGCGCAGGCGGGAATCCAGAGGGAGCGCACTGGGCTCCCGCCTTCGCGGGAGCGACGGGGTTATCTTTGCGGTTCGTGATGGTTTCCATGCACCGCGCGGATTCCACCCACCCTACGCCAGCGTCGGTATCTGGCTATTGCGATCCTGCTCGAGGATCACCCGCTGCAACTCGGCGGCGCCGGGCGACAGGCTGTGCCCGGCGCGACTGACGATGCCGTAGGCGGAGCGCTGCGCCGGCATGCCGGTATGCAGCGGCAGCACGGCCAGGCGCCCGGCCGCCACGTCCTGGGCGATCACGTCCCAGGGCGACATGCTCAGCACATGGCTGGCCGAGACCAGTTCCTTGAGCACCATGAAGTTGTCGCACTCGATGCTCAGCGGCGCGGCCTCGCCACCACTCAGGTGCTGCAGCGCGCTGGCCACTTCCAGCGGCAGCTGGGTGCCGGCCAAGGGGTAGTCCAGCAGGTCTTTCACCGTCAGATCCGGGCGCGCCAGCAGCGGATGCTGCGGGTGGCAGAACAGCACGGCGGGGTGCGGGCGCAGCGCCTCGACCTGCAGGCGCGCATCGTCCTGGAACTCGCGGATATCGGCGACGAACAGCTCGATCTCATTGTTCAGCAGGCGCACACGCAGCTGCTGCCAGCTGTCGATGGTCAGTTGCAGGCGCACCCGCGGAAAGCGCTCGGCAAAGGCGCCCATGGCCTGCGGTACCAGGCGCGCGGCCGGGTAGGGGCCGGCGCCCAGGCGCACCTCGCCGCTGCCCAGATTGCCCAGTTGGCTTACTGCATTGCTCAGCGCCTGGCTTCCGGCCAGCAGGCGCTTGGCATGCTCGCGCACCAGCTCGCCGTGGGCGGTCAGGCTGATGCCGCGGCTGTGACGATCCACCAGGGTGCAGCCCAGGCTGTTTTCCAGCGCCTGGATACTGCGGCTCAGCGCCGGCTGGCTGAGATGCACCGCTTCGGCCGCACGGGCGAAGTGGCCGTGGTCGGCGAGTGCGACGAAGTGGCGGAGCTGGCGAAGGTCGTTCATGCGCGTTCTGCATCATTTATCGAAGTGGAATGCATTGGAATTATTGAATGCGCTTTGTCAGTCTGCCAAGCGGGATAACAACAACGAGTCCGCCCCATGTCGTCATTCAGCCGCTTCAGTGGCCTGCTGCTGGCCGCCGCCCTGCCGTTCACCGCCCAGGCCGAGTTGCCCGAGGAGCGCATCGTGCCCTCGATCAACGCCGAGCTGGCCGAGCACACCAAGCACTTCAACGAGAAGGTCTACCCGATCGCCGACAACGTCTGGTCGGCGGTGGGCTGGAACCTGGCCAACAGCGTGATGATCGAGGCGCCCGAGGGGCTGATCATCGTCGACACCGGCGAGTCGGCCGAACAGTCGCGTAAGGTGCTCGTCGAGTTCCGCAAGATCAGCGCGAAGCCGATCAAGGCCATTGTCTACACCCACTTCCACCCCGACCATATCAACGGCGTGAAGGGCTTCGTCAGCGAGGAGCAGGTGAAGAGCGGCGAGGTGCAGATCTACGCCCAGGAAACCCTGCTGGAAAACGTGGTGACCCAGGGCGCACTGGTCGGCCCGATCCTCGGCATGCGCTCCGGCTACAGCTTCGGCGCCGCGCTGTCGGATGCCGACAAGAAAGACATGAACGCCGGCCTCGGCCCGCTGGCCCATGAGGGGCAGTCGACCTTCATCGCGCCGACCATCACCTTCAAGGACAAGCTCGACACCACCATCGCCGGCCTGCCGGTGCAGTTCCTCCACGCGCCCAGCGAGGCGCCGGACGAGATCGTCCTGTTCTTGCCGAACAACCGTGTGCTGATCAGCGCCGAAGTCACCCAGGGCCCGACCCTGCCCAACGTGCATACCCTGCGCGGCACCAAGTTCCGCGACCCGGTGCTGTGGGTGAAAAGCCTCGACGCCCTGCGCGCCTTCCAGGCCGACTACATGGTGCCGCTGCATGGCCAGCCGGTGTCTGGCCGCGACAAGGTCGAGGAAGTGCTGCGCATGACCCGCGACGCTATCGCCTATATCCACGACCAGACCGTGCGCTGGATGAACAAGGGTCTGACTCCCGATGAGCTGGTCGAGAAGGTCAAGCTGCCGCCGCACCTGGCCGGCTACACGCCATACCTGCGCGAGTACTACGGCACGGTGAAACACAGCGTGCGGCAGATCTACAACGGCTACCTGGGCTGGTTCCAGGGCGACCCGGTGGATCTCGACCCGATCCCTCCGGTGGAAAAAGCCAAGCGCCTGATCGAGCTGATGGGCGGCCGCGACAAGGTGCTGCTGGCCGCCGGCGAAGCCTACCTCAAGGGCGACTACCAGTGGGCCGCCGAGCTGGCCAGCTACTCGATCCGCGTCGACCATGGCGACAAGCTGGCACGCGACATCAAGGCACGCAGCTTCCGCAAGCTGGGCTACGCCAGCATGAACATCAACTGGCGCAACTGGTACCTGATGAGCGCCATGGAGCTGGAAGGCAAGTTCGACAACGGCGGCGCCGAGGAAATGGGCAAGCGCATCCGTGGCGCCTTCCTCTCGGCAGACATGCTGAAGAATCTGCCGGCGCGCATCTTCCTGCAGAACTGGGTGACCCGCATCGATCCGGAGAAAAGCGCCGATGTGAACCTGACCCTCGGCTTCGTCTTCCCCGATATCGGCGAGGAGTGGGCCCTGGAAGTACGCCGCGGGGTGGTCGAGCTGCACAAGGGCATCCCGGCCGGCACCACGCTCAAGCTGACCCTCGACAAGACCTACCTGGACACCGTGATCAGTGGCGAGAACGGCCTGCTCAAGGGCGCCCTGCTGGGTGATGTGAAGGTCGACGGCAATCTGCTCGACATCAAGACCTTCCTCGGCTGCTTCGACTTCGAAGACGCCCCCATCGCCCTGACCGTACGCTGAGGAGCCCGCGCATGAGCAATCTGCAACTCGGCCCGCTGCCGGCCGTGCGCCCACGCCGCCTGTGGCGGCGGGTACTGGTCGGCGTGCTGGTGCTGCTGGCGCTGGGCGCCGCGCTGCTGTTCAGCCAGCGCGAGACCATCCGCCTGGCCGCGCAAAGCTACGCGTTCGGCTACCCGCTGGTGCTTACCGAGCTGACCCGCGACAACTTCACCCACGGCATCGCCCCGGCCAACCGCCTGGTGCATGTGCCGGCGTTCCCCGAGGCGAGCTTCCGCGACATCGTGCGGCCCAACGTCGACACCCTGTATTCGCTGGCCTGGCTGGACATGGATGCCGGGCCCTGGGTGTTCGAGCTGCCGGCCACTGAGCGCTACCTGGTGATGCAGTTCCTCGATGCCTGGACCAATGTGTTCGCCAGCCTCGGCCCGCGCACCACCGGCACCGCCGGCGGGCGTTTCCTGCTGGTCGGGCCGAAGTGGCAGGGTGAGGTGCCGCAGGGCATGACCCTGCTGCGTGCGCCGACGCGCATCGCCTGGCTGCTCGGCCGGGTGCAGACCAATGGCAAGGCCGACTATGCGGCCGTGCACGCGATCCAGGCCCAGGTCGGCCTGCGCAGCCTGGCCGACTGGCAGCTGGGCAAGCCGGCCACGGCCGAGCCGTTCAAGCTGCCGGAACACAAGGCCGAGCCGCCGCTGTATCAGCTGCGCGCGCTGAGCGCCGAGGCCTTCTTTGGCCGCCTGGCCGCGCTGCTGGTGGATAACCCGGCAAGCGACAAGGACGGCTCTGCTCTGGCCGATCTGCAGCAGCTCGGTGTGCAGCCCGGTGTCGCTGCGCAATGGGGCTGGCTGCAACGCCAGTCGGCGCGCCTGGGCATCTGGCTGGCCGAGCGGCAGATGCACAAGGCCCTGCAGCGCCCCGATGGGCTGGTCAACGGCTGGCGCCAGCCGCCCATGCACATCGGGGCCTACGGCGACGACTACGGCCTGCGTGCGGTGGTGGCGATGGCCGGCTTCGGCGCCAACCTGGCGGCGGATGCGGTCTACCCGAACGCCTCGGTCGATGGCCAGGGTCAGGCTCTGCAGGGCGGGCAGCGCTATCGCCTGCACTTCGCCGCGGGCGAGCTGCCGCCGGCGCGGGCCTTCTGGTCGGTGACCGCCTACGACGGCGACGGCTTCCTGATCGACAACCCGCTAGGCCGCTATGCCCTCGGTGACCGCGACCCGCTGACCTACAACGCCGATGGCTCGCTGGATCTCTACCTGCAGGCCAAGGCGCCGGGCGAGTCGCTGCAGGGCAATTGGCTGCCGATTCCCGCCAACGGGCCGTTCAGCCTGACCGGACGCATCTACCTGCCCGAGCAGCGCGTGCTCGACGGGCAATGGCATATGCCCGCCATCGACCATCTGCAGGAGTGAGCCATGCAGCGCCGTGACCTGTTGAAGAGAGCCGCGGCGCTGACCGCCGCCGGCATCGCCACACCGTTTTTGGGCAACGCCTCGGCCGCCGTGACACCGCGCCTGGGGCGCAAGCCGAATATCCTGCTGATCGTCACCGACCAGCAGCGCGCCCATCAGGATCTGCCCGACGCCGTGCCTTTGCCCGGCCACGAGCGGTTGTTGCAGCGCGCGGCGAGCCTGGGCAATTTCCACGTCAACACCACGCCCTGTTCGCCGTCGCGCTCGGTACTGTTCACCGGCCAGCACACGCAGCAGACCCTGATCACCGCCAACCTCGGTCTACCGCCGTTCCGCGAGCTGTCGCCAGAGATTCCCACCCTCGGCCATATGCTGCGCGAGCAGGGCTACCTGACCGCCTACAAGGGTAAGTGGCACCTGTCGCACATCGAGCAGTCGAGCAACCTGACCTACGGCGTGGTGCAGCCGAGCACGGAGGCGCTGCTGCCCTACGGTTTTGCCGACTACAACCTGAATGGCGACCCGCACGGCTCGCTGATGACCGGTTTCATCTACGACAAGGTCACCGCCAGCGACTCGGTGGCCTGGCTGCAGCAGCACCGCAGCGACGAGCAGCCGTGGTTCCTCGCGGTCAACTTCGTCAACCCGCACGACATCATGTTCTACAGCTCGGGGATCAAGCAGGAGCAGAGCCGTCTGCGCCGTAACTTCCTCGGCCCGATCTCGCCGGGGCCGAGCACCGGCCTGTACGAGAAGCACTGGGATCTGCCGCTGCCGAAGAGCTTCTACGCCGAGGATCTGAGCCGCAAACCCTGGGCCCAGCGTGCCGACGTGGAGCTGTGCAACAACATCTACGGCCGCCTCGATCCCAAGGACGAACAGGCCTGGCAGGGCCTGCAGAGCTACTACCTGAACTGCGTGCGCGACGTCGACCAGTCCATCGAACAGGTGCTGCTGGCGCTGGAGAACAGCGGCCTGGCCGACGACACCATCGTCATCCTTACCGCCGACCACGGCGAGATGGCCGGCGCGCACCAGCTGCGGCAGAAGGGGCCGCACATGTACAAGGAGAACACCCGGGTCAACTTCATCGTCCGTCATCCGGACATCACGCAGGGCTTCACCAGCCAGGCACTGGGCTCCACCGTCGACATAGTGCCGACTGTGCTGGAACTGGCCGGGCTGGATGCGGCCGGGCAGGCCGAGCGCTATCCGCAACTGGCGGGCGTCAGCCTGGCCGAGAGCATCGGCGGGGCGAGCAGGCGCTCCGTGCGCGACGAGCGCGGCCACCTGTACGACTACGGCGTGGTCATGTACCTCGATCCGGAATTCACCGAGGCGGTGATGCGCGACCATGACCAGGTCACGCCCTGGGCGATCATCCAGGAGTCGCTGGCGCAGATGCAGCTCGGCCCGTCGTTGAACAACCGCGCGTTGTTTCGCGGTATCCACGATGGCCGCTACAAGTTCGCCCGCTACTTCGCTGCCGAAGACCACCACACCCCGGTGGATTTCGCTACGCTGCTGGCGCGCAACGACCTGGAGCTGTACGACACCGAGAGCGATCCGGACGAGTTGCACAACCTGGCCGCCGACCCGCAGGCGCAGCGTGCCCTGATCGAGCGCCTGAGCGGCCGGCTCAACGAACTGCTGGGCCTGGAAGTCGGCGTCGACGACGGCCGCGAACACCCGGGCCCGACCTTCCTCTACAGCTAAAAGGAGTCATCCATGCTGAACATCGCCAAAGGCGCGCTGCTGCTGTTCTGGCTGCTGGCCCTGGTCAACCTGCTGCAGCCTTTTGCCGGCCCCTACCTGAGCTGGGCGGCGCTGCTGATCCTGGCCGTGCATGTGCTGGAAGTCGCCGTGCTGCATGGCCGCCTGCAGCGCCAGGCCGAGCCCGGCAAGGATCGTCTGCTGGTGCTGCTGTTCGGGGTACTGCATATACGCCAGTTGTCTCGCGGTTGAGTCCCCCCAATAAAAAAGCCGCGCAATGCGCGGCCTTTTTATTGGCGGACAGTACTCAGGGCGCCGTGTAGAGGTAGCCCTCGATTTTCTCGTACTGGAAGCCGTAAGCGCCGTTGGTGAAGTACTGGGTGGTGTACAGGTGGTGCTTGTTGGTCGGGTTCCAGTAGCGGTGCAGGGGCACCGACTTGCTGACCGGAGCGGTGTACAGGTAGGCCGCCACTCCGCTGTAGGCGTAACCGGCCTTGGTCTGCGTGGCGTCGTCGCGGGTAGTGGTGTACAGGCTGTCGAGAGTGGTCTTGTTGTAGTAGCGGTGGAAGGCGGCGGTGCCGAAGAAGGCGCTGCTGGGGGTGTAGCCAGTGATCGAGTCGTAGCTGTAGCCGTATTTGGCCATGCCGCTGTCGTTGCGCTGTACGGTGTAGATGCTGTCGCCGCTGGTCTTGTTGAGGTAGCGGTACAGGGAGGCCTTGGTCAGCGTCACGGTGTTGAGGATCTTCAGCAGATTGCCGGAGGCCGAGCCGCAGATCGAGTTGCTCGAGGTGGAGCCCACCTGCCAGCCGCTGGGCAGTACCGAGCCCTTGCACACGTTCATCTGGGTCTGCCCGGCAGTGCTCTGCGCCTCGAACTTCTGCTTCGGCGTGCCGCTGCTGGTGCCGCAGTCGCCGCTGCCGGTGTAGCTGGTTTCACGGGTGATCACCCAACCAGTGGGCAGGGTGCGCGAGCAGGCGTTCAGCTTGAGCTGGCCGAAGCTGTTGCTGATCGTCCAGATCTGCTTGGGCGTACCGCTGGAGGTGCCGCAGGCACCAGTGCCGTTGTAGCTGCGAATCTTCGAGTTGATCCAGCCAGTGGGCACGCTGGCGTAGCAGGTATCCAGGGTGGTTTCGCCGGCGAGCAGGGTGAAGGTGTACTGGTTGGCACCGCTGCAGGCGCTGGCGTTGCTGACGATCTTGGTGATCACGTAGCCCGGCTTGTCCACCGCGCTGCAGGACTTGGTGGTGACGGCCGCTTGCAGGCCGAAAGGTGCAAGCAGGGCGAGGGCCGAGAGGAGCAGGGGCAATGTTTTCATACAGTTCCTTTGCATGTCCGCGAAGCAGTTAGGGGCGTTGCGCTAGCGATTCTAGATGGCCGCAGAGGGGCGTACTAGGGGGACAGGATGGGTTGGAGCTGCGCTGCCATTGGAAGGATGCGCAGCGCCGCCGGGGTCAGGCAATGAGGGCGCTGCTGGTCAGGCTGCTGACGCCAAGTAGCTGGATTTCGAACTCGGGGGTCGCATCGGCATTCACGCTGCCATAAAGAATCCCGTCGCTGAAACGCAGCTGTCCAGTGGCATTGCTGGCACTGAAGGCGGCGCTGCCGATAAAGCTGAAGGCCTCGTTGATGCCGGTGGTGGCACTGTTGGCATCCAGAGTGGAGAGATCGATTAGGTCGCCTTCGGCCAGCTTGAAGTCCTTGATCACATCGCGCAGGGCGCCCAGGGCGAAATCGCTCAGGGCATCGAAGTCGAATCGATCTGCACCGACTCCACCGATCAGAGTGTCCGTACCACTTCCGCCAACCAGCACATCATTGCCAACCCCGCCATCGAGCTGATCGTTACCAGCATTGCCATATAGGGTATTGGCTGCGCCATTGCCGATGAATTTGTCGTTGTAGTTGCTGCCACTAACCCGCTCGAAGTTGAGAATGGTGTCGCTGCCGGAACCGCCGGTAGCCTGGGCAGTAGTAAGGCCCAGATTGAGGGTGATGCCGCTGCTGGCATTGAGATAGACCAGCAGGTCGTTGCCGGCGCCGCCGTCGAGCACGTTGTTGCCGCTGCCGGCGTGGATGGTGTTGTTCAGCGCATTGCCGGTGCCATTGGCCGCGCCAGTGGCCTGGATGCGTAGGTTCTCCAGGTTGTTGCCCAGGGTATAGGCCGCCAGGGAGCTGAAGACTGTGTCGTTGCCGCCGCTGGCCAGGTCGGCATTGTTTTCGCTGACCAGGTCGCCGGCGTTGTCGACGTAATAGCTGTCATTGCCGTCGCCGCCATTGAGAGTGTCGGCCCCAGCGCCGCCGTTGAGGACGTCATTGCCGGCATCGCCATTGAGTTTGTTGGCGGCGCTGTTGCCGATCAGTTTGTCGTCGTATTTGCTGCCATTGAGGTTCTCGATATTGAGCAGGGTATCGCTGCCTGAACCACCAGTGGCCTGGGCACCAGTCAACCCGAGGTCGAGGCTGACGCCTTGGGTGGCATAGAGGTAGGAGGCGGTGTCGGTGCCAGTTCCACCATTGAGGACATTGTTACCGCCGCCAGCCAGCAGGATGTTGTTTAGGTTATTGCCGGTGCCGTTGGCATTCCCGGTGGCCAGGATGCGCAGGTTTTCCACATTGGCACCCAGGGCGTAGGCCGCCAGGTAGCTGTAGACGCTATCGGTACCGCCGCTGGCAGTTGTGGCATTGGTTTCGCTGACCAGGTCGCCGGCGTTGTCGACGTAATAGATATCGCTGCCGTCGCCGCCGCTCATGCTGTCGGCCCCTGCCGCACCGTTGAGGATGTTGTTACCACTACCGCCATAGAGGGCATTGTTCAGGGCATTACCCGTGCCGTTGGCATTCCCGGCGGCCAGGATGCGCAGGTTTTCCACGTTGTTGCTCAGGGTGTAGGACGCCAGGTAGCTGTATACCGTGTCGGTGCCGCCGGTGCTGGTGTCTGCGTTGGCTTCACTGACCAGATCGCCGGCGTTGTCGACGTAGTAGCTGTCGCTGCCATTGTTCCCGCTCATCTGGTCGGCTCCACCCAGGCCGTTGAGCACATTGTTCTGCCCGTTTCCGGTCAGGGTGTCGTTGTAGGCCGAGCCGGTGGCGTTCTCGATCACTGCACCGTAGGCAATGGCCAGACCGTTATTGATGTAGCCACTTTCGCTCCAGAAAGCCTTGCCGATCGAGCTGAAGTTGCCGGCCTTGAGGTCGATGTTGACAGCGACGGCCTGGTTGCTGGCGTCGATGGTGTCGATGCCGCCGGCATCCCAGATGGTCTCGAAGACGCTGCTGTTGGCATCCCACTTGTAGGTGTTGTTGCCGGTCTGCCAGCTCATGTTGGCGCCGTACAGGTGCTGCATGGCGGCGATGTCGAACAGCATCGGTCCGGTGGGCAGGAACGAGTAAGGTGCGGTATAGCTCATCACCGTGTAGCGCACGTCGTCGTACTGCGTGCCGCTCAGGGTAAAGCCACTGCGGTCGCTGGCTTCGAAGGGGTGCTTGAGGCCGAGGGCGTGGCCGATTTCGTGCACCAGGGTGTGGTAGTCGAAGTCGCCGGCCTTCGGGTTGCTGCCGGTGCTCGGGCTGAGCCAGGTATCGCCGGCCGATGGCGTAGAGCCCGGCAGGTAGGCCCAGGCGGCGTAATTCTCGTCCATCCCGGCATAGCCGCCGAAGCGCAGGGTGCCGACCTGGCTGCTGGTCTCGCTGACCTTGGTGAAGGTGATGTTGGCAACCGCACTCCATTCGGCCAGGGCGGCCGTGGCCGCACTTTGCTGGCCGGCCGTCAGGACGAAGGCGTTCTGGTACTCGTTGTCGTAGGAGTAGTCCTGGTCGAACGAGGAGTTGGCGCCGAGAAAGCTGTAGCTGAGGCTTACCGCGCTGCCCGTGGCGCCGCCCCACTTGGTGCCGTAGATCAGGCTGTCGGTCTGGCTGTTGCCGGACAGGCTGACAAAGGAAAAAGGCGAGGATTCAAGCGGTGTGGGCATGGGTACTACCATCCTGGTAAGCAAGTGGCCTCGGCCGGAGCCGGGCTGCGAGATGAACATCGAACGACAGGGTGCCAGACCCGCAAAACGCTGGGTCGACCTAATCCGTGGCGGCGCGCGATTTTAACAAGGGCGGGGAAGGGGCGACCAGCGCGTGGCCGGATAGCCCTGCAGAAAGTGAAAAGCCGCACATCTGTGCGGCTTTTGCGTGAAGCGGTGGTGGGCCCACACGGACTCGAACCGTGGACCAAAGGATTATGAGTCCTCTGCTCTAACCGACTGAGCTATAGGCCCCCAGAAGGCGGGCGGATTATACCGGGGCCTTTTCGGCGCTGCCAATCGCTAATGGGCCGAGGAAATTGCTGGCGAAAGACTCGGCGGAGAGCGGCCGGCTGACCACGTAGCCCTGGATCTGCTGGCAGCCTTCGGCAGCCAGGAACAGTTCCTGGGCCTTGGTTTCCACGCCTTCGGCGATCACCGTGAACTGCAGGCTGCGACCTAGGGCGATGATGGCGCGGGTGATGGCGGCGTCGTCCTGGTCTTCAGGCAGGCCGCGGATGAACGACTTGTCGATCTTCAGGATGTCCAGCGGCAGGCGCTTGAGGTAGCTGAGCGAGGAGTAGCCGGTACCGAAGTCGTCGATGGCCAGTTGCAGGCCCAGGGCCTTGAGTTCGTGGAGGATGAACAGGGCCTCTTCGGCCTGGCTCATGATGAAGCTTTCGGTGATTTCCAGCTGCAGGCTGGCGGGCGCCAGGCCGAAGTCGGCGAGGGAGTCGGCGATGCGCTGGGCCAGTTGCGGCTGGCGCAGCTGGCTGCCGGAGAGATTGACCGACAGCGGGCCGAAGGGAGCGTGCTGGCCCTGCCATTCGCGCATCTGCCGACAGGCTTCCTGCAGGGCCCAGTCGCCGAGCTGGAGGATCATGCCGTTTTCTTCGGCCAGGGGGATGAAGCGATCCGGCGGGATGTCGCCGAATACCGGGTGGCGCCAGCGCAGCAGGGCTTCGGCGCCGATCAGTTGCTGGCTGGCCAGGCACAGCTTGGGCTGGTAGTGCAGGCTCAGTTCGTCGCGTTCGATGGCGCGACGCAGCTCATGCTCCAGGGTCATGCGCTCGGTGGCCTGGAAGGTCAGGCTGCGGGTGTAGAACTCGATGCGGTTGCGGCCCTTGGCCTTGGAGCTGTACATCGCCGCGTCGGCGTTCTTGACCAGGGTGGCGACGTCGTTGCCGTCCTCGGGGAACAGGCTGATGCCGATGCTGGCGCTGATGAAGAACTCGTGGCTGTCGGCCTGGAAGGGGGGGCTGAAACAGGCCAGCAGCTTGGTCGCCACTCGTTCGGCGTCGCGCGGCTGGTGCAGGCCGGGGAGTAGCACGATGAATTCGTCGCCACCGAGGCGGGCCACCGTGTCGATGTCGCGCAGCTGTTCGCGCAGGCGCTCGGCGATGCTCTTCAGCAGCAGGTCGCCGACCGGGTGGCCGAGGCTGTCGTTGATGTGCTTGAAACGGTCGAGGTCGAGGAACAGCACGGCGCCCTGGCGGTCGTCGGTGCGCGCGTCGGTCAGTGCGGCGTTGAGGCGGCTCTCGAACAGCAGGCGGTTGGGCAGGCCGGTGAGCGGGTCGTGGTGGGCCTGGTAGTCGAGGCGGGCCTGGGCGTGCTTGAGCGGGCTGATGTCGGCGAACACGCCAACGAAGTGGGTGATGCTGTCGCTCTGGTCGCGCACTGCGCTGATGGTCAGCCACTCGGGATAGATCTCGCCGTTCTTGCGCCGGTTCCAGATCTCGCCCTGCCAGTGGCCTTCGGCCGCCAACTGGTGCCACATGGCGGCATAGAAGGCGCTGTCGTGCTGGCCCGAGGCGAGCAGGCGTGGCGACTGGCCGAGGGCTTCGGTCTCGCTGTAGCCGGTGATTTCGCTGAAGGCGCGGTTGACCGCGCTGATACGCTGGTTGAGGTCGGTGATCATCACCCCTTCGGCGGTGCTCTCGAACACGGTGGCGGCCTGGTGCAGGCGCTCCTGCATCAGCTGGCGCTCGGTGATGTCGCGGGCGATGGTGAGCAGGCACGGCTCGTCGTTGATCATGATCGTCTGGGTGGCCAGTTCGCCGAGGCGCTGCTGCTGGTAGCGGGTGCAGATCCAGGCGCGGAAGTCGCGCACCATGCCCTGGCTGCGCACCAGTTCGGTCATCCGGTCGCGGTCGGCCAGGTTGGCCCACAGGCCGATTTCCTCGGTGGTGCGGCCGATCACCTGGGACAGCTCGTAGCCGGTGATGCGGCAGAAGCCTTCGTTGGCTTCGAGCAGGCGGCCATCGCTCAGGCGGGTGATCAGCAGGCCGTCGGGTGAGGCGTGGAAGGCCTTGGCGAACTTCTCTTCGGAGGCCTGCAGCTTCTGCTGGGTGCGCTTGAGTTCGGTGATGTCGCGTACCGCGACTACCAGCGCGGCAGTGCCGTCCAGTTCCACCGGCTGGGCCGAGATGAGGCCGATGAACTGCTCGCCATTGCGCCGGCGGAAGGGCATTTCCAGGTTGTTCAGGGGTTCGCCCTGCAGGCGCTGCAGCAACTGCGGGCCGATGTCCGGCACGCCCCAGATGGCCAGCTCGGTGGCGGTCTTGCCCATGGCTTCGGCGCTGTCGATGCCGAGCTGCTGTTCGAAGGTGTGGTTGAGGGCCAGCAGGGCACCGTCGCTACGGCGGGCGATGACCAGGATGTCCGGGCAGTTGTGGAACACCGAGCTGAATTTTTCCTCGGACAGCTGCTGAGCCAGCTCGGCGGCCTTGGCCTCGCTGATGTCGACCATCAGGCCGCGCAGGATCAGGCTGTCGTCGCGCTGGATCAGGGTGACGATGTCGCGGATCCACACTACACGACCGTCGGCGGCGAGCATTCGGTAGTCGAAGGCGTGATCTCGCCCGGCCTGGGTTTCCGTGAGGCAGTAGTTGAGGGCCGTCTCGGCGTCGTCGGGATACAGCGAGCGCTGCCAGAAGCCGGGCTGCAGCCACTCGCTGAGGGGATAGCCGAGCAGCTTCTCGGCATGCGGCGAGACATAGGTGAAGCAGTAGTCCTCCAGGCGCATTTCCCAGGCAATGGCGTTGAGGCTTTCCACCAGGCCGCGGTAGTGCTGTTCGCTGATGCGCAGCTGCTGCTCGAGGGTCTTGCGGCTGCGCATTTCCTGGCGCAGGCGGCGGTTGATGCGCAGCACCGCAGCCAGCACCAGCAACACCGCCAGCAGGGTCGGCAGGCCATACAGGGCAGCCTGGCGCCAGACCTGGCGGCGATCCAACACGCCGCCGACCCAGGGCTCCTGCAGGGCGGCGACCTCGGCGGGGCTCAGGTCGGCGAACAGTTTGTCGAGGATGCCGACCAGGATCGCCTGGCTGCGTGGAGCGGCCATGGCCAACTGATAGCGATAGGGGGTTTCGCCGCTGACGAACAGGCCTTCGAGCTTGAGCTGGCGCATGCTCCACACGCTGGAGGCGAGGTCGCCGACCAGGGCGTCGGCCTGGCCGGTGGCGACGGCCTGTAGGGCGGCGCTGACGCTGGGCAGGGGCAGCAGGTTGAGATCGGGGTGGCGAGTGCGCAGCAGCTCGTGGGGCGCATAGTCCTGGATGACCGCCACCTTGAGGCCGTAGAGGTCTTCCAGGCGGTGCGGCTGGGCGCCGCCCAGGTGGGCAATGATGACGATGGGAAAGTCGAGATAGGGGCGGGTGAAGGCCAGGTCACGCTGGCGCTCCGGGGTGGCCATGACGCCTGGGAGCAGGTCGAGGCGGCCGGCCTTGGCGCTGGCCAGCACCTGGCTCCAGTTACCCGGGTCGACCGGTTGCAGTTTGATCCGCAGGCGCTGTTCGATCAGTTGCACATAGCTGGCGGCCAGGCCCTGGTAGCGACCCTGGTGATCGCGAAACTCGAAGGGCGGCCAGGACGCATCAATGCCCAGGCGCAGCTGCGGGTGGGCCTGCAGCCAGGCCTGCTCGTCGGGTGTGAGGCTAAGTGCCGCCACCGGGCTCGCCGAGAACGCCAGACACAGCAGGAGAATGGCCAGCAGGCGCGACATCGGTCGACTTCCGGAAGATTGCAGGTAGTTGCAGTGTAGTTCGCGGCGCCGCTGGATAACAAAACCCCCGGTCGGTGCCGGGGGTTTTGTTGTTACTCGTCGAGGAAGGAGCGCAGGTGCTCGCTTCTCGTCGGGTGGCGCAGCTTGCGCAGGGCCTTGGCTTCGATCTGGCGGATGCGCTCGCGGGTCACATCGAACTGCTTGCCGACTTCCTCGAGGGTGTGGTCGGTGTTCATGTCGATGCCGAAGCGCATACGCAGCACCTTGGCTTCACGGGCAGTGAGGCCGGCCAGTACTTCGCGGGTGGCTTCCTTGAGGCTTTCCACGGTCGCCACGTCGATCGGCGATTGCATGGTGGAGTCCTCGATGAAGTCGCCCAGGTGCGAATCTTCGTCGTCGCCGATCGGGGTTTCCATGGAGATCGGCTCTTTGGCGATCTTCAGTACCTTGCGAATCTTGTCCTCGGGCATTTCCATGCGCTCGCCCAGCTCTTCCGGAGTCGGCTCGCGGCCCATCTCCTGGAGCATCTGGCGGGAGATACGGTTGAGCTTGTTGATCGTCTCGATCATGTGCACCGGGATACGGATTGTGCGCGCCTGGTCGGCGATCGAGCGGGTGATCGCCTGGCGGATCCACCAGGTGGCGTAGGTCGAGAACTTGTAGCCGCGCCGGTATTCGAACTTGTCCACCGCCTTCATCAGGCCGATGTTGCCTTCCTGGATCAGGTCGAGGAACTGCAGGCCACGGTTGGTGTACTTCTTGGCGATGGAGATAACCAGGCGCAGGTTGGCCTCGACCATCTCTTTCTTCGCCCGGCGCGCCTTGGCTTCGCCGATGGACATGCGGCGGTTGATGTCCTTGATTTCGGCGATGGCCAGGCTGGTGTCGGCTTCCAGGGCGATCAGCTTCTGCTGGCAGCGCTGGATGTCGCCCTGCAGGTTGCCGATGGCTTCGGCGTACTTGGCCTTGCCCTTGGCCAGGCCGGCGGCCCAGCTTTCGTCGATTTCGTTGCCGGGGAACAGCTTGAGGAAATCGGCACGCGGCATGCGCGCGTCGCGCACGCACAGCTGCATGATGGCGCGTTCCTGGGCACGTACCTGTTCCAGCGAGCCGCGTACGCGCTCGACCAGGGCGTCGAATTGCTTGGGCACCAGCTTGATCGGCATGAACAGCTCGGCCAGGGCCAGCAGTTCATTGTTTGCCTGCTTGCTGTGGCGGCCGTGCTTCTTCAGGGCCTTGCGGGCCTTTTCCATTTGCTCGGAAACGGCGCCGAAACGGCGTGCGGCTTCTTCCGGATCCGGGCCGCCATCTCCTTCTTCTTCGTCGTCGCTGTCGCCTTCGGCTTCTTCCTCGTCCTCGGCCGCTTCGGCGGCCGGAGTGGCGCTCTTCAGGTCGACCGGAACTTCTTCGGCCGGCAGGCTGCCGTCATCCGGGTCGATGTAGCCGCTGAGAACGTCGGACAGGCGGCCGCCTTCGCTGACGATGCGCTGGTATTCACCGAGGATGCTGTCGACGGTGCCAGGGAAGAAGGCGATGGCGCCCATGACTTCGCGGATGCCTTCCTCGATGCGTTTGGCGATTTCGATCTCGCCTTCGCGGGTCAGCAGTTCCACGGTACCCATTTCGCGCATGTACATGCGCACCGGGTCGGTGGTGCGGCCGATGTCGGTTTCTACTGCGGCCAGGGCAGCGGCGGCTTCCTCGGCAGCGGCTTCATCGGTATCGGCTTCGGCCAGCAACAGGGCGTCCGCATCCGGGGCACTCTCGAATACGTTGATCCCCATGTCGTTGATCATGCGGATGATGTCTTCCACCTGTTCCGGATCGGAAATATCCTCCGGCAGGTGGTCATTGACCTCCGCGTAAGTCAGGTAACCCTGCTCACGACCGCGGCTGATCAATTCTTTCAAACGAGACTGCTGTTGCGCTTTTCCGGACATGGCACCCTATCCACTGAAGGTCTTGGCGGGCTGAAAATAAGCCGAGGATTATACCCGATTTTGCGGATCAGGCGCCAGTTGGGCTCTTGTCGCCTGGTGAAGAGGAGAGGCTGAAGTGTTCTCTCAGTAGAGTCTTCTCTTCCGGAGTCAGTTCACTGGGGCTTTTTTGCATGACGCTGCGCAGGAGCTGCTCGCGCCGTTTCTGCAGTTGGCTACTGGCAAGTGTAGTAATGGTGTCGAAGAACTGCTTTTCAAGATTGTCCTGATCGATCAGCCATTCCTTTTCCGCCAGGGCCTGCAGCAGGCGCCCCTGGGGGGTTCCATGCCAGCGTGCGATCAGCTGCAGCGAGCGCAGCTGCGGCGCCTTTTGCAGGGCGCCGAGCAGGGCGACCAGCAGCTGGGCATAGGTGTCGTCCTCGGCGGCGAAGTGGCTGGCATCCTCGACCTTCTGCGCCAGTGCCGGGTGGTGCAGCAGGGTGCGCAAGGCGGTCAGGGTCGGTGATTCGACGCTGACCGGCTTGCGTGGTGGGCGCGGCGGTTCGTCGCGGCCGCCCTTCTTCCAGTTGCCGTCCTTCTTCCATGGCTTGCCTTCGCCTTTCTTCCAGTTCTTCTTGGGCTCGAAGTCCTGCTCGGCGGGCGGCTCGATGTGGTTGGCGTAGTCGGCGATATCGCCGTAGTCCGGCTGGCTGTCGTAATAGTGGTCGTCCGC
The DNA here is from genome assembly GCF_014490745.1 of Pseudomonas alcaligenes. NCBI lineage: Bacteria > Pseudomonadati > Pseudomonadota > Gammaproteobacteria > Pseudomonadales > Pseudomonadaceae > Aquipseudomonas > Aquipseudomonas alcaligenes. The sequence continues at coordinate 4,336,643 of NZ_LZEU01000001.1, read as the reverse complement.
ATAGTCGCTGGTGACCGGGTGGGTGGCAGGCGCTGGCGTGCTGCGGCTGACCTGGTTGAGCGCTTCGCTGTTGAGGCCGGTGATTTCACCGAGGCGCTGGCGCATCAGGGCGCGCAGGTTGATGCCAGGGATCTGCTCGATCAGTGGGGTAGCCAGGGTGGCCAGGTGCGCCTTGCCTTCCAGGGAGCGCGGGTCGGCTTCTTCGCACAGTTGCTGGAAGAAGTAGTCGGCCAGCGGCTGGGCGTGCTGGTTGATGCGGGCGCGGAAGGCGTCGGTGCCTTCGGCGCGTACCAGGCTGTCCGGGTCTTCGCCTTCGGGGAGGAACAGGAAGCGCGCGCGGCGCCCGTCCTGCAGGCTCGGCAGGGTCGACTCCAGGGCGCGCCAGGCGGCCTTGCGTCCGGCCGCATCGCCGTCGAAGCAGAACAGCACGCTGGGCACCAGGCGGAACAGGCGCTTGAGGTGTTCCTCGCTGGTGGCCGTGCCGAGGGTGGCCACCGCGTTGCGCAGGCCCTGCTGAGCCAGGGCGATGACGTCCATGTAGCCTTCGACCACCATGATCTCGTCGAGGTCGCGGTTGCTCTTGCGCGCCTCGTACAGGCCGTAGAGCTCCTGGCCCTTGTGGAATACTGGGGTTTCCGGGGAGTTCAGGTACTTGGGCTTGTCGTCACCGAGCACTCGGCCGCCAAAGGCGATGATGCGTCCGCGGCTGTCGCGGATGGGGAACATCACGCGGTCGCGGAAGCGGTCATAGCGTTTGCCGCTGTCGCTGTTCTCGATCAGCAGGCCGGCGTCGATCATGGCCTTCTGTTGCAGGGCGTCGCCGCCCAGGTGCTTGAGCAGGTTGTCCCAGCCGGGCGGGGCGAAGCCCAGGCCGAAGTCGCGGGCGATCTCGCCGGACAGGCCGCGGCCCTTGAGGTAGTTCACTGCCGCCTTGCGTGTCGGGTGGCTCTTCAGGGCCTGGCGGTAATAGTCGCTGGCGGCCGTGAGCAGAGCGTAGAGCGGCGAGTCGGTCGGCTGGCGCGGTTTGCCCCCGCGTCCGCCATCCTCGCGCGGCACTTCCATACCGGCGCGCTTGGCCAGCTCCTCGACGGCCAGGGGGAAGTCCAGGCTGTCGTGATCCATGACGAAGCCGAGGGCGTTGCCGCCGGCGCCGCAGCCGAAGCAGTAATAGAACTGCTTGTCCGGGCTGACGCTGAAGGAGGGGGTCTTTTCCTTGTGGAACGGGCAGCAGGCGGTGTAGTTCTTGCCGGCCTTCTTCAGTTGGATGCGCGAGCTCACCACCTCGACTATGTCGGTGCGGTTGAGCAGGTCATCGATGAAGGATTGCGGGATCAGGCCGGCCATGAGCTCGTCAGTGTGCGGTTGCCAGAGGCGGGAGCATAAACGAAAAAACTCCGGTCATTCGCCAGTCGGCGAAGCGGAGTTGAGTGGAGCCTGAAAATGCAAAGCCCGGCATAGGCCGGGCAGTGCGGAAACCTCAGCGGCGCGACTGATAACTCAGTACAGGCGCTCACGGCGGCGCTGTTCGCGCTGCACTTTCTTGGCGTGACGCTTAACAGCAGCAGCTGCCTTGCGCTTGCGCTCGGTGGTGGGCTTCTCGTAGAACTCGCGGCTGCGAACTTCGGCCAGTACACCGGCTTTTTCGCAGGAGCGCTTGAAGCGACGCAGAGCTACGTCGAAGGGTTCGTTCTCTTTTACTTTGACGGCTGGCATCCAGGTCGTACCTTCACTGTTTTACCGAATGGACGACGCGATCCGGCTAGGGCACGGGAATACGTCGGTTTTCAAGGGTTGCGGATATTAACGCCTCGTTCCGCAGAATGCAAAGCCTCTGATCGAAAAGCACTGGCCGGGTCGTGGGGCGGCGCTTATTATGCGCGCCTTCGAATTTCCCCGTATTAAAGGCGCGAACCCATGCTGGTGCTGGGCTTGGAAACCTCCTGCGATGAAACCGGTGTCGCCCTGTACGACAGCGAGCGCGGTCTGCTGGCCGATGCCCTGTTCAGCCAGATCGAGCAGCACCGCGTGTTTGGTGGCGTGGTGCCGGAGCTGGCCTCGCGCGATCACGTCAAACGCATGCTGCCGCTGATCCGCGAGGTGCTGGCCGAGGCCGGCGTGGAGCGCACGCAGATCGAGGCCATCGCCTACACCGCGGGCCCCGGCCTGGTCGGCGCACTGCTGGTCGGTGCTTCCTGCGCTCAGGCCCTGGCGTTTGCCTGGGGCATTCCGGCGGTCGGCGTGCATCATATGGAAGGCCACTTGCTGGCGCCGATGCTGGAGGCACAGCCGCCGGCCTTTCCGTTCGTCGCCCTGCTGGTTTCCGGTGGCCACACCCAGCTGGTGCGGGTCGACGGCATCGGTCATTACCAGTTGCTCGGCGAGTCGGTGGACGATGCCGCCGGCGAGGCCTTCGACAAGACTGCCAAGCTGATGGGCCTGCCCTATCCCGGCGGCCCGGAGATTGCCCGCCTGGCCGAGCGCGGCACGCCGGGGCGCTTCACCTTCCCGCGGCCGATGACCGATCGTCCGGGCCTGGATTTCAGCTTCAGCGGCCTGAAGACCTTCACCCTCAACACCTGGCAGCAGTGCCGCGAGGCCGGCGATGCCAGCGAGCAGACCCGTGCCGACGTGGCGCTGGCCTTCCAGCAGGCGGTGGTCGATACGCTGACCATCAAGTGCCGTCGCGCGCTCAAGCAGACCGGTCTGAACAGTCTGGTGATCGCCGGCGGGGTCAGTGCCAACCAGGCGCTGCGCCAATCCCTGGAAAAGATGCTCGGCGAGTTCAAGGGCCGGGTGTTCTACGCCCGTCCGCGCTTCTGCACCGACAACGGCGCGATGATTGCCTACGCCGGTTGCCAGCGGCTGCTGGCCGGCCAGCAGGATGGCCCGGCGATCGGTGTGCAGGCGCGCTGGCCGATGGAGCAGCTGCCGGCCATCTGAGGTGGCTGTCGCCGGCGGATTCAGAAGTGCCGTTCGCGCCCGGCGAACAGGTCGCGTAAATTGCTACGGTGGCGCCAGACGATCAATCCGGTCAGCGCGCACATTGGCAGCAGCGCCGCCGGTTGCTGCCAGGCCAGCAGCGGCAGGGTCAGCGGCGTGGCGATCAGCGAGGCCAGCGAGCTGGTGCGGGTCAGCACGAAGGTCAGCGCCCAGGCGGCGAGGGCCAGCAGGGCGGCGGGGGGATACAGGCCGAGCAGCATGCCGGCGGCGGTGGCCACGCCCTTGCCGCCCTTGAAGCGGAAGTACAGTGGGTAGAGGTGGCCGATCACGGCGGCGAGGCCGACCCAGGCCTGCTGGCGGATGTCGAGGCCGAGCAGGTTGGCGACCAGCACTGGCAGCAGGCCCTTGCCGAGGTCGCCGAGCAGGGTGAGGATGGCCAGCTTGCGCCCGGCCACGCGCAGCATGTTGGTGGCGCCGGGATTGCCCGAGCCGCTGGCGCGCGGGTCGGGGCCGCCGCTCAGGCGACTGAGCAGGATGGCGAAGGACAGCGAGCCAAGCAGGTAGGCGAGCGGCACCAACAACCAGAACATGGTTTCCATTCCGGGGCGAGGGAGCTCCGATTCTAGCGGCGGGGCGTGGCTCTTGTCGTGCTGTGGAGAAATGCTTGGACAAAGTCTTCATCGAAGGCCTGGAAGTCGACACCCTGATCGGGGCCTACGACTGGGAGCGCGGGATTCGCCAGTGCCTGCAGCTGGATCTGACCTTCGCCTGGGACATCCGCCCGGCGGCGGCGGGTGACGAGCTGAGCCTGGCGCTCGACTACGCCGCCGTGCACCAGCATGTGCAGGCGTTTGCCGCGCAGGCCCAGTTCGAGCTGGTCGAGACCTTTGCCGAGCGCCTGGCGGCAAGCTTGCTGGCCGAGTTCGGCATGCCCTGGTTGCGGCTCAAGGCGACCAAGCCGGGGGCCAATCCTAGCGCCCGCGCGGTGGGCGTGGAAATCGAGCGCAGCCAGCCATGACCCGAGTACTGCTGGGCCTGGGCAGCAATATCGAGCGCAATGCGCACCTGTGCGCGGGGCTCGATGCCCTGGCCGGATTCCTCCATGACCTGCACTGCTCGCCGGTGTTCGAGAGCGCGCCGGTGGGGATCAAGAGCGGGCCGTTCTTCAATCTGGTGGTCAGCGCACACACCGATCTGCCGCTGACCGAGCTGGATCGGCGGCTGAAGTTCATCGAGGCGGACAACGGCCGCTACGCGCCGAACCGCAAGGGCCTGCCGCTGGATATCGACGTGCTGCTGTACGGCGACCTGGTGGGCAACTTCGACGGGCTGGTGCTGCCGCGAGCCGAGATCCTCAAGAATGCCTTCGTGCTCTGGCCGCTGGCACTGCTGGTGCCGCAGGCCGTGCATCCGGCCAGCGGGCGCAGCTTTGCCGAGCTGTGGCGCACGGCGCAGATCGACCAGCAACTATGGCCTGTAGCCTTCCAGTGGCGAGCAGCCGAGCTGACGCCGGTCGAGCTGCTGCGCGAGTTCCCCGCGCCCGTATAAGACGGGCAGCCCAGTCTAAGTCTGGGCGCTGGCCTTGTAGGCCTTGAGCGCCTTGAGCCGTTCGCCCTTGAGTGCCTCGCCCAGCTCGGCACCCTGCAGGCCCCTCTCCAGCAAAGGCTGCACCGTCACCGCACGAGCCGCCTGCATAGCGCCGAGCAGGTAGGCGGCTTGCGGGTATTCGCGCTCTTCGAAACCCAGGCGGCCGCGGGCATCCATCTCGCAGGCGGCGAGGAATTCCTCGAAGCGCTGCGGGCGGCGGTACACGTCGAAGCTCTGCAGCAGCTCCAGCAGCGTGTGTGGACGCAGTTCCAGGGCGCGGTGGCCGTGGGTGTGGTATTCGCCGACCAGCAAGGCCAGTTCGGCGCAGTCCTTGGGCACCTTGCAGCGCGCGTTGACCGCGCGGATCAGCTTCAGCCCGCGTACCTCGTGGGCGATATGTCGCGGCCATTCGGTTTCCGGGGTGCTGCCCTTGCCCAGGTCATGCAGCAGGCAGGCCCAGCGCACCGTCAGCGGCTGGGCGTGGCGGGCGCATTGCTGCAGCACCATCTGCAGGTGCACGCCGGTGTCGACTTCCGGGTGGTGCGCGGCGGTCTGCGGCACGCCGAACAGCGCGTCGACTTCCGGCAGCAGTTCGGCCAGGGCGCCGCAGTCGCGCAGCACCTGGATGAACACATCCGGGCGCGGTTCCAGCAGGGCACGGGAGATTTCCTTCCAGCTGCGCTCGGCGGTGAGTGCCTGGAGTTCGCCGGACTCGGCCAACTGACGCATCAGGGCCAGGGTTTCCGCGGCCACGGCAAAACCCAGCGGGGCATAGCGGGCGGCAAAGCGGGCCACGCGCAATACGCGCAGCGGGTCTTCGGCGAAAGCGGGGGAGACGTGACGCAACAGGCGTTGTTCAAGATCCTGCCGGCCGCCGTAGGGGTCGATGACCTGGCCGCTGTCGTCCTCGGCCATGGCGTTGACGGTCAGGTCGCGGCGGATCAGGTCTTCTTCCAGGGTCACTTCCGGGCTGGCGTAGAAGGTGAAGCCGCCGTAACCCTGGCCGGATTTGCGCTCGGTGCGGGCCAGGGCGTATTCCTCGCCGCTCTGCGGATGCAGGAACACCGGGAAGTCCTCGCCCACCGGGCGAAAGCCCTGGGCCTGCATGGCCTCGGCCGTGGCGCCGACCACCACCCAGTCGATATCGCTGACCGGCAAGCCGAGCAGGCGGTCACGCACGGCGCCGCCGACCTTGTAAATCTGCATGAATGAATCCTCCGTTGCCGCGGAGGATAAGCGAAAAGCCGGATGAGCGCCGTTGCCGGCGCTCGCCGTGACTGCCTAGATCGGCGGGATCACCAGATCCAGGCGCGGGTACTCGCTGTCGCTGTCCTGTTCGCTACGTGGTGGCACGTGCTGCAGGCCGACGATCTGCTCGCCCTGGCGGATTTCCAGGTGGATGTCGAAGCCCCACAGGCGGTGCAGGTGCTTGAGCACCTCGCCGGTGGAGTCGCCCAGCGGTTTGCGGTCGTGCTGCTGGTGGCGCAGGGTCAGCGAGCGGTCGCCGCGGCGGTCGACGCTCCAGATCTGCACGTTAGGCTCGCGGTTGCCCAGGTTGTACTGGGCGGCGAGGGTCTCGCGGATCGCCCGGTAGCCCGGCTCGTCGTGGATCGCCGGCACCAGCAGGTCGTCCTGCTGGTCGTCGTCGAGCACGCTGAACAGCTTGAGGTCGCGGATTACCTTGGGCGAGAGGAACTGCAGGATGAAGCTCTCGTCCTTGAAGTTCTGCATGGCGAACTTCAGGGTGCTCAGCCAGTCGCTGCCGGCGATCTCGGGGAACCAGCGGCGGTCTTCCTCGGTAGGGTGTTCGCAGATGCGGCGGATGTCGCAGTAGATGGCGAAGCCCAGGGTGTAGGGGTTGATGCCGCTGTAGTAGGGGCTGTCGAAGCCGGGCTGGTAGATCACCCCGGTGTGCGACTGGAGGAACTCCATCATGAAGCCATCGGTGACCAGGCCCTCGTCGTACAGGTCGTTCATCAGGGTGTAGTGCCAGAAGGTGGCCCAGCCTTCGTTCATCACCTGGGTCTGGCGTTGCGGGTAGAAGTACTGGGCAATCTTGCGCACGATGCGGATGATCTCGCGCTGCCAGGGCTCCAGCAGCGGGGCGTGCTTTTCGAGGAAGTACAGAATGTTTTCCTGCGGCTCGGCCGGCCAGCGCTTGTTGTCCTGGTCGTGGCCCTTGCTGGCGCTCTTGGGAATGGTGCGCCAGAGGTCGTTGATCTGCTTCTGCAGGTGTTCCTCGCGATCCTTCTGCCGACGCCGCTCTTCTTCGGCGGAGATCGGGTAGGGCCGTTTGTAGCGGTCGACGCCGTAGTTCATCAGGGCGTGGCAGGAATCCAGCAGCTCCTCCACCGCGTCGATGCCGTGGCGCTCCTCGCACTGCATGATGTACTGCTTGGCGAACACCAGATAGTCGATGATCGAACTGGCGTCGGTCCAGGTGCGGAACAGGTAGTTGCCCTTGAAGAAGCTGTTGTGGCCATAGCAGGCATGGGCGATCACCAGTGCCTGCATGCACATGGTGTTCTCTTCCATCAGGTAGGCGATGCACGGGTCGGAGTTGATCACGATCTCGTAGGCCAAGCCCATCTGCCCACGGGTGTAGCCTTTCTCGGTGCTGAGGAAGTGCTTGCCGTACGACCAGTGGTGGTAGCCCAGCGGCATGCCGACCGAGGCGTAGGCGTCCATCATCTGCTCGGCGGTGATCACCTCGATCTGGTTGGGGTAGGTGTCGAGGGCATAGCGCTCGGCCAGGCGGGCGATCTCGCGGTCGTAGCTGCGGATCAGTTCGAAGGTCCATTCCGAGCCGACGGAGATCGGCTGGCGTTTCTTCTCGGAGGCGGTCATCGCGGTTCCCCTCAGGTCACCAGGCGGCGCTGGAACAGTTCGCGGAACACCGGGTAAATGTCCGCGGCCGAGACCAGTTGCTGCTGGGCAAAGGTGTCGGCGTAGCTCTCGCCGACCTGCTCGTACTCGAACCACAGCGCCTGGTGCTCGCGCGGGGTGATCTCGACGTAGGTGAAGTACTGCACGAACGGCATGATCTGGTTGATCAGGATATCGCGGCAGATGGGTGAATCGTCATTCCAGTTGTCGCCGTCCGACGCCTGGGCGGCATAGATGTTCCACTCGTTGATCGGGTAACGCGCGGCCATGATCTCCTGCATCATCTTCAGCGCGCTGGAGACTATGGTGCCGCCGGTCTCCCGCGAGTAGAAGAACTCCTCCTCGTCGACCTCTTTCGCGCTGGTGTGGTGGCGGATGAACACCACCTCGATCTTGTCGTAGTTCCGCTTGAGGAACAGGTACAGGAGGATGAAGAAACGCTTGGCGATGTCCTTGGTGGCCTGGGTCATCGAGCCGGACACGTCCATCAGGCAGAACATCACCGCCTTGGAGCTGGGGTTGGGCTGCTTGGTCAGCAGGTTGTACTTGAGGTCGAAGGTATCGAGGAACGGCACGCGGTTGATGCGTGCGCGCAGTTTGTCGATTTCCGCCTCCAGGGCCTGGATATCGCCGAAGTTGTCCGGCTCGTCGCGTTTCAGCCGCTCCAGTTCGGCCAGGGCCTGCTTGAGCTTGGCGCGGCTGCTGCCGGACAGGGCAATGCGCCGCGCGTGGGCCGAGCGCAGGGTGCGGATGATGTTGATGCGCGACGGGTTGCCCTCGCTGCTGATGCCGGCGCGTACGGTCTTGAAGGTGTCGCTGCCGGTCAGGTGGCGCTTGACCAGGTTGGGCAGCTCGAGATCCTCGAACATGAAGTCGAGGAATTCCTCCTGGGTAATCTGGAACACGAACTCGTCCATGCCATCGCCGGAGTTGCTCGCCTTGCCGCTGCCGCGTCCGCCACCACCGCCTTGCGGGCGGGCGATGCGTTCGCCGCTGGTGAATTCCTTGTTGCCGGGGTGGACGACGGTCTGCTTGCCGCCGCGGCCATGGTGCAGCACCGGCTCGTCGATATCGCGGCCGGGAATGCTGATCTGTTCGCCGTGCTCCATGTCGGTGATGGAGCGCCGGCTGACGGCCTCCTCCACGGCCTTCTTGATGTGGTCGCGGTAGCGCCGCAGGAAGCGCTGGCGGTTTACCGTGCTCTTGTTCTTGCCATTCAGGCGCCGGTCGATCACATAGCTCATGACGTCTCCTTAGCGCATGCGCCCACCGGGCGCATGGCGGCCGGCGCCGCTTGGGGCGGCGCGCCGGCGACGGGTTACTGCGACTTGCGAACCCGCAGATACCACTCGGACAGCAGGCGTACCTGCTTCTCGGTGTAGCCACGCTCGACCATTCGGGTGACGAAGTCGTTGTGCTTCTGTTGATCCTCCTTGCTCGCCTTGGCGTTGAAGCTGATGACCGGCAGCAGATCCTCGGTGTTGGAGAACATCTTCTTCTCGATCACCACGCGCAGCTTCTCGTAGCTGAGCCAGGTCGGGTTCTTGCCGTTGTTGTTGGCGCGGGCGCGCAGCACGAAGTTGACGATCTCGTTGCGGAAGTCCTTCGGGTTGCTGATGCCGGCCGGTTTCTCGATCTTCTCCAATTCCTCGTTGAGGGCCACGCGGTTGAGGATCTCGCCGGTTTCCGGGTCGCGGTATTCCTGATCCTGGATCCAGAAGTCGGCGTACAGCACGTAGCGGTCGAAGATGTTCTGCCCGTACTCGCTGTAGGACTCCAGGTAGGCGGTCTGGATTTCCTTGCCGATGAACTCGATGTAGCGCGGCGCCAGGTATTCCTTGATGAAGCGCAGGTAGCGTTCGCGCACCTCGGCGGGGAATTGTTCCTGCTCGATCTGCTGTTCCAGCACATAGAGCAGGTGCACCGGGTTGGCGGCGATCTCGTGCGGGTCGAAGTTGAACACCTTGGACAGGATCTTGAAGGCGAAGCGGGTCGACAGGCCGGTCATGCCTTCATCCACCCCGGCGGTGTCGCGGTACTCCTGGATCGACTTGGCCTTGGGGTCGGTGTCCTTGAGGTTCTCGCCGTCGTAGACGCGCATCTTCGAGTAGATGTTGGAGTTTTCCGGCTCTTTCAGGCGGCTGAGCACGGAGAACTGGGCGAGCATCTTCAGGGTGTCCGGCGCGCAGTGGGCGTGGGCCAGGGAACTGTTGATCAGTAGCTTGTCGTAGATCTTCACTTCGTCGGTGACGCGCAGGCAGTACGGCACCTTGACGATGTAGATGCGGTCGATGAACGCCTCGTTGTTCTTGTTGTTGCGGAAGCTGTGCCATTCCGACTCGTTGGAGTGGGCCAGCAGGATGCCGCTGTAGGGAATTGCGCCGAGGCCTTCGGTGCTGTTGTAGTTGCCTTCCTGGGTGGCGGTGAGCAAGGGGTGCAGTACCTTGATCGGCGCCTTGAACATCTCGACGAACTCCATCAGACCCTGGTTGGCCCGGCACAGGGCGCCCGAGTAGCTGTAGGCGTCGGCGTCGTTCTGCGGGAATTCCTCGAGCTTGCGGATATCCACCTTGCCGACCAGGGCGGAGATGTCCTGGTTGTTCTCGTCGCCCGGCTCGGTCTTGGCCACGGCGATCTGGTTGAGGATCGAGGGGTACAGCTTGACCACGCGGAACTGGCTGATGTCACCGCCGAACTCGGCCAGGCGCTTGGTGGCCCAGGGCGACATGATGCTGTTCAGGTAGCGCCGCGGGATGCCGAAGTCTTCCTCGAGGATGGCGCCATCCTCGGTGGCGTTGAACAGGCCGAGCGGCGATTCGAACACCGGCGAACCCTTGATCGCGTAGAAGGGCACCTTCTCCATCAGCTGCTTGAGCTTCTCGGCCAGCGAGGACTTGCCGCCGCCGACCGGGCCGAGCAGGTAGAGGATCTGCTTCTTCTCTTCCAGGCCCTGGGCCGCATGGCGGAAGTAGGCAACGATCTGGTCGATGCACTCTTCCATGCCATGGAAGTCGGCGAAGGCCGGGTAGCGGCGGATCACCTTGTTGGAGAAGATCCGCGACAACCGCGAGTTGCTCGAGGTATCGATCAGCTCCGGCTCGCCGATGGCCATCAGCAGGCGTTCCGCTGCCGTGGCATAGGCGCTGCGATCGGCTTTGCACAGGTCGAGATATTCCTGCAGGGAATACTCTTCCTGGCGAGTCGCCTCGAAGCGTTGCTGGAAGTGGCTGAATATACTCATGACTGCACCTCGCTCGCTTGCATGGAGCCGGCGCGGGTCATTCGGGCGGGTGCGCGGGGAGACGACTGTTCAGCCGTTGGGAATCCCCCAGAACACCTCAAAAACGCTACCGATGGCCCGGAACCGGTGTGCCGGCTCTCCCTTTTGGATGGCCTCGTCTTAAGAGTAGTTCGGATTCGGCAGCGTCAAGCGTGAAGCAAGGGTGACAAGGTGTTGCCGTTCGTCGGTAACTGCCCTGCAGCTGGCGTGGGGCGCGGCTTCGCGCCCTGTGTAAAAAATTATTCGGCGCTGCCCTGGGCGACTTCGTCCGGGTACTGGCTGCGCCACAGCTCGAAGCCGCCATCCAGGCTGTAGACCTCGGCGAAGCCCTGGTGGGCCAGGTAGGCGGCGGCGTTCTGGCTGGAGTTGCCGTGGTAGCAGGTGACGATCAGCGGCTGGTCGAAGTCGGCCTTGGCGATGAAGTCGGGCAGCGAGTGGTTGTCCAGGTGCTGCGAGCCGCTGATATGGCCATTGGCAAAGCTCTGCGGATCGCGGATGTCGACCACCACGGCGCCCTGTTCACGCAGGGCCTGGGCCTGCTGCGGGGGGATGCGTTTGAACTCGCTCATGCGGGAATCTCCTTGCAGTCGCAGCGGAACCTTTCGCCGCTGTCGATATTCATCAGGGTCAGGGCGCCGCCCCATACGCAGCCACTGTCGAGTGCGGACAGGCCCGGCTCGTCGCAGTTACCCTCCAGCGCGGCCCAGTGGCCGAAGATGATCTTGCGCCCGCGCGCCTTGCGCTGCGGGTAGCTGAACCAGGGGGCGTAGCCGGGCGGGGCGGTGTCGATGCCTTCCTTGCTCTTCAGGTCGAGGGTGCCGTCGGCCGTGCAGAAGCGCATGCGGGTGAAGTAGTTGGTGATCACCCGCAGGCGGGTGATGCCATGCAGGCTCTTGTCCCACTTGGCCGGCTCGTTGCCGTACATGCCGTCGAGGAACAGCGGCAGGCGGGCGTCGTCGCGCAGGGCCTCCTCGACTTCCGCCGCGCGCCTGAGGGCTTTTTCCACCGTCCACTGCGGGGCGATGCCGGCATGCACCAGGCTGAGGTCGCGCTGCTCGTCGTAGTGCATCAGCTTCTGCTGGCGCAGCCAGTCGAGCAGTTCGGCGCGATCCGGCGCGTCGAGGATTTCCTGCAGGGTATCGTTCTTCTTCAGGCGTTCGATGTTGTGGGCCACGGCCAGCAGGTGCAGGTCATGGTTGCCCAGCACGCAGACCAGGGCGTCGCGCATGGCATAGAGAAAGCGCAGGGTTTCCAGCGACTCGGGGCCACGGTTGACCAGGTCGCCGACCAGCCACAGGCGATCGCGGGCCGGGTCGAAGGCCACTTCCGCGAGCAGGCACTTGAGCGGTTGCAGGCAGCCTTGCAGGTCGCCGACGGCGTAGGTGGCCATCAGTGCAGGGCTCCCGGCACGGCCAGGCGGAACGGGGCGATGGGAGCGTCGAAGCGGGTGCCGTCGTCGGCGACCATCTGATAGCTGCCGTGCATGCTGCCGACCAGCGTGGCCATGACCGTGCCGCTGCTGTAGGTGTGGCTCTGCCCGGGCTCGAGGTGCGGCTGCTGGCCGACCACTCCGGCGCCACGTACTTCCTGCACGCGGCCGTCGCCGTCGGTGATGATCCAGTGGCGGCTGAGCAGCTTGGCCGCCACCGCGCCACTGTTGTGGATGGTCACGGTGTAGGCGAAGGCATAGCGCTTCTGCTCCGGATTGGACTGCTCCGGCAGATGGCGGGTGGTGACGCTGACGTCAACCTGGTAGCGCTGATCGGACATGCGAAAAACTCGGCAAGCTGGAAAGGCAGTTTAGTCCTGCGGCGCGCGTTCGGTGCGCAGGGCCAGCTGGTCGGCCAGACGGACGAAGGCCGCCAGGTCGAGCTGTTCCGGACGCAGGCCGCCATCCACACCGGCCGCCTCGATGGCTTCGCCGGGGAGCAGCTGCTTGAGCGTGTTGCGCAGGGTCTTGCGGCGCTGGTTGAAGGCTTCGCGCACCACCCGCTCAAGCAGGCGGTGATCCTTGGCCGGGTGCGGCAGCACCTCGTGCGGCACCAGGCGCACGATGGCCGAGTCGACCTTGGGCGGCGGGTTGAACGCGCCGGGGCCGACGTTGAACAGATGCTCCACGCGGCAGTGGTACTGCACCATGATCGACAAGCGGCCCCAGTCGCCGCCGCCCGGCTCGGCGGCCAGGCGCTCGACCACTTCCTTCTGCAGCATGAAGTGCATGTCGCGGATCAGCGGGGCGTTGTCCAGCAGGTGGAAGATCAGCGGGGTGGAGATGTTGTACGGCAGGTTGCCGACCACCCGCAGGCTGCGCGGCGCGGCTTCGAGGCGGGCAAAGTCGAACTTGAGGGCGTCGCCCTGGTTCAGGCGGAAGTTGTCCAGGTGGCCGAACTTGCCCTGCAGGATGGGGATCAGGTCGAGATCCAGCTCGATCAGGTCAAGTTGCGCGCCGCTGCCCAGCAGGCCCTCGGTGAGGGCGCCCTGGCCCGGGCCGATTTCCAGCAGGCGCTCGCCTTCTTTGGCGTGGATGGCGCGCAGGATGCGGTGGATCACCCCGGCGTCATGCAGGAAGTTCTGGCCGAAGCGCTTGCGCGCGCGGTGTTGGTATTCGGACATCGGAACAGCTCCAAGCTTCAAGCCACAAGCTTAAAGCGCAATACGAAAGAGGCGCAGTTTAGCAGCGAACCGGCCAGGCTCTAAGCGCCGATTCGGCTGCGGTGGCGGGCGAGCCGCCTGCATCGCAGCACTGCCGGCTCTAGGCCTGGCGCGCGCTGGCCATCTGGTAGGCGGTTTCCAGGGCTACCTGCAGGCTGCCGCAGTCGATCTTGCCGCTGCCGGCCAGGTCGAGGGCGGTGCCGTGGTCGACCGAGGTGCGGATGATCGGCAGGCCCAGGGTGACGTTGACCGCCGCGCCGAAACCCTTGTACTTGAGCACCGGCAGACCCTGGTCGTGGTACATGGCCAGCACCGCGTCGCAGTGCTCGAGGTGCTTGGGGGTGAAGAGGGTGTCGGCCGGCAGCGGGCCGATCAGGTTCAGGCCCTCGCTACGCAGCTGTTCCAGGGTTGGCTCGATTACCTCGATTTCCTCGCGGCCCAGGTGGCCGCCTTCGCCGGCATGCGGGTTGAGGCCGCAGACCAGGATGCGCGGTTGGGCGATGCCGAACTTCTCCACCAGATCGGCATGCAGAATGCGGGTGACCCGCGTCAGACGCTCGGCGGTGATGGCGGCGGCGACATCCTTGAGCGGCAGGTGGGTGGTGACCAGGGCCACGCGCAGGCCACGGGTGGCCAGCATCATCACCACCTGCTCGGTGGCGGTCAGTTCGGCGAGGAACTCGGTATGCCCGGAGAAGGCAATGCCGGCCTCGTTGATCACGCCCTTGTGCACCGGGGCGGTGATCATCCCGGCGAAGCTGCCGTCGATGCAGCCCTGGCCAGCGCGGGTCAGGGTCTCCAGCACGTAGGCGGCATTGGCCTTGTCCAGTTGCCCGGCTTGCACCGGGGCGGCCAGCGCGGTGTCCCAGACATACAGGCTGCCGGCCGGGGCGGGTGCGTTTGGCCAGGTGCCGGGGCCGACTTCGATCAGGTCGATGCTCAGTTTCAGCTGGGCGGCGCGCTCGGCCAGCAGGGCGCGGCTGGCAATCGCCACCAGGGCTGCCGGCTGGGCCTCGCGGGCCAGCAGCAGGCACAGGTCAGGGCCGATACCGGCGGGCTCGCCGGGGGTCAGGGCAAACAGGCGGGATGCGGTCATGGCGGCCTCGTGGTGCAACAGTCTGGATAACCACTCTAGGCCTTGTGGCCGCGGTGGCGAAAAAAAGCCCGGCGCTGCGTGGGCATGCCGGGCTCGGGTGTGGCGCGATCAGCCGATCAGAGCTTGATCTCGACGTAGGCTTCGTCGCGGATCTGGCGCAGCCAGCTCTGCAGCTCTTCGTCGTACTTGCGGTTGCGCAGCAGGTTCATCGCCTGTTGCTCGCGCATCTGCTCGCTGCTGTCGGTGGCACGACGACCGATGACTTCCAGGACGTGCCAGCCGTAAGGGCTCTTGAACGGCTTGGACAGCTCGCCGGTGGCGGTGTTGGCCATGACTTCGCGGAATTCCGGCACCAGCGACTCGGGGTCGATCCAGTTGAGGTCGCCGCCGTTGAGCGCCGAGCCCGGATCCTCGGAGTAGTTCTTCGCCAGCTCGGCGAAGTCTTCGCCGGCGGTGATGCGTTCGTACAGGCGCTCGACCAGGCGGCGGGTTTCCGCTTCGCTGCGGATTTCGCTGGGCTTGATCAGGATGTGGCGCACGTGCACTTCATCGCGTACCGCGTTGCTGCCGCCACGCTTCTCCAGCAGCTTGAGGATGATGAAGCCGCCCGGGGTGCGTACCGGTTCGGTGACTTCACCGACGCTCAGGGCGCCGATCATGGTGTCGAACGGTGGCGGCAGCTGGGCGGCTTTGCGCCAGCCGATCTCGCCGCCTTCCAGGGCGGTTTCGCTGGCCGAGCTGGAAATGGCCAGCTGGGCGAAGTCGGCGCCGTTGCGCAGCTGGCTGTAGACCTCGCTGACGCGCTTGCCGGCAGTCTGGATGACTTCCGGCGAGGCACCTTCCGGCACCGGGATCAGGATGTTGGCCAGGCGGTACTCTTCCGACAGCTGCATCTTGCCCAGGTCGGAGGCGAGGAAGTTCTGCACTTCCTGCTCGGTGACCTGGATGCGCTCGGCCACGCGGCGCTGACGCACGCGGCTGATGACCATCTCGCGGCGGATCTGGTCGCGGGCGTCGTCATAGGACAGGCCGTCGCGGGCCAGGGCGGCACGGAACTGATCCAGGGTCAGGCGGTTGCGCTGGGCGATGCTGGCCATGGCCTGGTTGAGTTCTTCGTCGGTGATGCGGATGCCGGAGCGGTCGCCGATCTGCAGCTGCAGGTTCTCGACGATCAGGCGTTCCAGCACCTGCTGCTGCAGCACATCCAGCGGCGGCGCTTCGGCGCCGCGCTTGGCGATGGTCTGCTCGACTTCGCGCACGCGCTGGTCGAGCTGGCTCTGCATGATCACGTCGTTATCGACAATGGCCACCACCCGGTTGAGGGACTGCAGGTCGGCCTGGGCCACGCTACTCAGGAAAACTGCGCCCAACAGCAGGGGGCGCAGGCAATCAGAAAGCTTGTTCTTCACGTTCGCTATAACCTTGAATGCCTTGGTCGAGGAAGCCGCCTACCTTGCTGCCCATTACGTTGCCGAGGCCCTTGAGGACGATCTGCAGGAAGATACCGCGGTCGGAGTCTTCGTTGGTGTTGGGGTTGAGGCTGGTCTCGTCGTAGTCGACCCAGTAACGGTTGATCAGGCGCAGTTTCCAGCAGCAGCTGTCGTACTCGAAACCACCGAAGGCCTCTAGGGTGCGGCTGCGGTTGTAGTCGTACTGCCAGCGGGCGATGGCGCTCCACTGCGGGATGACCGGCCAGATGACCGAGAAGTCGTGCTGGTCGATCTTGTAGTAGTCCTTGATGTAGCCCGGGGTGCCCGGCGTACCGAAGTCGCCGCCGCCGACCACCCAGTTACCGGTGGACTGGTCGTAGCGCACGGTGTCGTTGCGGTAGCGGTAACCGGCGTTGACCACCTTGTTCGGGTTGTCTTCCGGCTGGTAGTGGAACATCACGCTACCCGAGCGGGTGCTGTGGCTGTCCGGATCCCAGTTGAAGTCCGAATTCAGGCGCCAGTCGCGGTTGAAGCGGTACTGGTATCCCATTGCGTAGGGCGACACGTTGGCCTGGGCGTCGGCGCGGCCTTTGTAGTCGATACCTGGCAGCTGCACCTTGCGGTCGGCGAAGTAGAGCGCCTGGCCGAGGCTGAAGCGCTGACGCTCGAAGCCGTTCTGTTCGATCCAGCGGCTGGTGGCGCCCAGCGACAGCTTGTTCTCGTCGCCGATGCGATCCTTGCCGGTGAAGCGGTTTTCGCGGAACAGCGAGGCGTAGTTGAAGGTGGTCTCGCTGGTGTCGAACACCGGGATGTCGGTCTGGTCTTCCTCCGGGACATAGAGGTAGAACAGGCGCGGTTCCAGGGTCTGGCGGTAGCTGGTGCCGAACAGCTGGGTGTTGCGGTCGAAGTACAGGCCGCTATCCAGGCTGAACAGACCTACACCGCGGCTCTGGCTGCTGCTGTAGTCCTGTTCGGCGAGCAGGGTGTTCTTGCCTTGCTGGTCGAGATCGAGGTCGTACTCGGTCTGCATGTACTTGACGGTCGGCTTGACGAAGCCCCAGCTGTTGGAGAGCGGCAGGCTGACGCTTGGCTCGACATGGATGCGGTCACCATTGGCGCGGGCCAGACCCTTGATGCGGTTGTCGTACCAGGACTCCAGGTTGCCGTCTTCATCGCTGAAGTAGCCGCTGCGCAGGTCGCGGTCGAAGCGCACGAGCTCGGTGCCGTAGGCGAAGTTCAGGCCGCCCGGCTGGAAGGGCAGAACGCCATCCAGGGTCAGCTGCGGCAGACGGTCGTATGGAGTGATGTCGGTGACCGTGGCCATTTCATAGGCATGCGCGTTGAGGCGGGCGGTGTAGCTGTCGCCACGCCAGGTCAGGGTGCCGCGCTGGTTCACGTAGCTGGGTGTGTCGATGCCCAGGTCGGTGTTGAGATCCTGGAAGTAGTACGGGTCGCTGATGTCGGTGTAATCGACCTCGGCCAGCAGGCGCGAGTCCAGGCCGGTCTTGTTCTGCCAGTTGACCAGCCAGCGCTGGTCTTCGTACTCGGACTGCAGCTTGCGCTCGTCTTCCTGGTCGTCCAGGTAGGCGGCGCCGACCTGGCCTTCGCTGCTTTTGGTCAGGTAGCGGAACTCGCCTTCCATCAGCAGACCGCGATTGGTCATCAGGGTCGGATAGAGGGTGGCGTCGTAGTTCGGCGCGAGGTTGAAGTAGTACGGGGTCTGCAGATAGACGCCGGTGTCGCCGCCGCTGCCGAAGCTCGGCGCGAGGAAGCCGGACTGGCGACGGTCGTCGATCGGGAAATAGATATACGGGGTGTAGAACACCGGAATGTCTTTCACCCGCAGGGTCACGTTGGTCGCGGTGCCGAAGCCGGTAGCCGGGTTCAGCTTGACGTTGTTGCCCTTCAAGTGCCAGGCGTTGCTGCCCGGCTCGCAACGGGTGAAGGTGCCGTCCTTGAGGCGGATGATGGCGCTTTCTTCGCGCTTGGCGTACAGCGCGCTGCCGCGCACGTGGCCCTTGTGGATCACGTACTCGGCGTTCTCGATCTTGGCTTCGCCGTTGTCCAGCTGGATCTCGGCGCGGTCGCCGACCACCAGGGCGCCGTTGTCGCGCAGCTTGACGTTGCCGACCAGCTCGCCGCGGTTCTCGGTCTGGTGCAGGCTGGCCTCGTCGGCCTCGATCTGCATGCTCGACTGGCGCAGTACCACGTCACCGGCGAGGGTGGCGGTCTGTTTTTCCTGCTCGTAGCGCGACACCTTGGCCGAGACGAACAGCGGCGCTTCGTTCATCGGCGTGTCGTCGCTCATGCCCGGACGCAGCGGCTCGACGTAGGAGCCGGCGCAGTAGGGGCCGACTTCCGCCAGCTGGGCACTGGTGAGTTTCTCGCGCGGTACCCAGTCGAGGTGACTGTAGTCGGCGCTGCGGCTGCTCAGGCCTTTGCCTTCGCTCTCGGTCACCAGCACGGCGGTGCTCTGACCGGACTCGGCCTCGGCGCTACCGCCGGCCTGCGCCGTGGTTGCGGCAGCTGCGCTGGTGCCGGCGATCGAGCTGACGGCCGAGTCGCTGTGCTGCGGGCGTGGCAGCTGGCTGGCGGTATTGTTCTGCGGCGCACAGGCCCAACCACCGGAGGCGGAGGCCTGGCAGTCGAACTGCTCGGCAGCCACGACGAAAGAACAGCTGAGGGGTTGCAGGGCCAGCAGGCCGCCAGTCACCAGCAACGGGAATTTTTTACGGAACACGGGGAGTTTTACTGCCATCTTGTTAGTCCGGGCTTCCTGCGCGCCTTCGACCCGCGGGGGCCGCACGCCTCTCGATGGGCGAAAAAAGATGCTGGATAATAAAGCATGACCCGCGCAACGGCTAGCGCCGTCGGAGACCCTTGCAATGCCTGATCAAGATGTCCGCCTCCAGCTTCTGCAGAGCTGGCTGGAAGAGTGTTTGCCCCCGTTGTTCGCCGCCCGCCAGTGGGGTGAAGTGCGTTGCGAGCGCTTTACCGCCGCCAGCAGTGACGCCAGTTTCCGCCGTTACTTCCGCTGGGAAGGCAACGGCCGCAGTCTGATCCTGATGGACGCGCCGCCCCCCCAGGAAGACTGCCGCCCCTTCGTCAAGGTGGCCGGCCTGCTCGCCGAGGCGGGCGTGCATGTGCCGCAGATTCTCGCCGCCGATCTCGAGCGCGGCTTCCTGGTGCTCGACGACCTGGGCCGCCAGACCTGGCTGGAGGTGCTCGATGCGGACAACGCCGATGCCCTGTTCGAGCAGGCGCTGCAGGCGCTGATCGCCCTGCAGCAGGTGCCGCTCGCCGGCCAGCTGCCGGCCTATGACGATGCCCTGCTGCGCCGCGAGCTGCAGCTGTTCCCCGACTGGTACCTGCAGCGCCACCTGGGTGTCGAGCTGGATGCCGCCCAGCAGGCGCTGTGGCAGCAGGTCTGCGATCTGCTGGTCAGCAGCGCCCTGGCCCAGCCGCGGGTGCTGGTGCACCGCGACTACATGCCGCGCAACCTGATGCTCAGCAACCCCAACCCCGGCGTGCTGGATTTCCAGGATGCGGTGTACGGCCCGGTCAGCTATGACGTCACCAGCCTGTTCAAGGATGCCTTCCTCAGCTGGCCGGAGGAGCGCGTGCATGGCTGGCTGCAGCGTTACTGGCAGCTGGCGCAGGAAGCGGGCATCGAACTGCCGGACAGCTTCGCCGAGTTCCACCGCGCCAGTGACCTGATGGGGCTGCAGCGCCACCTCAAGGTGATCGGCATCTTCGCCCGTATCTGCCACCGCGACGGCAAGCCCAAATACCTGGGCGATGTGCCGCGGTTCTTCTCTTATATAGAAGCGGTGCTGGCGCGCCGCCCCGAACTGGCCGCGCTCGGCGAGCTGCTGGCCAGCCTGCCGCAACACCAGGCGCAACCGGCATGAAGGCAATGATCCTCGCCGCGGGCAAGGGGGAGCGCCTGCGCCCGCTGACCCTGCACACACCCAAGCCGCTGGTGCGCGCCGGCGGCGTGCCGCTGATCGAGTTCCATGTGCGCGCCCTGGCCGCCGCCGGCTTCAGCGAGCTGGTGATCAACCACGCCTGGCTCGGCCAGCAGATCGAGGATTACCTCGGCGATGGTGCACGTTACGGTCTGTGCATCCGCTATTCGGCCGAGGGCGAGCCGCTGGAAACCGGCGGCGGCATCAGCAGGGCGCTGCCGCTGCTGGGGAACGAACCCTTCCTGGTGGTCAATGGCGATATCTGGTGCGACTACGACTTCGCCGCCCTGCGCCGCCCGCTTGCCGGCCTGGCTCATCTGGTGCTGGTGGACAACCCCGGCCATCACCAGGGCGGCGACTTCCAGCTGCGCGACGGCCAGGTCAGCGATGCCATCGCCGGCCAGCCGAGCCTGACCTACAGCGGTATCGCCGTGCTGCATCCGCAGCTGTTCGCCGGTTGCCCGGCGGGTGCCTTCAAGCTGGCGCCGCTGCTGCGCCAGGCGATGGCGGCGGGGCAGGTCAGCGGCGAGCGCTTCGCCGGACGCTGGGTGGATGTCGGTACCCACGAGCGCCTGGCCGAAGTCGAGCGGTTGCTGGTGGCGGAGGCCTGAGGTGCTCTGGCCTTCGACCCTGATCGGTGCCGCCGCGGGCTGGGCCCTGGCCAGCATCCCCGGCGCCCTGCTCGGTGCCCTGCTGGGCCAGTTGCTCGATCGCCAGCTGCGTTTGCAGTCCTGGGCGCAGCTGCGTGGCCTGCTGGTGCGCGCCCGCGAGATGGACGATGACGAGCTGCTGTTCATGCTTCTCGGCCGCCTGGCCAAGTGCGACGGGCGGGTGCTCGACAGCCATATCCGCATGGCGCGCAGCGAGATGCAGCGCCTCGGCCTGGACGAGGCGGCCACGCGCCGGGCGATGGATGCC
Organism: Pseudomonas alcaligenes; assembly: GCF_014490745.1. Classification (NCBI taxonomy): domain Bacteria; kingdom Pseudomonadati; phylum Pseudomonadota; class Gammaproteobacteria; order Pseudomonadales; family Pseudomonadaceae; genus Aquipseudomonas; species Aquipseudomonas alcaligenes. The sequence continues at coordinate 4,315,886 of NZ_LZEU01000001.1, read as the reverse complement.
TTCGCCCGCGGCAAGCTGGCCGAGATGGCGCTGCACGGGCCGCTGGCTGCGCTGCGCCGGCGCCCCGAGCGTGGCGAAGTGCTGCTGCGTACCTGCTGGCGCATGGCCTGGGCCGATGGCCGAGTGAGCCCGGCGGAGTATCAGTTGATCCAGGAATGGGGCCAGGCGCTGGGCTGGGCGCAGACAGCGCTGGACGGACTGGCCGACGAGTACGAGCCGGCCAAGCGCAGCCGCGAGCCATCGCCGGGCGACTACCAGGCGGCTTTGCGCCTGCTCGGGGTGCAGAGCGACAGCGAGCCGGCGGCGATCAAGCGCGCCTACCGTCGCCTGCTCAGCCGCCACCATCCGGACAAGCTGGCCGGCAGCGGCGCCAGTGCCGCGCAGCTGCGTACCGCCACGGAAAAGACCCGCGAGCTGCAGAGCGCCTACGAGCTGGTGCGCCAGCGCCGCGGCTTCCGCTGAGCGGAGCCGGGCTTATTCCTTTGCCGGCAGCTGCTTGTCCAGCCAGCCGCGCACGCGCCGGTAGAGCTGTTCCTGCTCGGCATCCTGATTGCCTGGCAGAGCCTTGAGCGCCAGCTGCAGGTAGCTCGGGTGGGCCAGGCGCTTGCTGGCCTGCAGGCGTTTGACCGCGGCGCTGCGATCGTCCGGCTGATCCTTGTAGAAGAAATCGCCGGTGGCCAGCTTGAGGCCGGGCAGCAGCTCTTCCAGCGGCGGGGCCGAACCCTCCGGCTGGTGGGCGGCGATGCTCAGCAGGTGCTCGAGGTTGGCCGGTTTCTGCTCGGCGAGAAAGCGCGCGGCCCAGTAGGCGCCATCGCCATGGCCGAGCAGCACCACGCGCTTGGCGCCCTGCTGGTCGGCGTAGTCGAGGCCGGCCTGCAGGCGGGCGAAGATGCGCACGCTGGGGTCGACCACTACGGGTACTGTGGCCGCTGTGTCGGTGGCGGGCGGGGTTGCTGCTGCGCCGCTGGCGTCAGTGCCGGCGGGCGTCTCGGCAGCTGGCTCGCTGGCCGGTTCGACCGGCGGCGCGGCGGGTGTCTCGGTGGAGGCGCTGACCGCCACAATCGGCCGCGGCAGCACGGCTTCCGGCATGGGTGGCGGAGCGCTGTCGGGCAGGCTCAGGCTCAGGGTGCTCCAGGCGCTGTCCGGCAGTTTCAGGCGCAGCGGGCCGATCACGCTGGGCCAGTCGGCGCTCTCGTTGGCACCGGGCACCAGGATGATCACACCGCGCGACTCAGCGGCGTTGGCCGGCTTCCACAAGGCCAGGAAGTGCTCGTCGCCGGCCTGCAGCTGTTGCTGCTCGCTGGCCGGCAGTTGCCGTTCCAGGCCGGCGGCGTCTTCGCTGCTGCGCTCGGGCAGCGGCTCGCGCGGGGCGGCGGCGGGCGTGGCGGGCTGGGCCGGAGCGGCAGCTTCGCCGCTGGCCGCAGCGCTGGCGGGTTTCTCTTCGCTGGCAGGCTCTTCGGCGTGCAGCATGGCGGTGCAGCTCAGGCCCAGGCAGAGGGCCAGAAGTGTCGGGCGCAGTAGTGGGGACATCTCAAGCGTTCGGGTGGCCGTTGGTGTTTGCAGCCTAAGCCCTGGGCGTGGGTTTGTCAGGCGCCGGATAGGCGGCCGGGTTAAGGTAGGGCCATCGAGGTGGTGCATGGGCGTGGGCGCATGATTCGAGTTCTTCTGTGGGGCTGCTTGCTGTTCGCTTCGGCCTGGCTGCAGGCGGCGCCGGCTGCCGAGCTGGCGCTGCCGGCGGAGCAGCGGGCCTGGCTCGCCGAGCATCCGCGGCTGCGGGTGGGCGTGGTACTGCAGGCGCCCCATGCGCAGTACGTGCGTCGCCAGCAGCAGCTGTCCGGCCTCAGTGTCGAGTTGATGGATCTGCTGGCGCGCAGCCTGCGGGTGGAACTGGTCTGGCACAGCTTCGCCGACCAGAAGGCGCTGGAGGCAGCGCTGCAGGCCGGGCGCATCGACCTGGCCCCGGGCCTCAGCCAGACGCCCGCCGGCCTGCGCCTGTGGCTGTTCTCCGATCCCTATCTGCGCGTGCCGCACCTGCTGGTCGGCGAGCGCCAGGGCACCGGTGCGGTGGAGCTGGAGCAGCTCGGCGCCGGCGATGCACTGGCAGTGCGCATGCCCAGCCCGATCGCCGATTACCTCAAGGGCAACTATTTCAACCTCAACCTGCGCGGCCAGGCTTCCGACCGCCAGGCCCTGCAGGCCCTGCTGGCGCAGGAAGTGCGCTATGCGGTGGTGGATCAGGCGCAGCTCAGCCGGCTGACCCAGGAGAGCGAGTTCGCCCGCCTGGCAGTGGTCGGCGATGTCGGCCTGCCGCAGCTGCTGCGCATCGGCACGCGGCGCGACTGGCCGCAGCTGGCCGCGGTGATCGACAGTGCCCTGCGCGAGCTGCCGGCGCAGCAGCTGGAGGGCCTGCAGCAGCGCTGGCTCAGTGCGCGCACCCCGGGCTGGGGCGAGTCGGCGCGCTTCTGGCGCAGCCTGGGTCTGCTGCTCGGCGCCCTGCTGTTGCTCTGCGCGGTACTGCTGGCGGTGCTGCGCCGCCAGCGCAGCGGCCTCGAACGCCTGCTGCTGGAGGCACGGCAGACCCTGGCCCGCCGCGAGGTGGCCGAGGAGGCGCTGCGCCTGGCGCAGTTCTCCATCGACCACAGCACGGTGGGCATTCTCTGGGTCAACTGGGACAGCCGGGTGCGCTACGCCAACCGCGCGGTGACGCAGATGCTCGGCTATGCCGATGGTGCCTTGGTCGAGCGGGCGCTGGAGGAGATCGAGCCGGGCCTGGGGATGGATCGCTGGCTGGGCCTGTGGCGGCGGGTGCGCGCTCAGGAGGAGGGCGCGCTGAGCTTCGAGAGCAACTGCCTGCGCGCCGACGGCAGCCTGCTGCCGGTGGACGTGTCGCTGAGCTTCCTGCGCTTTCGCGATGGCGAATACCTGGTGGCCTACCTCACCGATGTCACCGAGCGCCGCCGCGCCCATGCCGCCCTGGAGGAGAGCGAGGCGCGCCTCAAGGGCATCGCCGGCAACGTGCCGGGCCTGGTGTTCCGCCTGGAGCGCCCGCTGCCCGGCGCGCCGGTGGACTTCGCCTTTATCAGCGAGGGCGCCGAGCAGCTGGTGGGCTATCCGGCGGCGCAGATCATGGCGGCCGACTTCGGCATCCGCAGCCTGGTGCACCCGGAGGATCGCGCGGCCTACCACGCCACCCAGGATGCGGCCATCGCGGCGGCCAGCGACTGGCAGTGGCAGGGCCGCATCCTCACCCGCGACGGTCGCCAGCGCTGGGCCGACATCAAGGCCAGCGCCCGTCACCTGGGTGGCGACCATGTGGTGTGGGACGGCGTGGTCTGGGACATCAGCGAGAACAAGGCCATCGAGCTGGAGCTGGGCGAGTCGCGCGCCCAGCTGCGCGAGTTGTCGGCGCACCTGGAGAGCGTGCGGGAGGAGGAGAAGGCGCGCATCGCCCGCGAGGTGCACGACGAACTGGGCCAGGTGCTCACCGTGCTCAAGCTGGAGACCTCGATGTGCGAGCTGGCCTTCGCCGGCCTCGACCCGGCGCTGGGCGAGCGCCTGGAAAGCATGAAGAAACTGATCGCCAACCTGTTCCAGCTGGTGCGCGACGTGGCCACCGCGCTGCGCCCGCCGATCCTCGATGCCGGCATCGCCTCGGCCATCGAGTGGCAGGCGCGGCGTTTCGAGGCGCGCACGCAGATTCCCTGCCTGGTGCTGGTGCCCGAGCAGCTGCCGGCGCTGTCCGATGCCAAGGCCATCGGCCTGTTCCGCGTGCTGCAGGAGGCGTTGACCAACGTCATGCGGCATGCCCGCGCGCATACGGTGGAAGTGAGCCTGGCGGTGGAGGGCGGGCAGCTGTGCCTGACCATCAGCGACGATGGTCAGGGTTTCGCCCCGAGCGCGGTACGCGCACAATCCTTCGGCCTGGTCGGCATGCGCGAGCGCGTGCTGATGCTTGGCGGCAGTCTGCAGATCGACAGCCAGCCGGGGGAGGGCACCACGCTCAGCGTCAGGGTTGCAGTCGAGCAAGAGGTACTAGCGTCGTGATTCGCGTATTGGTCGCCGAAGACCACACCATCGTCCGCGAGGGCATCAAGCAGCTGATCGGCCTGGCCAAGGATCTCGCCGTGGCCGGCGAGGCCTGCAATGGCGAGCAGTTGCTCGAGACCCTGCGCCACACCCCCTGCGAGGTGGTGCTGCTGGATATCTCCATGCCCGGGGTCAACGGCCTGGAAGCGATTCCGCGGATCCGCGCGCTGCACCAGGCGCCGGCGATCCTGGTGCTGTCCATGCACGACGAGGCGCAGATGGCCGCCCGTGCCCTCAAGGCCGGCGCCGCCGGCTACGCGACCAAGGACAGCGACCCGGCGCTGCTGCTCACGGCGATCCGCAAGGTCGCCAGCGGCGGTCGCTACATCGATCCGGAGCTGGCCGACCGCATGGTCTTCGAGGTCGGCCTGACCGACTCGCGGCCGCCCCATGCGCTGCTCTCCGAGCGCGAGTTCTCGGTGTTCGAGCGCCTGGTGCAGGGCGAGGGGGTCAACGAGATCGCCCAGCAGCTGTCGGTCAGCAGCAAGACCATCAGCACCCACAAGGCGCGCCTGATGCAGAAGCTCAACCTGCACTCGGTGGCCGACCTGGTGCGCTACGCGGTGGAGCACAAGCTGCTCTAATGCCGGTGCAGCCTGTGCCAGCGTGACTCGCGGCAGCGGCCGACGGGGACGCTGTGCACGTCTCGATGCTTTCCATGTTTACTTGTCGGTCGTTTTGTGGCTGATTGGTCGCCTTTTTTCTTCGGCCGCTCTGCAACGGTGCTTGCAGGCGTTTTCGAGGGATTCTGGCAATGGTCTGCATGGGGGCAACAACAATGACAAGAGTGATCAAGGCCAGCCTGCTGCTGGGGCTGATGGGCAGTGCCGCGCCGGTGTGGGCGGACTACGTGACGGTGATTTCCTTCGGCGGGGCGAACAAGGATGCCCAGCACGCCGCGTTCTACGAACCGTTCAAGGCGGCCACCGGCACGGCGGTGGTACGCGGCTCCTACGACGGCGACCTGGCCAAGCTGCGGCAGATGGTGCAGATGAGCCATGTGTCCTGGGACGTGGTTGAAGTGGAGGCACCGGAGCTGGCCCGCGGCTGTGCCGAAGGCCTGTTCGAGCCGCTCGACAGCAGCATGCTCGGCAACCCCGCCGACTACGTGCCGGGCACCCTGCAGCCGTGCGGCGTGGGCATCTTCGTCTGGTCGACGGTGCTCGCCTACAACAGCGGCAAGCTGGCCGGGCATCCCGCCGGCTGGGCGGATTTCTGGGACGTGCAGAAATTCCCCGGCAAACGCGGCCTGCGCTGGGGCGCCAAGTACAACCTGGAGTTCGCCCTGATGGCCGACGGCGTGGCGCCGCGCGAGGTGTACCAGGTGCTGGCCACTCCGGCCGGGGTCGAGCGGGCGTTCCGCAAGCTCGACCAGCTCAAGGCACAGATCGTCTGGTGGAAGGCTGGTGCCGAGCCGGTGCGGGCCCTCGGTGAAGGCCGGGTGGTGATGAGCTCGGCCTACAACGGACGGATCGCCGCCGCCCAGGGCCAGCAGCCGCAGCTGGCGCTGAGCTGGAACGGCGGGATCTACGACTTCGACTACTGGGCCCTGCCCAAGGGCGTGTGGAAGGCCGAGCAGGCCAAGCGCTTCGTCAGCTTTGCCAGCCAGGCGCCGCAGCAGAAGGTGTTTGCCGAGCGCATCGCCTACGGTCCGGTGAACAACCAGGCCACCGCCCAGCTCGATCCGCAGGTGCTGGCCGGCCTGCCCACGGCGCCGCAGAACCTGGCGCAGGCGGTGGGCATGGACGCGACTTTCTGGGCCACCAATGGCCAGGTTCTGGAGCAGCGTTTCGAGCAGTGGGCCAAACGCTGAGCCGCTGGATGCGTTGTAGGGCGATCCCTACAGCGCATCGTCTCTAAACCTTATAGCAATCTCTCATACCGCCCGATTTGCGCTGGCTGTGGCTCTTTCTAGGCTTAGAGCACGGCAGACAAGAACTAAAGGTGCGGTGATGGCCGAGATTTCCTCCAGCGATGTACTCGTCAGCTTTCGTGGCGTGCAGAAGAGCTACGACGGCGAGAACCTGATCGTCAAAGACCTCAACCTGGATATCCGCAAGGGCGAGTTCCTCACCCTGCTCGGGCCGTCCGGTTCCGGCAAGACCACCAGCCTGATGATGCTGGCCGGTTTCGAGACCCCCACCGCCGGCGAGATCCTCCTGGGCGGGCGGGCGATCAACAACGTGCCGCCGCACAAGCGCGACATCGGCATGGTGTTCCAGAACTACGCGCTGTTCCCGCACATGACGGTGGCCGAGAACCTGGCCTTCCCGCTCAGCGTGCGCGGCATGAACAAGACCGACACCAGCGAGCGGGTCAAACGCGCGCTGTCCATGGTGCAGCTCGACAACTTCCGCAACCGTTACCCGGCGCAGCTCTCCGGCGGCCAGCAGCAGCGCGTGGCACTGGCCCGCGCGCTGGTGTTCGAGCCGCAGCTGGTGCTGATGGACGAGCCGCTCGGCGCGCTGGACAAGCAGCTGCGCGAGCACATGCAGATGGAGATCAAGCACATCCACCAGCGCCTGGGCGTGACCGTGGTCTACGTGACCCACGACCAGGGCGAGGCGCTGACCATGTCCGACCGCGTGGCGGTGTTCCACCAGGGCGAGATCCAGCAGATCGCTCCGCCGCGCGAACTTTACGAAGCGCCGAAGAACACCTTCGTCGCCAACTTCATCGGCGAGAACAACCGTATCAGTGGCCAGCTGCTCAGCCGTGACGGCGAACGCTGCGTGGTCAGCCTGGCGCGTGGCGAGAAGGTCGAGGCGCTGGCGGTGAATGTCGGCGCGCCCGGTGAACCGGTGACCCTGTCGATCCGCCCCGAGCGCGTGCGTCTCAACGGCGCCAGTGAGCAGTGCGCCAACCGCTTCTCCGGTCGTGTCGAGGAGTTCATCTACCTGGGCGATCACGTGCGCATCCGTCTGGAGGTGTGTGGCAAGCCCGATTTCTTCGTCAAGCAGCCGATCGCCGAGCTCGACCCCGCCCTGGGCGTGGGCGATGTGGTGCCGCTCGGCTGGCATGTGGAGCATGTCCGCGCGCTCGACCCGTTGACCGCGGACTGAACCTGCGTCTCACCCAAACCTGCCATTCCAGGAGATAACAACAAATGAGCAAACGCATTACCTTCCGTCTTGGCGCCCTGGCCCTCGGCCTGGCCTGCGCCGGGCAAGCACTGGCCGCCGACCTGACGGTGATTTCCTTCGGTGGCGCCAACAAGGACGCCCAGACCAAGGCCTTCTACCAGCCGTGGGAAGCGGCCGGCAAAGGCAAGGTCATCGCCGGCGAGTACAACGGCGAGATGGCCAAGGTCAAAGCCATGGTCGACACCAACAGCGTGTCGTGGAACCTGGTGGAAGTGGAGTCGCCGGAACTGGCGCGCGGCTGTGACGAAGGCCTGTTCGAGGAACTCGACCCGGCCCTGTTCGGCAAGGCCGAGGACTATGTCGAAGGCGCCATCCAGCCGTGCGGCGTGGGCTTCTTCGTGTGGTCCACCGTGCTCGCCTACAACGCCGACAAGCTGTCCGCCGCCCCCACCAGTTGGGCCGATTTCTGGGACGTGGCCAAGTTCCCGGGCAAGCGCGGCCTGCGCAAGGGCGCCAAGTACACCCTGGAATTCGCCCTGATGGCCGACGGCGTGGCACCGAAGGATGTCTACACCGTGCTCGCCACCCAGGAAGGCCAGGATCGCGCGTTCAAGAAACTCGACCAGATCAAGCCGAACATCCAGTGGTGGGAAGCCGGTGCCCAGCCGCCGCAATTCCTCGCCTCCGGCGACGTGGTCATGAGCTCCGCCTACAACGGCCGCATCGCCGCCGTGCAGAAGGAGAGCAACCTGAAGGTGGTATGGAACGGCGGCATCTACGACTTCGACTCCTGGGCCATTCCGAAAGGTGCCAAGGACGGTGAAGCGTCCAAGGCCTTCGCCGCCTTCTCGGTACAGCCCGAGCAGCAGAAGATCTACTCGTCGAACATCGCCTACGGCCCTGCCAACAAGAACGCCGTGGCGCTGCTCGACCAAGGGCCTGCTCAAGGACATGCCGACCACCCCGGAAAACATCGCCAACCAGGTGGCGATGAACGTGACCTTCTGGGCCGACTACGGCGAGCAGCTGGAACAGCGCTTCAACGCCTGGGCCGCCAAGTAAGCCCGGTGCATGACCTGCAATACCCCTCTCCTGCGGGAGAGGGTCTGGGGTGAGGCTGGCGCCCGGGGCGCCCCCTCATCTCTTTTTTCCGCCGCCTCGCGCGGCCAGATTTAGCGGAGCTAGCGATGGCTGAAACCGTCTCCCTCACCGAATTTGCCGGCCTCACCCTGAAGCAGAAGCTGGCCCGTGCCGAGCGGATCAACCGTCTCAAGGCGCAGGGGCTGATCCTGCCGCTGCTGGTGTTCCTGGTGCTGGTGTTCCTCCTGCCGATCGGCATCCTGCTCTACAAGAGCGTGGAAAACCCGGAAGTGGTGCAGGCCCTGCCGCGCACCGTACAAGCCATCGGCGCCTGGGATGGGCGCGGCCTGCCGGAAGAGGCGGCCTACCAGGCGCTGGCCCTCGACCTCGCCGATGCGCGCAAGAACCAGACGATTGGCGACCTGTCCAAGCGCCTCAACATGGAGCTGGCCGGCTACCGCAGCCTGATGGCCAAGACCGGCCGCGCCCTGCCGTTCAAGCAGGAGCCGGCGTCCTACAAGGATGCCCTGGAGAGCCTCGACGAGCGCTGGGGCGACCCGGCCTACTGGCAGGTGATCCGCCGCAACGACAGCGGCCTGACCCCTTACTACCTGCTGGCGGCCCTCGATCATCGCATCGACGACCTCGGCGAGCTGGCCCCGGCCACTCCGGATCAGGCCATCTACCTGGACATCTTCGCCCGTACCTTCTGGATGGGCCTGGTGATCACCGCCATCTGCCTGGTGCTGGCCTATCCGCTGGCCTACCTGCTGGCCAACCTGCCGACCCGTACCAGCAACCTGCTGATGATCCTGGTGCTGCTGCCGTTCTGGACTTCGATCCTGGTGCGGGTGGCGGCGTGGATCGTGCTGCTGCAGTCGGGCGGGCTGATCAACAGCGCGCTGATGGCCATGGGCATCATCGATCAGCCGCTGCAGCTGGTGTTCAACCGCACCGGGGTCTACGTGGCGATGGTGCACATCATGCTGCCGTTCATGATCCTGCCGATCTTCAGTGTGATGAAGGGCATTTCGCCGAGCTACATGCGCGCCGCGATTTCCCTCGGCTGCCACCCGTTCGCCAGCTTCTGGCGGGTGTACTTTCCGCAGACCCTGGCCGGCGTCGGCGCCGGTTGCCTGCTGGTGTTCATCCTGTCCATCGGCTACTACATCACCCCGGCCCTGCTGGGCAGCCCGGGCGACCAGATGATCAGCTACTTCGTCGCCTTCTATACCAACACCACCATCAACTGGGGCATGGCCACGGCCCTCGGCGGCCTGCTGCTGCTGGCCACCATGCTGCTCTACGTGGTGTACAGCTGGCTGGTGGGCGCCAGTCGCCTGCGTCTGGGTTGAGAGGAGTATCGAGATGCTGAGTCCCTACAAATCGCCGGTGGAACGCGCCTGGTTCTGGACCCACCGCAGCCTGTGTGCGCTGGTGCTGCTGTTCCTGATCCTGCCGGTGCTGGTGATCATTCCACTGTCGTTCAACTCCGGCAGCTTCCTGGTCTACCCGCTGCAGGGCTTTTCCCTGCGCTGGTATGCCGACTTCTTCGGCTCGGCCGAATGGATGCGCTCGCTGACCAACAGCATGATCGTGGCGCCGGCCGCCACCGTGCTGGCCATGGTATTCGGCACCCTGGCCTCGATCGGCCTGACCCGCGGCGAGTTCCGTGGCAAGGCGCTGGTGATGAGCCTGCTGATTTCGCCGATGGTCGCCCCGGTGGTGATTGTCGGGGTGGCCAGCTACCTGTTCTTCGCCCCGCTGGGCCTGGGCAACAGCTACATCTCGCTGATCCTGGTGCATGCGGTGCTCGGCGTGCCGTTCGTCATCATCACCGTGTCCGCGACGCTGCAGGGCTTCAACTACAACCTGGTACGCGCCGCCGCCAGCCTGGGCGCCTCGCCACTGCTGGCGTTCCGTCGGGTGACCTTGCCGCTGATCGCCCCCGGGGTGATCTCCGGCGCGCTGTTCGCCTTCGCCACCTCGTTCGACGAAGTGGTGGTGACCCTGTTCCTCGCCGGCCCCGAGCAGGCCACCCTGCCACGGCAGATGTTCAGCGGTATCCGCGAGAACCTCAGCCCGACCATCGCCGCGGCGGCCACCCTGCTGATCGGCTTCTCCATCGTCATGCTGCTGACCCTGGAGTGGCTGCGCGGGCGCAGCGAGAAGATGCGTACCGCCGCTCCCGAGTGATGACGCCAGCCCCTTCGCCCGCCCCAGCCGGGCGAAGGGGCTGTTCGGCGTTCTCCTGACATACGACAACTGCCTCAGGCAGCGACTCAGGCTACAATCGCGCCACTGTGATTCATGCCCTGAGGTCGTCATGCAACCCTTCGCCATCGCTCCGTCGATTCTGTCCGCCGATTTCGCCCGTCTGGGCGAAGAAGTCGACAAGGTACTCGCCGCCGGCGCCGACATCGTTCACTTCGATGTGATGGACAACCACTACGTGCCCAACCTGACCATCGGCCCGATGGTCTGCGCGGCACTGCGCAAGTACGGCATCACCGCGCCGATCGACGCCCACCTGATGGTCAAGCCGGTCGACCGCATCATCGGCGACTTCATCGAAGCCGGCGCCAGCTACATCACCTTCCACCCGGAAGCCAGCGAGCACATCGACCGCTCCCTGCAGCTGATCAAGGCCGGCGGCGCCAAGGCCGGCCTGGTGTTCAACCCGGCCACCTCGCTGGACGCGCTGAAGTACGTGATGGACAAGGTCGACATGATCCTGCTGATGAGCGTCAACCCCGGCTTCGGCGGGCAGAAGTTCATTCCCGGTACCCTCGACAAGCTGCGCGAGGCGCGCGCCCTGATCGACGCCAGCGGCCGCGATATCCGCCTGGAGATCGACGGCGGGGTCAATGTGCAGAACATCCGCGAGATCGCCGCCGCGGGCGCCGACACCTTCGTCGCCGGCTCGGCGATCTTCAACCAGCCGGACTACAAGGCCGTGATCGACGCCATGCGCGCCGAACTGGCCCAGGTGCGCGCGTGATTGTTGATCTGTTCGACGGGCGCTTGCCGCGTCTGGTGATGTTCGACCTGGACGGCACCCTGGTGGATTCGGTACCGGATCTGGCGGCTGCCATCGACCGCATGCTGGTGCAGCTCGGTCGCCCGGCGGCCGGCGTCGAGCAGGTGCGCGACTGGGTCGGCAACGGCGCCCGGGTGCTGGTACGCCGCGCCCTGGCCGGTGGCATCGAACATGCCGCGGTCGGTGATGCCGAGACCGAGCAGGCGCTCGAGCTGTTCAATGAGGCCTATGCCGGCAGCCACGACCTGAGCACCGTCTATCCCGGCGTGCGCGCCACCCTCAAGTGGCTGAAGAAGCAGGGCGTGGAACTGGCGCTGATCACCAACAAGCCGGAGCGTTTCGTCGCCCCGCTGCTGGACGAGATGAAGCTGGGCCGCTATTTCCGCTGGATAGTCGGCGGCGACACCCTGCCGCAGCAGAAGCCCGATCCGGCGGCGCTGCTGTTCGTCATGCGCCTGGCCGGCGTCGAGGCGGACAAGGCGCTGTTCGTCGGCGACTCGCGCAACGACGTGCTGGCCGCCCGTGCCGCCAGCGTACCCTGCGTGGCCTTGAGCTACGGCTACAACCACGGCCGGCCGATTGCCGAGGAACAGCCGGCGGCGGTGCTCGATGACCTGCGCCAGCTGCTGCCAGGTGGTTGCCTGGAAGACGACGCTAAGCTAATGTCGCCTGACTCTCCGATTTACCCGCCACCCAGAGACAGCATCGTGGTAGTTGCCCGCAAACAATGGACGAATGTCTTCAAGGCCCTGGCCCGTTGGCGCTGGCGCGCCTGACATCTTCCGGCCGGCCCGTCCCGGCGTGTTTGCACAACCTCCGTTTCACCTCCTCATACCACGAGGCTGATCATGACCCGCGAAGAATTCCTGCGTTTGGCCGCCGACGGCTACAACCGCATTCCGCTTGCATTCGAGACCCTGGCCGACTTCGACACGCCGCTGTCGATCTACCTGAAACTGGCTGACGCGCCCAACACCTACCTGCTCGAGTCCGTGCAGGGCGGCGAGAAGTGGGGGCGTTTCTCCATCATCGGCCTGCAGGCACGTACCGTGCTGCGTGCCCACGGCCATAGCGTCAGCATCAGCGTCGACGGGGTGGAAGTGGAGCGGCATGACGACTGCGCCGACCCGCTGGACTTCGTCGAGCAGTTCAAGGCGCGCTACAAGGTGCCGACCCTCAGTGGCCTGCCGCGTTTCAACGGCGGCCTGGTCGGCTACTTTGGCTACGACAGCGTGCGCTACGTCGAGAAAAAACTCGGCGCCAGCCCCAATCCGGATCCGCTGGGCACCCCGGACATCCTGCTGATGGTTTCCGATGCGGTGGTGGTGTTCGACAACCTGGCCGGCAAGATGCACGCCATCGTCCTCGCCGACCCGGCCGCCAGCGATGCCTACGAGCAGGGTCAGGCGCGCCTGGGCCAGTTGCTGGACAAGCTGCGCCAGCCGATCACCCCGCGCCTGGGCGTGGATCTGGCGGCGCCGGCCGGCAAGGAGCCGGACTTCGTCTCCAGCTTCAAGCGCGACGACTACGAGGCGGCGGTCGGTGCGATCAAGGAGTACATCCTGGCCGGCGACTGCATGCAGGTGGTGATTTCCCAGCGCATGTCGATCCCGTTCCAGGCCGCGCCGATCGACCTGTACCGGGCGCTGCGCTGCATCAACCCGACGCCCTACATGTACTTCTTCAACTTCGGCGACTTCCATGTGGTCGGCAGTTCGCCGGAAGTGCTGGTGCGGGTCGAGGACAACCTGGTCACCGTACGGCCGATCGCCGGCACCCGTCCGCGTGGCGCCACCGAAGAGGCCGACATCGAGCTGGAGAAGGACCTGCTGTCCGACGCCAAGGAGATCGCCGAGCATCTGATGCTGATCGACCTCGGCCGCAACGATGTCGGCCGCGTCTCCAGCACCGGTTCAGTGAAGGTCACCGAGCAGATGGTGATCGAGCGCTACTCCAACGTCATGCACATCGTTTCCAACGTCACCGGCCACCTGAAGGAAGGCCTGTCGGCGATGGACGCCCTGCGCGCCATCCTGCCGGCCGGCACCCTGTCCGGTGCGCCCAAGGTGCGCGCGATGGAGATCATCGACGAGCTGGAGCCGGTCAAGCGCGGGGTCTACGGCGGTGCCGTGGGTTACCTGGCGTGGAACGGCAACATGGACACCGCCATCGCCATCCGCACTGCGGTGATCAAGGACGGCGAACTGCACGTGCAGGCCGGCGCCGGCATCGTCGCCGACTCGCAGCCGGCCCTGGAGTGGGAAGAAACCCTGAACAAGCGCCGCGCCATGTTCCGCGCGGTCAGTCTCGCCGAACAGTCCGTACCTGCGGCCAAGAAGTAAGGGAGCCCCTGCCATGCTGCTGATGATCGACAACTACGACTCCTTTACCTACAACGTGGTGCAGTACTTGGGCGAACTGGGTGCCGATGTCCACGTGATCCGCAACGACGAGCTGACGGTCGCCGAAATCGAGGCGCTGAAACCCGAGCGCATCGTGGTCTCGCCGGGCCCATGCACGCCGACCGAAGCCGGGGTGTCCATCGAGACCATCCTGCATTTCGCCGGCAAGCTGCCGATCCTCGGCGTGTGCCTGGGCCACCAGAGCATCGGCCAGGCCTTCGGTGGCGACGTGGTGCGCGCGCGCCAGGTGATGCACGGCAAGACCAGCCCGGTGTTCCACCAGGATCTGGGCGTGTTCAACGGCCTCAACAAGCCGCTCACCGTGACCCGCTACCATTCCCTGGTGGTCAAGCGCGAGACTCTGCCGGACTGCCTGGAAATGACCGCCTGGACCCAGCACGCCGACGGCAGCGTCGACGAGATCATGGGCCTGCGCCACAAGACCCTGAACATCGAGGGTGTGCAGTTCCACCCGGAATCCATCCTCACCGAGCAGGGCCACGAACTGTTCGCCAACTTCCTCAAGCAGACCGGCGGGGTGCGCTGACATGGATATCAAGGAAGCCCTCAACCGGGTGGTCAACCAGCTCGACCTCAACACTGCGGAAATGCAGGACGTGATGCGCGAGATCATGACCGGCCAGTGCACCGATGCGCAGGTCGGCGCGTTCCTCATGGGCATGCGCATGAAGAGCGAGACCATCGACGAGATCGTCGGCGCGGCCCAGGTCATGCGCGAGCTGGCCTCGCCGGTGCAGATCAACGCCGAGCGCCTGGTCGACACCTGCGGCACCGGTGGCGACGGCATGAATATCTTCAACGTTTCCACCGCCGCCGCCTTCGTGGTCGCCGCGGCCGGTGGCAAGGTGGCCAAGCACGGCAACCGTGCGGTCTCCGGCAAGAGCGGCAGCGCCGATCTGCTGGAGGCGGCGGGGGTCTACCTGAACCTCAAGCCTGAGCAGGTGGCCCGCTGCGTGGAGTCCGTGGGGGTCGGCTTCATGTTCGCCCCGGCCCATCATGGCGCCATGAAGCATGCCATCGGCCCGCGTCGCGAGCTGGCCCTGCGCACCATTTTCAACATGCTCGGCCCGATGACCAACCCGGCTGGGGTCAAGCACCAGGTGCTCGGCGTGTTCAGCCAGGCCCTGTGCCGCCCGCTGGCCGAAGTGCTGCAGCGCCTGGGCAGCAAGCACGTGCTGGTGGTGCATGCGCAGGATGGCCTGGACGAGATCAGCCTGGCCGCGCCGACCTACATCGCCGAACTCAAGGACGGCGTGGTCAGCGAATACCGCGTGCAGCCGGAAGACTTCGGCATCAAGAGCCAGAGCCTGATCGGCCTGACCGTGGGCGGCGCCGCCGACTCCCTGGCGCTGATCCGTGACGCGCTGGGCAAGCGCAAGACCGAGAATGGCCAGAAGGCCGCCGACATGATCGTGCTCAACGCCGGCGCGGCGCTGTATGCCGCCGACCACGCCACCAGCCTCAAGGAAGGTGTGCACCTGGCCCAGGATGCCTTGCACACTGGCCTGGCCTGGGAAAAACTCGATGAACTGGTGTCCTTCACCGCCGTGTTCAAGCAGGAGAACGAAGCGTGAGCCTTCCTACCGTTCTGGAAAAGATCATTGCGCGCAAGTTCGAGGAAGTCGCCGAGCGTCGTGCCCGCGTCAGCTTCGCCGAAGTCGAGGCGGCCGCGCGCCAGGCCGACGCGCCGCGCGGTTTTGCCCGCGCCCTGCTGGAGCAGGCGGCGCGCAAGCAGCCAGCGGTGATCGCCGAAATCAAGAAGGCCTCGCCGAGCAAGGGCGTGCTGCGTGCCGACTTCCAGCCGGCGCAGATCGCCAAGAGCTACCAGGCCGGCGGCGCCACCTGCCTGTCGGTGCTGACCGATATCGACTTCTTCCAGGGCGCCGACGAGTACCTGCAGCAGGCGCGCGCGGCCTGCTCGCTGCCGGTGATCCGCAAGGACTTCATGGTCGACCCGTATCAGATCGTCGAAGCCCGCGCCCTGGGCGCCGATTGTGTGCTGCTGATCGTCTCCGCCCTGGATGACGTGCGCATGGCCGAGATGGCCAGCGTGGCCAAGGATGTCGGCCTCGACGTGCTGGTGGAAGTGCACGACGGCGACGAGCTGGAGCGTGCGCTGAAGACCCTGGATACGCCGTTGGTGGGCATCAACAACCGCAACCTGCACACCTTTGAAGTCAGCCTGGATATCACCCTCGACCTGCTGCCGCGAATTCCCCGCGACCGCCTGGTGGTCACCGAGAGCGGCATCCTCAACCGCGCCGACGTGGAGCTGATGGAAATCAGCGAGGTGTATGCCTTCCTGGTCGGCGAGGCCTTCATGCGCGCCGAGGATCCGGGTGTCGAGCTCAAGCGCCTGTTCTTCCCCGACGGCAAGCACGTGGTGCTGGGCTCCGATCCGGACTGATCGAGTGCCGACCAAAAGCCCGCCTATCGGCGGGCTTTTTTTGTGTCTGACGTAGGGCGGGTGCAACCCGCGCAGGCAGCTTGCGGCCAGTGTCCCGCGGGTTTCACCCGCCCTACCTGTTCGCCGAATGAAAAAGCCCGCCTATTGGCGGGCTTTTTTCTGGCCGGTACCCCTTAGCGGGTGCCGAACACCACCATGGTCTTGCCTTTGACGTGTACCAGGCCCTGTTCCTCCAGGGACTTGAGCACGCGCCCGACCATCTCGCGGGAGCAGCCGACGATACGGCCGATTTCCTGGCGGGTGATCTTGATCTGCATGCCGTCCGGGTGGGTCATGGCGTCCGGCTGCTTGCACAGGTCGAGCAGGGTGCGGGCCACGCGGCCGGTAACGTCGAGGAAGGCCAGGTCACCCACCTTGCGCGTGGTGTTGCGCAGGCGGTCGGCCATCTGGCTGCCCAGGGCGTAGAGGATCTCCGGATCCTGCTGGGTCAGCTCGCGGAACTTGGCGTAGCTCAGCTCGGCCACTTCGCATTCGGTCTTGGCGCGCACCCAGGCGCTGCGTTCCTTCTCGCTGCCTTCCTTCTCGAACAGACCCATTTCGCCGAAGAAGTCGCCGGCATTGAGGTAGGCGATGATCATCTCGCGGCCGTCGTCGTCCTCGATGAGGATGGTGACCGAGCCTTTGATGATGAAGAACAGGGTTTCGCAGCGATCGCCCGCATAGATGATGGTGCTTTTGGCGGTGTAGCGGCGGCGATGACAGTGCGCGAGGAGTTTATCGAGATTCTTGATTTTTGGTGTAAGGGTAATAGCGACCATGCCCGAGTCCCGAAAAGAATTAGTAAGCCTTTGTCCAGCAGGCGTTTTTTTATTTAGTTATCCGAACAAGTGTGCCAGTTATCCGCGGCCAGCTTAACAGACCGGCGGGGTGCGGCAAGCCGATTTGCGACGCAGCTAACACTGCGCCGGTTAATGTCTGCTCAGGGCCGCGGAGAAGGGCGTCACAGAGGCCTGTGTTAAGCTACGCGTCTTTTTTCGGGCAGTGGAGTCCAGGCGATGAAAGCGCGCATTCAATGGGCCGGTGAGGCCATGTTCCTCGGTGAATCCGGTAGCGGCCATGTGGTGGTGATGGACGGCCCGCCCGACGCTGGTGGGCGCAACCTGGGCGTGCGCCCGATGGAGATGGTGCTGATCGGCCTGGGCGGCTGCAGCAACTTCGACGTGGTCAGCATCCTCAAGAAGTCGCGCCAGCCGGTCGAGAGCTGCGAGGCCTTCCTCGAGGCCGAACGCGCCGACGAAGACCCCAAGGTGTTCACCAAGATCCACCTGCACTTCGTGGTCAAGGGCCGCGGCCTCAAGGAGGCCCAGGTCAAGCGCGCGGTGGAGCTCTCGGCGGAGAAGTACTGCTCGGCCTCGATCATGCTCGGCCGGGCCGGCGTGGAAATCACCCACGACTACGAGATCGTCGAACTGGGCGCCTGACGGCGCCTGGTCACCCGGCTATCACAAAGCGGGCGCAGACTCTGGCCGCCAGGGCCGGCGATCTGCATAATGCGCGGCCCTTTTCGGGGCCAGCGCCCCAAACCAAAACCAATCGCCATCGCGAAGAGGTGTTAACCGTCCTACGCAGCTGAGTCGTTCGCAGCTGACGGGCATGCTCGATCACGCGGCAGAGCCGCATCCACAAGAGAGTTTCCAACGGTGAAAAGCAAACTCAAGCTCCACGGGTTCAACAACCTGACGAAGACCTTGAGCTTCAACATCTATGACATCTGCTACGCGGAAACGCCGGAAGACCAGCAGGCCTATGTGCAGTACATCGACGAAGAGTACGATGCCGAGCGCCTGACGCAGATCCTCACCGATGTTGTCGACATCATCGGCGCCAATATCCTGAACATCGCCCGTCAGGACTACGACCCGCAAGGCGCCAGCGTGACCATCCTGATCTCCGAGCAGCCGGTGGAGCCCACCGCCAGCCAGATCGAGGAATCCCCCGGGCCGCTGCCAGAGACCATCCTGGCGCACCTGGACAAGAGCCACATCACCGTGCACACCTACCCGGAAATCCATCCGGTGTCGGGCATCGCGACTTTCCGCGTGGATATCGACGTGTCGACCTGCGGCGTGATCTCGCCGCTGAAGGCGCTCAACTACCTGATCCACCAGTTCGACTCGGACATCGTCACCGTCGACTATCGCGTGCGTGGCTTCACCCGCGACGTGGAAGGCAAGAAGCACTTCATCGACCACGAGATCAACTCGATCCAGAACTACCTCTCCGACGACACCCAGGACGCCTATCAAATGACGGACGTCAACGTGTACCAGGAGAACCTGTTCCACACCAAGATGCTGCTCAAGGACTTCGAGCTGGACAACTACCTGTTCGGCGATGCCACCTCCAACCTGACTGCCGAACAGCGCAAGCAGGTGGAAGAGCGAGTGCGCCACGAGATGCTGGAGATCTTCTACGCGCGCAATATGCCGCGCTGAGTTCTTCTGCAACGAAAAAGGGCGCCATCGGCGCCCTTTTTCATGTCCGCAGTTTCAGATGCGGTAGGTGCTTT
This sequence comes from Pseudomonas alcaligenes, assembly GCF_014490745.1. NCBI lineage: Bacteria > Pseudomonadati > Pseudomonadota > Gammaproteobacteria > Pseudomonadales > Pseudomonadaceae > Aquipseudomonas > Aquipseudomonas alcaligenes. The sequence goes on along the minus strand of NZ_LZEU01000001.1, from coordinate 4,297,198 downwards.
TGGTCATCACCTTGGACAGCAGGCTCATGCCGAACTTCACCGGCGCCGGGAAGCGCAGGCCGCCGGCCTCGATGGCGCTGGTGGCGTGGTGCTGCTCGTCCTCGCGCATCTGCTCGAGGATGGCGCGGGTCTTGGCGTCGTCCGCCGGGATCTGCTCCAGGTGCTCGTCCAGGTGCTTGACCACCTGATCCTCGGTGGCGGCGACGAAGCCCAGGCTGACCTTGTCGCTGATCAGCCCGGCGACCGCGCCGACACCGAACGACAGACCGTAGAACAGCGGGTTGAGCAGGCTCGGGCTGCTGCCCAGCTCACGGATGCGCTGCTCGCACCAGGCCAGGTGGTCGACTTCCTCGTCGGCCGCGTGCTCCATGGCCTTGCGCACTTCCGGCAGCTTGGCGGTCAGCGCCTGGCCCTGGTACAGCGCCTGGGCGCACACCTCGCCGGTGTGGTTGATGCGCATCAGCCCGGCCACGTGGCGGGCGTCCTCGTCGCTCAGCGGCGCCTCGTTCTGCACGATGGCCGGCGACGGCCGCGCCGGCGCGCCGCTGAACGGCAGCAGGGTGCGCATGGCGGCATCGGCCTGCATCAGCAGGCGGTCGACGGGGGAAAACTGGCGTTCGTTGCTCATGGCCAACTCCACGGGAAGCATGTCGGCAGTTTACCTGAAGGCGCAGACAGTTTTTTGACCGGTGACAACAGGTCGCGGCTGCTCAGCCCGGCGGCCAGTGCAGCTGGCGCTGACCGAGCACGTGCATGTGGATGTGGTAGACGGTCTGCCCGCCCAGCTCGTTGCAGTTCATCACCAGGCGAAAGCCCTCGTCGCAGCCGAGCTCCCTGGCCAGGCGCTGGGCGGTGTAGAGCAGGTGCCCGGCCAGCGGTCGATCGGCCTCGTCGAGGTCGCCGAGGGTGGCGATATGGCGCTTGGGGATCACCAGAAAGTGCACCGGCGCCTGCGGGCCGATGTCGTGGAAGGCCATGACCTGGTCGTCTTCGTAAATCTTGCGGGCGGGAATTTCGCCGGCGGCAATCTTGCAGAACAGACAGTCCACGGGATTTCCTCCTGAGTCTTTCGGTATGCTTTTGCGAGTTTAATGGTGCCGACCGGTAGCACAAGGAGCGAGTGTGAAGAACGATATCCATGATCTGGGGCTGGTGCTGGATTCCCGGGTCAAACTGGTGGTGATCGAGTCCTGGGACGAACCGCGGGTGCTGGAGACCCTGACCTCCCTGGCGGTCAAGCGCGGTCTCGGCATCTACACCTGGGCGGTCACCGAGGGCCTGCAGCGCCTGGCCTTCGGCGGCGAGCCGGTGGGCGAGCTGGACAGCCGCGAGCCGGAACAGGCGCTGCGCCTGATCAAGGCCGACCCCACGGCCAATCTCTACGTGATGTGCGACCTGCATCCGTTCCTCACCGACAACCCCAAGCTGGTGCGCCTGCTCAAGGAAATCGCGATGAGCGATGCGCCGCACAAGCCGACCCTGGTGCTGGTTTCCCATGGCCTCAAGTTGCCGCCGGAAGTGCAGCGCTATGCCGCGCGCTTCAGCCTGGCGCTGCCCAGCGAGGAGGAGCTGCTGAGCATCGTGCGCGAGGAGGCCACGCGCTGGAGCGAGCGCAACCGCGGCTCGCGGGTACGCACCGACAACCGTACCCTGCAGCAGGTGGTAAAGAACCTGCGCGGCATGAGCCATGCCGAGGCGCGGGCGCTGGCGCGCAACGTGATCTGCGACGACGGCGCCATCACCCAGGAAGACCTGCCGGATCTGAACAAGGCCAAGTTCCAGCTGCTCGACCTGGAGGGCGTGCTCAGCTTCGAGTACGACACCGCGCGCTTCGCCGAAGTGGGCGGGCTGACCAACCTCAAGCGCTGGCTGGACGAGCGCGAGGCGGTATTCCACAGCGGCAAGAGCGCCGACATGCCCAAGGGCATGCTGCTGGTGGGCGTGCAGGGCGGCGGCAAGAGCCTGGCGGCCAAGGCGGTGGCCGGGCTGTGGGGCCTGCCGCTGCTGCGCCTGGACTTCGCCAGCCTGTACAACAAGTTCTTCGGCGAGACCGAGCGCAACCTGCGCGAGGCGCTGCGCCTGGCCGAACAGATGGCGCCCTGCGTGCTGTGGATGGACGAGCTGGAGAAGGGCCTGGCCAGCGGCGACAACGACGACGGCGTCAGCCAGCGGGTGCTCGGCACCTTGCTGACCTGGATGGCCGAGCGCAAGGCGCCGGTGTTCATGGTCGCCACCGCCAACGCCATCCACCGCCTGCCGCCGGAGCTGGTGCGCAAGGGGCGTTTCGACGAGCTGTTCTTCGTCGACCTGCCGACTGCCGAAGTGCGTGCGGACATCTTCGCCATCCACCTGCGCCGCCGCGAGCTGGAGCCCGAGCAGTTCGATCTGGCGGCGCTGGCAGCGGCCTGCGCGGGCTTCTCCGGGGCGGAAATCGAGCAGGTGGTGGTCAGCGCCCTGTACGCCGCCCAGGCCCGCCAGCAGCCGGTGGATCAGGCGCTGCTGCTGCACAACATCCAGGCCACCGCACCGTTGTCGGTGGTCATGGCTGAAGAGTTGGCGGCCCTGCGCGCCTGGGCTGACGGCCGCACGGTGAGCGCCGACTAGAGCTGATTAGCGTGGCAGCAGCGGCTTGATCATGCGCATGGCGATGCGCCGCACCAGCGCTCGCGGCGCCAGGCGCAGCAGCGGCGGCACCAGGCGGTTGCGCCAGCCGGGGATGATGATGGCGCGGTTTTTCGCCAGCCCGCGCACGGCGATCAGGGCGATCTCCTCGGGGCTGGCCAGCAGCTGCTGGCGCTCCATGCCGCCGCTGTAGATCGCCGCACGGCGGAAGAAGCTGGTGGCCACCGGGCCGGGGCAGAGCACCGAGACCTTGACCTGGTGGGGCGCCAGCTCGTTGCGCAGCCCCTCGGACAGGCTCAGCACATAGGCCTTGCTGGCGAAGTAGTTGCTCATCAGCGGGCCGGGCTGGAACGCCGCCAGCGAGGCCACGTTGAGAATCTGTCCGCCGCCCTGGGCCACCATCATCTGGCCGACGCCATGGCACAGACGCGCCACGGCCAGCACGTTGAGCTCGATCAGCTCCTGCTCGTGGCTCCAGTCCAGCTCGGTGAACAGGCCGGCGCTGCCGATGCCGGCGTTGTTCACCAGCAGCTCGATGCGCCGCTCGCCCTGCTCCAGCTCCTGGATCAGGCCGTTGACCTGCAGCGGCTCGGCCAGGTCGCAGACGCGGAACAGCGCTTCGACGCCGAAGCGCTGGGTCAGTTCGCAGGCCACGCTTTCCAGGGCTTCGCGCTGGCGGGCCACCAGGATCAGGTTGTGGCCGCGGCGGGCCAGGGCTTCGGCCAGGGCCAGGCCGAGGCCGCCGGAGGCGCCGGTGATCAGTGCATAGCTACTCATGCGTAGTCCCTCGCCTGCTTCACCTGCTTACTCCTCGACCGGCGCGGCGACGTCCGCGTGTTGCGCCTGCTGGGCACGCTCGACGTAGTCCTGGTAAGCGGGGACGGCAAGGGCGGCGAGGATGCCGGCCACCACAGGCAGTCCCAGCCAGACGAAGGCCAGCACCTTGACCGCCGTGCTGTTGGGCGGCGGCGGCGGGCCGAAGCGGTTGGCCTGTGGGGTGCCGGGCACCACCAGCATCAGGATCGCCATCACGAAGTTGGCAATCGGCACCAGCAGCAGCAACCACAGCCAGCCGGACCAGTCGAGGTCATGCAGGCGCTGCACGCCGATCTGCACGCCGACCACGATGGCCGCGATGACCACGGCCGTGATCAGCAGGCCGCCGACAACCGGGGAGATGGCCAGGCTGAGGGCGGCGATCAGGTAGGCCGCCATGAAGATCAGGGACATGACCGCCGACCAGGCCAGGTAGCGCACCCGGCCGATTCGCCCCTGGATGCTGAACACCTTGAGCTCGGCGTATTCCGGTTGGGCCTCGGCCACCTGGGCCTTGGGCGTGGCATAAGGCGATGGTGTGCTGCCAGCCGCCGTGGCAGTTGCCGCCGCGGGTTCGGCGGCGCTGGCGGCCAACTGGGCCTGACGCGCCAGGTACTTGTCGATGATGATGCCGCAGGCGCTGCACTCGTTGGCCTTGGCCTGCTCATGGCCGCATTTCGGGCAGCTCATGTGCTCGTCGCTGGCCGGCTCCTCGGCGGCTGCGCTGCGGTGATCGTCGGTCTCCACCAGGCTCAGGTTGGCCGCCAGGTCGGGCTCTTTGTAGACCCGTGCGCCGGCGCGCTGCAGGGCCGTCAGGTACTTGTCGGCCTCGGCTTCGGCCAGGTCGCGCTTGAGCGGCACGCGGGCGCCGCTGAACAGCGCCTCGATCTTGTCGCGGTTGCTCTTGAACAGCTGGGCGAGGTTGTCCTTGACGGTGTCGGCGGCCATGTCTGGCATCAGCTCGCCGCTGAAAACGATCTTGAAACGGGCTTCGGTCATCTGTGCATCCCTGTCGATTCTTGATCTGTTGTGGCGTGGACTCGGCGGGTAGCCCTGCCAGGCGCAGGACTCAGCGTGGCCAGCGCTGGCTCAGCTGGCTGCCTTGGCCAAGGGCGGCGCGGTATTCGGCATCCAGGCGCGCCACCAGTTCGGTCACGCCGGGCAGGTCGGCGATGCCGCCGACGCCCTGGCCGGCCGACCATACGGTCTTCCAGGCCTTGGCTTCATCGCTGATCGGCTTGAGCTTCTCGCCATAGTTGACGTCGCCCTTGTCCTGCAGGCGCTTGAGGTCGTAGCCGGCGCGTTCCAGGCTCTGGCGCATGAAGCTGGCCGGCACGCCGGACACCGCCGGGGTGTGCACGATGTCGGCAGCGCGGGCGCCAAGAATCATCTGCTTGTAGTCGGCGTCGGCATTGCTTTCGCGGGTGGCGATGAAGCGAGTACCCATGTAGGCCAGGTCGGCGCCCAGCAGCTGGGCAGCGAGGATCTCGTGGCCATGGTTGAGGCAGCCGGAGAGCAGCAGGGTCTTGTCGAAGAACTGACGGATTTCGGCGACCAGGGCGAACGGGCTCCAGGTGCCGGCATGCCCGCCGGCGCCGGCAGCCACCGCGATCAGCCCGTCGACTCCGGCCTCGGCAGCCTTCTCCGCGTGACGGCGGGTGGTGACGTCGTGGAACACCAGGCCACCGTAGCTGTGCACGGCATCGACCACTTCCTTGACCGCGCCCAGGCTGGTGATCACCACCGGCACCTTGTGTTCCACGCAGATCGCCAGGTCGGCCTGCAGGCGCGGGTTGCTGCCGTGCACGATGAGGTTGACCGCATAGGGCGCCGAGTCCGCCGTCAGCCCCGCCTCGATCTCTTCCAGCCAGGCCTTGAAGCCGGCGCTTTCCCGCTGGTTGAGGGCCGGGAAGCTGCCGAGCACGCCGCTCTGGCAGCAGGCCAGCACCAGTGGCGGGGTGGACACCAGGAACATCGGCGCGGCGACTACCGGCAGACGCAGGCGTTGGTCGAGCAGAGCGGGCAGGGACATGGCGTTTCCTCTGTTTGTTCTGTGTTCGCGCCCGGTCAGAAGGGCTTGACCACCACCAGGATGACGATGGCCAACAGGAACACTACCGGGATTTCGTTGAACCAGCGATAGAACACGTGGCTGCGGCTGTTCTCGCCACGGGCGAAGCGCTTGAGCTGGGCGCCGCAGACATGGTGGTAGCCGATCAGCAGCACTACCAGCAGCAGCTTGGCATGCAGCCAGCCCATCTGCAGCCAGGCCGGGTTGAGATAGAGCAGCCAGGCGCCGAAGACCAGGGTGGCGAGCATCGACGGGTTCATGATGCCGCGATAGAGCTTGCGCTCCATCACGCAGAAGCGCTGCTGGCTGGTCTCGTCGCTGGCGGCGGCGTGGTAGACGAACAGGCGCGGCAGGTAGAACAGGCCGGCAAACCAGCAGACCAGGGCAATGATGTGCAGGGCCTTGACCCACAGATAAAGCATCGAAGCAGTCCTTGAGGCGGATTCTGTCGCCGATAGTAGAGAAAGCCGGCCCCGTGCGTCACCTTTGAGGTTGGCCGCGGCCCCGGTGCGCCTTATCATCGTCAGCTTTTCTGGGTTGGTTACGAGGGCAGGGTGATGGTCAAGGTCGGTATCGTTGGCGGCACGGGTTACACCGGTGTGGAATTGCTGCGTCTGCTGGCGCAGCACCCGCAGGCGGAAGTGGTGGTGATCACCTCGCGTTCCGAGGCCGGAGTGAAAGTCGCCGACATGTACCCGAACCTGCGCGGCCACTACGACAAACTGGCTTTCAGTGTGCCGGACAGCGCCACTCTGGGCGCCTGCGACGTGGTGTTCTTCGCCACCCCGCACGGCGTGGCCCATGCCCTGGCCGGCGAACTGCTGGCGGCCGGTACCAAGGTCATCGACCTGTCCGCCGACTTCCGCCTGCAGGACGCCGAGGAGTGGGCCAAGTGGTACGGCCAGCCTCACGGCGCACCGGATCTGCTGCCGGAAGCGGTCTACGGCCTGCCTGAGGTCAACCGCGAAGCGATCAAGGGCGCCCGCCTGATCGCCGTGCCCGGCTGCTACCCGACCGCCACCCAGCTCGGCCTGATCCCGCTGCTGGAAGCCGGCCTGGCCGACAACAGCCGGCTGATTGCCAACTGCGCCTCGGGTGTCAGTGGCGCCGGCCGTGGTGCCAAGGTCGGCTCGCTGCTGTGCGAGTCCAGCGAAAGCCTGATGGCCTACTCGGTCAAGGGCCACCGCCACCTGCCGGAAATCAGCCAGGGCCTGCGCCGCGCGGCTGGCAGCCCGGTCGGCCTGACCTTCGTGCCGCACCTGGCGCCGATGATCCGCGGTATCCACGCCACCCTCTATGCGACCGTGGCCGACCGTGGCGTCGACCTGCAGGCACTGTTCGAGCAGCGTTATGCCAATGAGCCCTTCGTCGACGTGATGCCGGCTGGTAGTCACCCGGAAACCCGCAGCGTGCGTGGCGCCAACGTCTGCCGCATCGCCGTGCACCGGCCGCAGGGTGGCGAACTGGTGGTGGTGCTGTCGGTGATCGACAACCTGGTCAAGGGTGCCTCCGGTCAGGCCGTGCAGAACATGAACATCCTCTTCGGTCTGGACGAGCGCCTGGGCCTGGCCCATGCCGGTCTGATGCCGTAAGGCGCGGGCGCGGTCTTGATGTTCCGCCGGGTGCCCCCATCTGGCGGAATAGGTCGATCGCGTGGCGGCCAATAATTGACCAATTTGCTCGGGTAAGCGGATAATGCCTAGCCTCAGCAGTACGTGACATGGCGCCTGGCGCCGGGAGAGCAGCAAGATGAGCGTCGAAACCTTCATTCCAACCCCCCTGATCTTCACCCAGGGTGCGGCGAACAAGGTGAAGAGCCTGGTCGACGAGGAAGGCAACGAGCGCCTGAAACTGCGGGTGTTCGTCACCGGCGGCGGCTGTTCCGGCTTCCAGTACGGTTTCACTTTCGATGAGGAAGTGGCCGACGACGACACCATCGTCGAGCGCGAGGGCGTCAGCCTGGTGGTCGATCCGATGAGCTTTCAGTACCTGGCCGGAGCCGAGGTGGACTACCAGGAAGGTCTGGAAGGTTCGCGCTTCGTGATCAACAACCCGAACGCCAGCACCACCTGCGGCTGCGGTTCGTCCTTCTCGATCTGAGTCGCCCGTCAGGCAGCAAAAAGCCGCGCATCTGCGCGGCTTTTTCGTTTGTGGGGAATGGCGCCAAGCAATATGGCGTCGGCCGTTGTCAGGCCGGGTAGATCGCGCCCAGCACCCGTGGCCCCTTGGCGCCGCTGACGCTCGGGCGGTTGGCGGGGATGTGCTCCAGGCAGCAGTGGGCCAGCCAGGCGAAGGCCATGGCTTCGACCCAGTCCGGCGGCACGCCGCGGCTCGCCGTGCTGGCCACCTGGCAGTTCGGCAGCAGCTCGCCCAGGCGCTGCATCAGGGCAGCGTTATGGGCGCCGCCACCACAGACCAGCAGCTCGGCCGTGTCGCTCTGGGCTTGCTGGAGTGATTCGACGATGCTGCGGGCCGTCAGCTCCAGCAGGCTGCGCTGGACATCGGCGGCGGCCAGCGGCGGCAGGCTGTGCAGGTGCTGCTGCAGCCAGGGCAGGTTGAACAGCTCGCGCCCGGTGCTTTTGGGGCCCTGGGTGCGGAAGTAGGGATCGCTCAGCAGGCGTTGCAGCAACTCCTTGTGCAGGATGCCGCTGGCGGCCCAGGCGCCGTCACGGTCGAAGGACTCGCCGCGCTGCTGCTGGATCCAGGCATCCAGCAGCACATTGCCCGGGCCGCAGTCGAAGCCACGTACCGCTTGCCCCGGCGTCAACAGGCTGAGATTGCTGAAGCCGCCGACATTGAGCACGGCGCACGGCTGCTCATGGTCATCGAACAGGCTTTCATGGAAGGCCGGAACCAGGGGCGCGCCCTGGCCGCCGGCGGCCACATCGCGGCGGCGGAAGTCAGCGACCACGCTGATGCCGGTCAGCTCGGCGAGCAGCGCCGGGTTGCCGATCTGCACGGTGAAACCGCGTGCCGGCTCGTGGCGCACGGTCTGGCCGTGGCTGCCAATGGCACGGATATCACTGGCCAGCAGGCCTTCGCGGGCCAGCAGGGTGGCGATGCCGGCCGCGGCCAGGGTCACCCAGTGCTGTTCGGCAATGGCTGCGCGGGCCAGTTCATCGGGGCCGGAGGCGCACAGGCTGAGCAGCTCGGCGCGCAGGGCGGCTGGCATCGGCAGGTAGTGATGGGCGAGCAGAGTGGGACGGTTGCCCTGGTCGATCAGGGCGATGTCCAGGCCGTCGAGGCTGGTGCCGGACATCACCCCCACATAGCGCGGCATGGGCTTAAGGCTTGTTCAGGGCCAGTTGCGTGGCCTTTTCCTGATCCATGCGCGCCATCAGCGGCTGGCTCAGCTGCAGGAAGCGCTGCTTTTCGCTGCGGGCGATCGGGTCGGCCATCGGCAGTTTCTGGCTGAGCGGGTCGACGTGCTTGCCGTTGACCTGGAACTCGTAGTGCAGGTGCGGCCCGGTGGACAGGCCGGTGGTACCGATGTAGCCGATGATCTGTCCCTGCTTGACCATGCCGCCGGTGCGGATGCCTTTGGCAAAACCCTGCATGTGGCCGTACAGAGTGCGGTAGCTGTTGCCGTGCTGAATGATCACCGCGTTGCCATAACCACCGCGGCGGCCGGCGAGGAGGATCTTGCCATCGCCGGCGGCCTTGATCGGCGTACCGCGCGGGGCGGCATAGTCGACGCCCTTGTGGGCGCGGATCTTGTTCAGGATCGGGTGACGACGGCCCATGGAGAACTTCGAGCTGATGCGGGCGAAGTCCACCGGGGTGCGGATGAACGCCTTACGCATGCTGTTGCCGTCGGCGTTGTAGTAACTGGTCACGCCCTGTTTGCTGGTGTAGCGCACGGCGGTGTAGGTCTTGCCGCGGTTGGTGAAGCGTGCGGCGAGGATGTCGCCGTTGCCCACCTGCTTGCCATTAACCACGTGCTCTTCGTAGATCACTTCGAATTCGTCGCCTTCGCGGATGTCGAGGGCGAAGTCGATGTCGTAGCCGAAGACGTTGGCCAGATCCATGGTCAAGTCATGGGACAGGCCGGCGCGCTTGGCCGAGAGGAACAGTGAACTGTCGATCACGCCATGGGCGTATGTGGTGCGCACATCCGGTTTGACCAGGTCGCGCTTGAAACTGTAGCCCTTGTCGGTGCGGGTCAGGGCAATGCTTTCCAGGTCGCTGA